>CAYZID010000032.1:0-31700 GCA_964478315.1 uncultured Myxococcales bacterium | reverse complement strand
CTCGGACACGGCCTCGGACACGGCCTCGGACACGGCCTCGGACACGGCCTCGGACGCAGACACGGCCTCGGACACGGTGGCGGACACGGTCTCGGACACGCTGGCGGACACGGCCTCGGACACGGTGGCGGACACGGCCTCGGACACGGCCTCGGACACGGTCTCGGACACGGCCTCGGACACGGTGGCGGACACGGCCTCGGACACGGCCTCGGACGCAGACACGGCCTCGGACACGGCGGGGCCGCCCGCCTCCGAGACGTCCTGTCAGGACAGCGTGGACGAGGATCTGGATGGCGCCACGGACTGTGCCGACGACGACTGCGCCGACGCCCCGGGCTGTGAGCCGGGGCATGAGCAGACCTGCGACGACGGGCTAGACAACGACGGCGATGGGCTCACCGACTGCGAGGACTACGACTGCAACCACGCCGGTGACTGCGAGTTCGGCGTCGAGAAGACCTGCAACGACGAGGTGGACAACGACGCCGACGGGCTGACCGACTGCGATGACACCAATTGCAACACCTGCAACGGCGCCTGCTGCGGACCGGGGTGGTACTGCGACCTCGGGCAGTGCAAGATCCAGTGCCCCGCCGACCAGCTCCAGTGCGGGGCCGCCCAGGACATCTGTTGCGCCGCCGGGGAGCTGTGCTTGCAGGACACGTGCGTGCAGCCGCTGGGCCCCTGCACGGTCAACGAGGATTGCCCCTACGGGCAGATCTGCGAGCCTGTCGTGGGGCAGTGTATCCCCGATGGAGCCGTGACCCTCTGCGAGTACGTGCCGCCCGTGGGGGTCTTGGACCCGGTCGTTGGGTGCCACTGGCTGCCCCCCGCCGGGGCCACCCACGCGGGACGCGACAACGTTTGCATGACCCCCGTGGTGGCGAACCTTAGCGACGACAACGGCGACGGGGTGACGAACACCGAGGACACGCCCGACATCGCGTTCACGGCTTGGAACTGGGACCTGGGGCACTGCTGCGATGAGCCTGCGACCCTCTGGATCGCCAGCGGTGCGTGCAACGCGGACGGCACGATGACCACGCTGGCGGAGGTCCCGGGGCCCGATCTGGACGAGTCTGGGGGCCTCGCCGTGGGCGATCTGGATGGCGATGGCGTGCCCGAGATCGTCGCGATGATGCTCCTGAGCGGGACGGTGGCTTTCCATCGCCTCTCGGACGACGCCACGAGTTGGGAGGTTCTTTGGACCAACCCCACGTATCCCACGCGCAACGTCCACACCCGCGGGGGTTCCCAGCCGGCGCTCGCGGACCTGGACGGGGACGGTTTCCCCGAGGTCATCGTGGGCAACGTCGTGCTCAACGGCATCGACGGGAGCCTCCGGTGGGATGGGGTCGTGACCTCCGGCGGCTCCGGAGGGATCGGCAACAACGCCTTCCTGGGGCCCGTGTCCATCGTGGCGGACATCGACCTGGCCGAGCCCTTGGCCCCCGAGGTCATCGCGGGCAACACGGTCTACAACGCCGACGGCACCGTGAAGTGGACCTTCGACTTCCCCAAAGATGGGTACTGCCAAGGGGGGCTCCCGTGCGACGGCTTCGACGCCGTGGGGAACTTCGACGACGACGAGCAGGGAGAGGTGGTGATCGTTCGGGAGGGGACCATCTACGTGCTGGAGCACGACGGCACGCTCAAGGCGTCCATCGACGTGCCCTGGGACGACTGCACCAAGAGCGGGAACGCCGCCAACGAGTCCGGGCCCCCCACCATCGCGGACTTCGACGGGGACGGGCGGCCCGAGATCGGCACGGCGGGGGCGGACTACTACGCCGTGGCGGACCTGGACTGCCTGGTGACCCCCCTGCCAGCCGGCTGTGACTCGCCGGGCATCTTGTGGAAGACCCCGAACCAGGACTGCTCCAGCCGCGCCACGGCCTCCAGCGTCTTCGACTTCGAGGGCGACGGGAAGGCCGAGGTCGTCTACGCCGACGAGACGACCTTCCGCATCTTGGACGGGACCACGGGCGCCGTGCTCTTCACCGACACCACCCACGGGAGCAACACGCGCGTGGAGATGCCCGTCATCGCCGACGTGGACAACGACGGATCCGCCGAGGTCATCATCCCGGGCAATCAGAACCAGGGCGGCGTGCCGGGCGTCCGCGTGTGGGACGACGCGGCCGGCAACTGGGTGCGCAGCCGGCGCATCTGGAACCAGCACGGCTACCACATCTCCAACGTCACCGAGACGGGCACGGTCCCCGCCTACGAGACGCCCAACTGGCTCGACCCCCGCTACAACAACTTCCGCCAGAACGTGCAGCCGTCGGGCGTGTTCTGGGCCCCGGACCTGGCCATCGACTCGGTGTGGGCCACCTGCGGAGGGGACCTCGTCATCCACGCCTGCGTGGGCAACCACGGCGCCCTGGGTGTGCCCGCTGGGCTCCCCGTGACCGCCGTCGTGAACGCCGACGCGAGCCCCTCGTACCCCTTGGGGACCGCGACGACGGACGCGCCGATCCTCCCCGGCCAGTGCGTGGAGGTGACTTGGACGCTCTCCCCCCTCCCCCAAGAACTCGCCTATGGGGAGATGTTCACCGTGGACCTCGTGGCCGACGACGACGGGAGCCCCGACGGCGCCTTCAACGAGTGCGACGAGACGAACAACGCCGCCCATGAGCTGACCTTCTGCCCCTACTGACAGGACCGCTGACAGCACGGCGCGCGTCGGGGGACCCTCGGGTGTCTTTACGCGCGCGGTCTACGCTAGCGCCGGACGTCGCCCATCCCTAGACTACGGCAAACGCGAGGTCATCGTCCGCGAGCACAGGCGCGCGGACCCCGCGAGCGGGCCGGGGGGCAGAGTTCTCCCGGGGGCGCACGGGGCAGGCCCGCGCGTACGAGATAGAGGAGAGGGGGACGAGATGCGCAAGGCGCTTTGGGTGATGCTCGCCGTCGCGGGCGTGGGCTTGGTGGCGTGTTCGGGAGGCTCGGGCCAGACCTCCGGTGCCGACGCGTCCATGGACATCGACGTCTTGGGCGCCTTCGACTGGCTGTCCTCCGGAGAGGACGGCGCGTCGCTGTGCTTCGTCCCGGCGACCGGGACGTGGATCCCTTGCGCTCTCGCCGAGGACGCCTCGGGCTTCACGCACCCCGACACGACCGTCGCCGACCTGGGGCCCAGCGATGTGGGCGCACCCAAGCCCGACATCTCCGATGGTGGGGGCCAAGACGCCGACGTGGACACCTTCGTCCCCCAGCCCGGGGAGTTCGGGGCGCCCTGCAACGGGAACCAGGACTGCTTCTCCGGCTGGTGCGTGGAAGGGCCCAAGGGTTACATCTGCACCGAGACGTGCACGGAGACCTGCGACGCGGGCTACGACTGCAAGTCCGTGCTGTCGGGGGGCTCGGACGTCGTGTTCCTGTGCCTGCCGCGTGTGAAGAAGTCCTGCACGCCCTGCCAGGAGGATTTCCAGTGCACGGGGGGCGCCTGCCTCGCGCTGGACGGTTCCCAGCGGTGCGCGCCGGAGTGCACCACGGACGGGGACTGCCTGGAGGGCTACACCTGCGCAGCGGACCCCGCGGGGGAGCACGAGGGGACCTTCTGCCAGCCGGTGGGTGGGAGCTGTGACTGTACGGCCCAGTTCGACGGCGGCGTGCGCACCTGCACGGCGACCAACGCCGAGGGGACCTGCTACGGCGTGGAGACCTGCGAGCCGGGCACGGGCTGGGTGGGCTGCACGGCGGCCGAGCCCAGCGCCGAGGTCTGCGACGGCCTGGACAACGACTGCAACGCCCTGGTGGATGACGGGCTCACCGACGGGGACGCCTGCGAGAACACCGTCGAGGGCGTGGGGAGCTGCTCGGGCGTCCGCGTCTGCGGCGGTGGCCAGGGCTGGATCTGCCAGGGGCCCACGCCCGAGGTGGAGGTCTGCGACTTCCAAGACAACGACTGCGATGGGCTCACCGACGAGGACTTCAAGGACGCCGACGGGCATTGGACCCTGGCGGAGCACTGCGGGACCTGTGGGAACGACTGCGCGACCGCCATCCCCAATGGCGTGGGGACCTGTGGCGGGACCCCCGAGTCGCCCACCTGCGTCGTCGCCTCGTGCGATCCGGGCTACGTGCGCGCCAACGACTTCCAGTGCACGCCGCCGCCCCCCTTGGGTTGCAAGCCGTGCGGGGAGGACGCGGACTGCCCCGGGGGCTCGTGCGTCAACCTGGACGGCGACCAGGTCTGCGCCATGTGGTGCGGGGCCGAGGACCAGGCTTGCGCCGAGGGCTTTACCTGCACGGACGTGGTGGATCTCAGCGGCGACACCGTGGCCCGCTGCACCCCCCTGTCGGGCTCCTGCCAGTGCATCGCCGCCAACGCCGGGATGCAGCGCGTGTGCGAGCGCGCCAACGAGTTCGGCACCTGCCAGGGGCTGGAGGTCTGCAAGCCCGAGGGAGACGCGGCCGCGGGCGACGCCGTGGGCTGGGTGGGCTGCACCGCCCCCGACGCCGCCCCAGAGACCTGCAACGGAGTGGACGACGACTGCGATCTGCTCATCGACGACGGCGTGCTGTCCGGTGGTGCTTGCCCCATCGACGTGCCCGGGGTGGGCACCAACCCCAACGGGGTCGAGGTCTGCCTGGGGGCGGCCGGCCTCCAGTGCGTGGGTCCGGCGCCCCAGGCCGAGGTCTGCGACGGCCAGGACAACGACTACGATGGGCTCGTGGACGAGGACTTCAAGGGCCCGAGCGGCGCCTACGACACCGACGCCCACTGCGGTGCCTGTGGTGTGGACTGCATCGAAGCGGTCGTGAATGGGCAGGGGCACTGTGTGGATGATGGGGCCGGGCCACACTGCGCCGTGAGCCAGTGCGACGCCGGGTTCACGCAGGTGGCGGCCACGGTGTGCGTGCCTAGCGCGGACTTCACCTGCGCCCCGTGCGACGGGGACGAGGACTGTTTGGGCGGGACCTGCTGGCAGGTGGGCGGCGAGAGCGTCTGCGTCATGCCCTGCGAAGCGGACGGCACCTGCGCGCCCGCCGCGACCACCTGCGGCGACCTGGGCGACGGCCGCATGCGCTGCATCCCCGACAGCGGGGACTGCTCGTGCGGGGCGGCGAACGACGGCGCCAGCCGTCCCTGCGCCGTCTCGGGGGACGCCGGGGCGTGCGTGGGTGCCCAGGTCTGCGACGCCACGACCGGCTGGGGGGCGTGCAGCGCCGCGACCCCTGTGAGCGAGGTGTGCAACGGGCTGGATGACGACTGCTCAGGGCTCGTCGATGACAACCTCCCCGTGGGCGAGGCGTGCGACATCACCGCTCCGGGCCTGGGGACGTGCCACGGCGTGCGCGTGTGCGACGGCGTCGACGGCTGGCGGTGCGTGGGCCAGACGCCGACGGTCGAGTCGTGCAACTACGTGGACGACGACTGCGATGGCGTCGTGGACGACGGCTTCGTGGACCAAGACGGGTTCTACACCACGGACTCGAACTGTGGCATCTGCGGCCACGACTGCGCCGAGGCCATCCCGCACGGCGTGGGGCGTTGTGGGGGCCCCCCCGAGGCGCCGGTCTGCGTCGTGGCGAGCTGCGACGACGGGTACGTGGCCGTGAGCGACTTCGCCTGCGCCCTGCCCACGGCCAGCACTTGCGCGCCGTGTAGCGACGACTCCCAGTGCGGCGGCGGCTCGTGCGTGACGCTGGACGGGCAGCAGGTCTGCCTGGCGCCTTGCGCGGGCGTGGACGGGCTGTGCGGCGCGGGGACCTCCTGCCAGGAGGTGGGCGGGCCGGGCTCGGGCGTGCAGGCCTGCGTGCCGGACTCTGGGACGTGCTCATGCACGGAGGCGACCCAGGGGCAGAAGCGTGCGTGCGGGTTCAGCAACGAGTTCGGTACCTGTCACGGCTTCGAGACCTGCGACCCCACCGTGGGGTGGGTGGGCTGTGACGCGCGCGTGCCCGCACAAGAGCTCTGCAACGGGCTGGACGACGACTGCAACGGCGAGGTGGACGACGGCGTGGCGCCCCCCGACGAGGCGTGCGTGCGCACGAACGCGCTGGGCTCGTGCACGGGGTTCTGGAGCTGCGACGCCGGGTGGGTGTGCACGGCGCGCGTGCCCCAGGAGGACGTCTGCGACAACCAGGACAACGACTGCGACGGGCAGACCGACGAGGACTTCCGCGAGGGCGGCACCGGGGTGTACCTCGATCAGCAGAACTGCGGTGCGTGCGGGATCTCCTGCGATGGGGCGATCCCCAACGCCGACGAGACTTTCTGCGCGGCCAACGACGGGAGCCCGCGCTGCGAGGTGGTGACCTGCGCGCCGGGGTACTACCAGGCGGGTCCTGCGACGTGCGCGCTCGTCTCCACCGAGCCGTGCACGCCGTGTGAGACCGACGCCAACTGCCCCAACCCTGGGGATCGCTGCCTGGATCTCGATGGGGGGCGGTTCTGCGGGCGCGACTGCGGGGCCGGCAACGTCTATGGGACAGCGGAGGGCGAGTGCCCGAGCGGCTTCACGTGCACGGACGTCGCGGGCGGGAGCGCCCAGTGCGTGCCGGCGTCGGGCTCGTGCTCGTGCTTGGAGCAGGACGCTGGGCAGGCGCGGGCGTGCGCCAACGAGAACGCGTTCGGCGCCTGCTTTGGCGTGGAGACGTGCGATCCCAGCGTGGGCTGGGTGGGCTGCACGGCGGCCGAGCCCGCGGCCGAGGTCTGCAACGGCGTGGACGACGACTGCAACGGGTTGCTGGATGACGTGCCCGGCCGCGGGGACTCCTGCGACATCACCAACGCCTTCGGCCAGTGCGCGGGGGTGCGCGACTGCGTGGACGGCTCGGAGGCCCTCGTGTGCGCGGGGCAGACGCCCTCGGCGGACATCTGCAACTACCTGGACGACGACTGCGACGGGCAGACGGACGAGGACTTCGGCGACGTCTACCAGAGCTGCTCGGTGGGCGTGGGGATCTGTCAGCGCTTCGGCTTCATGGAGTGCCTCCCCGATGGCTCCGGGACCGTCTGCAACGCCACGCCCGCCCAGAGCGAGGCGGAGGTCTGCGACGGGCTCGACAACAACTGCGATGGACAGACGGATGAGGACTTCCCCACCCTCGGGGAGATCTGCACCGCGGGCCAGGGCACCTGCGAGAACACGGGCATCCTCGTCTGCAACTTCGCTGGCGACGGCGTGACGTGCAGCGCCTCGGGGGGGACGGGGGATCCCGAGACCTGCGACGGGCTGGACAACGACTGCAACGGCCTCACCGACGAGGACTTCCCCGCGTTGGGGCAGGTGTGCACGGCCGGCCAGGGGATCTGCACCAAGGCGGGCACCATCGTGTGCACGGCCGACAAGCTGGGCACCGAGTGCTCGGCCGTGGCGGGCAACCCCGGGATCGAGGCCTGCAACGGGCTGGACGACGACTGCGACGGGCAGGTGGACAACGACCTCCAGGCGCCGCCGGACTGCGCGCTCCAGGAGGGCGTGTGCGCGGGGGCCAAGGAGACCTGCGGTGGCCTGACGGGGTGGCGGGCCTGCACCGGGCCCGAGTACGGGGCGAACTACGAGCCCACGGAGATCACCTGCGACGGGTTGGACAACGACTGCGACGGCGCCACCGACGACGGGCTGTCCGCGCCCCCCTGCGCCAACCAGACGGGCGTGTGCGCGGGCTCCACGCAGTCGTGTGGCGGCGCGAGCGGTTGGGCGGCCTGCGGGGCCGCCGAGTTCGGCCCCGACTACCAGGCGGTCGAGGACCGCTGCGATGGGCTGGACAACGACTGCGACGGGCAAGTGGACGAGGGCTACAACGTGGGCTCGGTCTGCTTCGTGGGCGACGGCGTGTGCCAGCAGGCGGGCACCTACGTGTGCAACGCCACGCACGACGGGACGGTGTGCAACGCCCAGCCGGGCGATCCCGGCGTCAGCACGTGCAACGGGCTGGACGACGACTGCGATGGGAGCACCGACGAGCCGGACGAGCTCACCAGCGCCCCCGCGTGCGCGCTGACGACGGGCGTGTGTGCGGGGGCCACGGCGCCCTGCGGCGGGACGGCGGGCTGGCTGGCGTGCGGGCCCACGGAGTACGGGGCGAGCTTCGAGGGCGTCGAGGCGACGTGCGACGGGCTGGACAACGACTGCGACGGTCAGACGGACGAGGGGCTCACGGGGCCGCCCTGCGCGAACCAGGTGGGGGTGTGCTCGGGCTCGTCGGCGACGTGTGATGGCGCGAACGGGTGGGCCGCCTGCGGCGCGGCCGAGTACGGGGCGGACTATCAGGCGGTCGAGGACCTCTGCGATGGGCTGGACAACGACTGCGACGGCGACGTGGACGAGGGCTACAACGTGGGGGCCGTGTGCTTCGCGGGCGACGGCGTGTGTCAGCGGGCGGGGACCTACTCCTGCAACGCGACGCACGACGGCACGGTGTGCGGGGCGACCCCCGGGCCCCCCACCGCCAACGCGTGCGACGGGTTGGACAACGACTGTGATGGGAGCACCGACGAGGCGGACGAGGTGGCCGGCGCGCCGGCCTGCGCCTTGACCACGGGCGTGTGCGCGGGGGCCACCGCAACGTGCGGCGGCGCTAGTGGCTGGAACGCCTGCGGTGCGGCGGAGTACGGGGCGGACTACGAGCCCACGGAGCTCACTTGCGATGGGCTGGACAACGACTGCGACGGCCAGACCGACGAGGGGCTGGCGGCGCCCCTGTGCGCCACCCAGGCGGGCGTTTGCGCCGGGTCGACCAAGACCTGTTCCGGGGCGTCCGGCTGGGCGACCTGCGGGGCGAGTGAGTACGGCGCTGACTACCAGGCCGTGGAGACCCTGTGCGACGGGCTGGACAACGACTGCGACGGCACCGTGGACGAGGGGTACAACGTGGGGGCCGTGTGCTTCGCAGGCGACGGGGTGTGTCAACAGGCCGGGACCTACCAGTGCAACGCCACGCACGACGGGACGGTGTGCAACGCGACGCCTGGGGATCCGACCGCGGGTACGTGCAACGGCCTGGACGACGACTGCGACGGCAACACGGACGAGGCGGACGAACTGAGCGGCGCCCCGGCGTGCGCGCTCACCGTGGGCGTCTGCGCGGGCACCACGGCCCCCTGCGGGGGGACCGCCGGGTGGCTCGCGTGCGGGCCCACCGAGTACGGCGCCAGCTATGAGGCGACGGAGTTCACCTGCGACGGCCTGGACAACGACTGCGATGGGGCCACGGACGAGAGCTTGAGCGGGCCGGCGTGTGCCAACCAGGTGGGCGTGTGCGCGGGCTCCACCAAGAGCTGTGGAGGGACGAGCGGTTGGGCCACCTGTGGGGCGTCCGAGTTCGGCGGCGATTACGAGGCCACCGAGACGACCTGCGACGGGCTGGACAACGACTGCGACGGGGCCGTGGACGAGGGGTATAGCGTCGGGACCGTGTGCTTCGCCGGGGACGGTGTGTGTCAGCAGGCGGGAGTCTACGACTGCAACGCGGCCGGCGACGGGGTCGTGTGCAACGCCACGGCGGGCCCCAGCCAGCCCGGTGACTGCAACGGATTGGACGACGACTGCGACGGGCAGACCGACGAGGCCGACGAGCTCAGCGGTGCGCCGGCGTGTGCGTTGACGACCGGCGTGTGTGCGGGCTCCACGGCGTCGTGTGGGGGCACGTCCGGGTGGCTCGGGTGTGGGCCTACCGAGTACGGCAGTAGCTATGAGGCGACGGAGTTCACCTGTGACGGGCTGGACAACGACTGCGACGGCCTCACCGATGAGAGCCTGAGCGGGCCGGCGTGCGCCAACCAGGTGGGCGTGTGTGCGGGCTCCACCAAGAGCTGCGGCGGGACGAGCGGCTGGGCGACCTGCGGGGCTGCCGAGTTCGGCGCGGACTATCAGGCCGTGGAGACGCTCTGTGACGGGCTGGACAACGACTGCGACGGCACCGTCGACGAAGGCTACAACGTGGGCGCCGTGTGCTTCGCGGGCACGGGCGTGTGTCAGCAGGCGGGGACGTACACCTGCAACACCACGAACGACGGGGTGGTCTGCAACGCCACACCCGGGCCGGCGGGGACCAACGCTTGCAACGGCCTGGATGACGACTGCGACGGGCAGACCGACGAGGCGGACGAGATCGCCGGGGCGCCCGCCTGCGCGCTCACCCAGGGCGTGTGCGCCGGGAGCACCTCATCGTGCGGGGGCACATCGGGGTGGCTGAGCTGTGGGCCCAGCGACTACGGCGCCGACTACGAGCAGACCGAGCTGAGCTGCGACGGGCTGGACAACGACTGCGACGGGCAGACCGACCAGGCCGACCCTGACCTGCCAGCGCACCCGTGCCCCAACCAGCAGGGCGTCTGCGCCGGCTCCACCGCGACCTGCGGCGGTGCGTCCGGCTGGGCCACCTGTGGGGCCGCCGAGTACGGCAGCGACTACGAGGCGACGGAGTCCACGTGCGACAGCCTCGACAACGACTGCGACGGGCAGACCGACGAGGGCTACCTCAACGCCGCGACGGGCAAGTACGACCAGGATACGGCCTGCGGGAGCTGCTACACCGACTGCACCTCCATCTACAACCTGCCCAACGCCTTCGGGACCTGCGACGCCACGGGCACGCCCACCTGCCAGATGAACTGCAACGCCAACTACTTCGACATGAACTCGGTGCCGGGTGATGGCTGCGAGTTCCTGCTGGACACGACGGCCATCTACGTGAGCACGACGGACCCCGCTGCCAACGACGCGTCGGGGTGCGGGCGCGGGCCCGTGGGCACAGGCGCCGGCAACTACCCGTGCAAGACCATCGGCTTCGGGATCACGGAGGCCAGCGCGGCGGGGCGCGTGAAGGTCCTCGTCGCCGATGGCCTGTACCAGGAGTCCATCTCGCTCACCTCGGGCGTGAGCGTCCTGGGCGGCTATCGGGCCGACACGTGGGAGCGCAACGTGAGCGGCACGAACACCACGATCCGCGGCAACACGACGAGCGGGACCCACACGATCACGGTCCGCGCCGAGAACATCACCTCCGCGACGACCCTGCAGGGCTTCGTCATCTACGGGGAGAGCAACTTCACCCCCGGTGGCAACAGCTACGCGGTCTACGTGCTGGACAGCACGTCGGCGCTCACCATCTCGGACAACGTCATCTTCGGCGGCTACGGCGGCGGCGGGGCCAACGGCGCCGCGGGCGCTGACGGGGCGGACGGGGGCAACGGGGTCGACGGAGAGGGCTACATCGACCTCACAACCGAGACGCTCGCCGATTGTCAAACCAACGCCTCTACCCCAGGAAACCAGGGAGCGCCCGGGGATGCCGGGACCAACACTTGCGGCGGCGTCAACGTCTCCGGCGGCGCTGGGGCCGGAGCCCAGTGCCCCAACTTCACGGACCTGGAGCCCGCCGGAGCGGACGGCAACGCCGCCGCCGGTGGCGGGGCCGCCGGGACCGGTGGCGCCGGAGGCCACGACCGCGAGACGTGCAACGGGTGCAGCTCGTGGTGCACGGGAGGGTTCTCGGCGACGGCCGCCGCGGGCACCGATGGCGCTGACGGCACGAACGGCGCCGGTGGGACGGGCTGCACGGGGTCGGCGGGCTCCATCGTCGGTGGGCACTGGGTGGGCGGCGCTGGCACGGACGCGGCCGCGGGGACCCCGGGCGGCGGTGGTGGCGGTGGCGGTGCGGGCGGTGGCACGGACGACAATGACGGCTGTGGCGAGACCGACGACCTCGGCGGTTCCGGGGGCGGCGGCGGCGCTGGGGCGTGTGGCGGCGGCGGTGCGGGCGGCGGCGGCGCGGGCGGCGGCGCCTTCGGGATCTTCGTGGCCTTCTCCGCCGCCTCCAGCGACTTCCCCGTCATCTCGGGCAACACCATCACGCGTGGCTCGGGCGGTGACGGCGGCTCCGGCGGTGTAGGCGGCGCCGGGGGGCTCGGCGGTGACGGCGGCCAGGGTGGTCTCGCCGGGGGCCCCAATGGTTTCGCCATGGGCAACGGCGGGCGCGGCGGTCAGGGCGGTGACGGCGGCCAGGGTGGCGGCGGCGGCGGTGGCTGCGGCGGCGCGTCCTACGGCGTCTACGTCACGGGCCAGACGGGCACCCCCGACTACAAGACGGCCAACACCTTCGCTGGAGGCGGCGTGGGCGGCGCCGGCGGGGACGGTGGCGCCTCCTTGGGGAACAGCGGAACCGCCGGGACTGCTGGAGTCGCGGGCGACGCCAACTGGTAGGCGCTCCGCAGCGGGTGCCGCGGAGGGGCCTGGCGCTTGGCGTGCCAGGCCCCTGCCCGTAGTGCGGAGGGCGCACCCGACGGTTGTCGCGCGTGGCGTGGGCGAAGGCGTGCGCTGAGGACGGGCGCCCAGGCAGGGCCGCCTGGGGAATCCCAACCCCACGCGTAGCGTTGAAGACCGTGCACGGGCCCTCCTTCACGGCGTATCTCCATCCGCGGACCGAGGGGGGACGAGCGTGCCTCACCCGCCGCAGTACGAGGAGCGCGTCGCATGGAAGGAACCTGGCTGGACGACGACCACTGGATCTGCACCCGACACGCCCGCGCGGTGGTCTTGCCGGCGAGCGCCGCCCGCTGCTGGTACGTGGGTTGCTCCGTGCGCCCGCCGCGCCCGGGCAAAGCCGACGCCTCGCCTGGAGACGCCGAGAGGCAGCCGTCGCGGGTGTCCCCACAGGCCCGGCGACACGCCGAGAAGCTCGCGCGAGGCCTCCCTACGGTGTTGTCGCAGCGGGTGCGGCGCCAGGAGGCCGCGGCCCAGGGGGCCGACCAAGGTGCGCGACGCTGCGCCTTGCCTGGGTGCGACAACCCTGCGCGCCCTCGCTCCAAGTACTGCAGCCGCGCCTGCTCCAACCGCAACGCGCGGGCGCGCTATGCCGCGCGCCACAAGGGGGAGCGGGCCGCGTAGAGGGAGGCCGCAGAGCCCGGATCGAGTGGGCGCGTGGCTAAGCCTCCCCGGCGTCGAGGTTTCCCATGAGCTCCTGGACCACCAGGGGCAGGGGCTCTCCGTTCGCGAGGCCCCGCTCATCGAGCACGAAGGACACGGGGACCGAGGCGGCTGCGAATCGGACCCCCTCCCCGAGCCGGAGCCGCAGCGCTCTCCCCAGCGCTTCGGCCCGCGCCACCGCGTCTCCCTCTGCTGTGCGCGAGATGACCGCGACCCAGTGCGAGGCGTCCACGATGACGCTGTAGCCGGCGTTTCCGAGGATCGAGCCGAGCCACCCCCGGTCGCCTCGGTCGAACGGGCGTCCGCCAGCGCGGCTCGCCACGAGGACGGCGCCCGGTGGGTGCTTGTCGGGGAGGTCCCCGCGTCCGCGCAGGGTCACCCGCGCGGCCGTGCGGGTCTGCGCGGTGGGGGCCCCTGCGTTCAGCAGGGCGTTCCAAGCCTCGTCGCCGGCCGCGCTCGTCCACTCCCTGGCGCCCTGGCGCGCGTCGTCGAGCATGTTGGCGAAGACCGCTGCGCTCGCCGGTCGATCGCGGGGCGAGGGCGCCAAGGCGCGGGTGATGGAAGCGGCCAGCGCTGCGGGGATCGCTGGGTGAGGAGGGGGGGCCAGGGGGGGAGGCTTGGGGCTGGCCGCTCCCTGTCGGATGGCGGTCGGGCTGGAGGTGTCGTAGGGGAGGTCGCCGGTCAACATCACGTAGGCCGTGAGGGCAGCCTCATAGACATCGCTCGCCGGGGTGGCGTCGGTCCCGTCGAGGCGCTCGGGCGCCATGAACGACGGGGAGCCCACGAGCACGTCGGATGCTGTGAGGCGCTTGTCCGTCCCGGCGATGGCGTAGGACAGCGAGAGGTCGATGAGCTTCACGGCGCCGCGGTGCGCCGAGAGCAGGATGGCGCTCGGCCGGACCCCACGGTGCACGAGCTGGGCGCCGTGCAGGGCCGCGAGCCCCCCCAAGACCTCCATCATGATCCGCTGGACTTGAGGCCACGCGAGAGGCCCGATGCGGGCCATGAGCGCCTCTACCGTCCGCCCCGCGACGTGCTCCAAGACGAGGATGGGGCTCCCGTCCGCCAGCACACCGCTGGCGCGGAGCCCCAGCACCGCGGGGTGGTTCACGCGAGCGAGGAGCCGCCCCTCCCGGGCTAGGCGCTCCGCCACCGCCCGCTGGCGGTAGTTGCGGACGGTCTTGAGGAGCACGCGTTCCCCGGTGACCAGATCCTGGCCCTCGAAAAACCGGATGGTCTGACTCTCCCCACGCCTCGCGCGCACCGCGAAGCGGTCGAGGACCCTGTCGCCCGGCTCAACGCCCATGCCCGGGACTATAGCCCAGCCTCATGGGCTTTCAAGCGCCCGAGATTCGCTGTCCCAGGGAGTGGGGCGGACTTCTCCGACGCTCACCGGCAGGGCGCGTGGGGCGCTTCCGTCGCGCATGGCTACGAACCTCCCGGCGCGACTCCACCCGTTCCCGTGTCTTGCCTCGACCGGCGCCGTTCCTGCACTATCCGCCCTCTGCCTCGCGTGACGCGGTGCGTCGTGGAGGCGCCGCCCCTGTCCCCCATCGTCCCCTCTAGGAGCACCTTCCATGGCCTTCGACAAGCCAGCGCACATCGTCGACTCCGTGTCCTTCGGCGCCATCGTCGCCGTGCGTGACCGCCTGCTCGGCCAGCAGGCGGCGGGGCGCAAGATTTACCGACTGGAGAGCGGAGACCCGTCCTTCGATGTGCCGCCCCACGTCCTGGAAGCCATGCACCAGGCGCTCAGGGAGGGGAAGACCCACTACACGGCGTCTACGGGGATCTTGCCGCTGCGTGAGGCCGCCGTGGCTAAGGTGCGGCGGGACAATGGTTTGGCGGTGGACGGGCCGGACCAGGTGCTCGTCACGAGCGGCGGGATGCACGCGCTGTATCTCACCTTCCGGGCCCTGTTGGATCCGGGGGACGAGGTGATCCTGCCCGATCCCATGTGGACGGAGATCGGAGAGAACATCCGTCTGGGAGGCGGCGTACCCGTGCGGGTGCCGCTCCGGCTGGAAGGCGCCCCGGTCTACTCGGCGGAGGACATCGAGCGGGTGGTCACCCCCAAGACGCGCGCCATCTTCATCAACACGCCCCACAACCCCACCGGTGCCGTGCTCTCTCGCGAGGAGCTGGCCGCCATCGTAGACGTGGCCGTGCGGCACGACCTCACGATCGTCAGCGACGAGGCCTACGAGCACGTCATCTTCGACGGGCTGGAGCACGTGAGCACGGGCTCTCTGCCCGGCGCCGAGGAGCGCACCATCACCCTGTTCTCCACGTCCAAGAGCTACGCCATGAGTGGGCTGCGGGTGGGCTACATCGTCGCGCGGGACCCGCTGTTCCTAGAGCGTGCCAAGAAGCTCATCCGGTGCACGGTGAACGGCGTCAACAGCGTGGCTCAGTGGGGAGCGGCCGCGGCTCTCGCGGCGCCCCAAGACGCCGCCCGCGCCATGGGAGCCGGCTATGAGGCCCGCCGCGACGCACTGCTCGCCCAACTCGAGGGGGTTCGGTCCCTCCACCCCGTGAAGCCTTCGGGGAGCTTCTTCCTGTGGTGTCGCATCGACCCGTCGTGGGAGGGGTACCAGGGGGCGCGGGATGACTGGGCCATGACGAACTACCTCATCGACTCGGCGGGCGTGGGGTCTTCCCCCGGGACCGCCTTCGGCCCCTCCGGCGCGGGGTGCATTCGGTTCGCCTTCAGCGCCGACCTACCCCAGGTGGAGGCCGGGGGCCGGCTCCTGGCCGAGCTCCTCCCCTGAGCCTTCGGGGGGGCCGCTCGACCGCGCGGTACCCGCCTCTGACTCTTGGGTTGGTCCGGTCTTCAGCGCCGGGGGGGCGGGTTGTGGTCCCCGAGGCGGGTCGGTGGACAGTCGCGAGAAGATGAGGGTGTCCGCCCAAGACCCGTCGCCCCGAGGGCGGTGGTGCCGCAGGCGTCCCTCTAGCACGTAGCCGGCCCGGCGCGCCGTGGCCGCGGAGCGTTCGTTGTCGGCGTCGCAGCGGATCTCGATCCGCTCGAACCCAAGGTCCAAGAGGGCCCCCTCCAGCCCGCGGATCGCCTCTTGGATGAGCCCCTTTCCCTCCCAGGCTCCATGGAGCCAGTAACCCAGCTCACACTGGCGTCGGTCCCAGACGATGCTGTGGGCGCCGATCGTTCCGGCTGGCGTGGGACCAGCGGGGACCGTGGCGGAGAGCTCCGCGCGCGGGTGGATCTCATAATCGAACAGCGTCCCGTCCTCCCACTCCCGGGTCATGTCCCCGATGAAGCGGGTCTCGTCCTCCACGCGCTCCAGGGCCCACACCCACGGCAAGAAGCGCCCCAGGCGTTCGCGGTCCCCGTCCACCGCCGCGAACAGCGCGGCTGCGTCCTCGGGGCGGTGGCGGCGAAGCTGGATGCGCCGCAGGGGGATCGCCTCGGGGGGGCGACCCAGGGCCTCGCGTACTCGCTTAGAGGTCGTCGGCTCGGTCATCGCGCCCTCCTCTCTGTCTTGTCGCCCGGCGCTTCCGTCTGGGAGGCCGCGTCTTCTGCCTCCGGGACCTCGCGAGCGAGGTCGTCGGGACGCTCGCCGCGGAGCAGCTCCCTGTGCGCCGTGGTTCCGAAGCGGCCGCGCGCGTCGCGCGTGACCTTGGCGGTCGCGATGTCCGGGTCGTGCGTGAAGAAGATGTGTCCCCCGCGGGCCACCAGGTCCCCCAGGATTGCGGCCTTTTCGTCGATGAGCGCCTCCGGCGCGCGGTCGTAGCCCATGGTCACGGGGAGGTGGACCCACCAGCGGCCCGGAATGAGGTCGCCCGCGAAGAGGAGCGGTGGCGCCGTGGACCCGTCGGCCCCCAGCGCCCCGCCTGGCACCTCCGTGAGGAGCTGTCCGGGCGTGTGCCCGTCCGAGCGGTGGAGCCGGTAGGCCGGCCCCAACGTCACGCTGGTCTCGTCTGACACGACCTCCAGCCGCCCGGACTCGGTCAGGAGCTGCTGGATGGACGGGATGAACGACGCGCGGTCGCGGGGGTGGGGGGAGCGCGCCCGCTCCCAGGCGGCGGCGCCCACCACGAACCGGGCGCGGGGAAAGAGCAGGGTCGGCTCGGCCCCCTCACGCCACGGAGCGAGCAGGCCCCCCGCGTGATCGAAATGCAGGTGTGAGAGGACGACGACGTCGATGTCGGCGTCGCTGAGGCCCAGCGCGGCGAGCTCCGCCAGGAGGCGGTGGTCGGCCTCGACGACCCCGAAGCGCTCCCGAAGGCGGGGCTCGAAGAACGCGCCGATCCCTGTCTCCAGCAGGATGCGGCGCGTGGGGGCGGCCGCGTTCGACCCGTCGCGCGGGGTGGGGGTGGGCCGCTC
Source organism: uncultured Myxococcales bacterium (assembly GCA_964478315.1). Lineage (GTDB taxonomy): Bacteria > Myxococcota_A > UBA9042 > PHBI01 > JAAZYN01 > CAYZID01. The sequence goes on along the minus strand of CAYZID010000032.1, from coordinate 14,468 downwards.
CTCGATGAGGAGGCAGCGCGTGGCAAGGGGGATCCGATGCCGCGCGTCCGGCGTGATCCAGCGCGACCACAGGGCGCGTGGGATGCTCCCGAACATGGCGCCACCGTCCAGGCGCTGACGGTTGCTCTCCAGAGACCACAAGGTCCTCGTGATCCCCCGGGGGGACTCCGGGGCGGTTTGTGTTTCGTTGGCTCGGGGGGTCTCCATCGCGGCTCCTTCTCCCTGGCTCGTCTCCCCGCGGCGGGCTGGTACGGGCGGCGGGGAGCATAGTCCACGCTGGCCCCCGAGAGGTGGCAAATCGCTGTGCTCCTCGCAGCGTGCGCGGCTGGTCTCCTGCCGGGAGGCGCTCCGCTCCCTGCGTCGCGCCTCCACCCGCGACAGGCTCTCCGGAATCCGGCATGCTCCCAGGTCCATGTTGGTGCCTCTCACGCTCATCGCCGTCCTGGCCGTCGCCTTCGCGCTGACCCACTTGGAGGTCCGCGCACTCGGGGAGCGAGTGCGCCTGTTCCAAGGCTTGGAGTATCTCCTCATCGGGTTCCTCTTTGGTCCCCTGGCTCTCGGAGCTCTGGACGCCCACGCCATCGACGCCCTGGGCCCCGTCGTGGCGATCTTGACCGGCTTCATCGGGTTTCGCACGGGGCTCGCCGTGGACGTCCAGCACGTCCACTCCGACGTCCCCGGGGCGCGCCGCTTCGGGCTCGTGGTCGCCACCCTCACGGCGTCCATCGTCGGGGTCGTGTCTTGGGTCGCGCTGGGCGCCCTCCCCGCGTTGCGAGGTGTCCCCTGGGCGGGCCGGGCCTTTGCCGCTGTGGTTCTGGGGCTCGGTGGGGCCATCGTCTCCCGTGGGGCCATCGAGGGCGGCCTCGCCGCGACCCGCTCTCGGGGGCCTCTGAGCCGCGCCCTGCCGCGCGCCGCCTCCACCATGCGTTTGCTGGTCATCCTCGCCTATGGGGCGCTGGTCGCCATCGAGCACGGCTCTGCGGAGGGGTTGGCTCCCTCGCCGGAGCTCTTGGGGCCCGTGTCCGGCTCGGTGTGGATCGGGATGTCGCTGGGCATCGGCGTGGCCGTGGGGGCCATCTTCCACGCCTTCGTGGGGCACGAGACCGATGTCGACAAGCTATTCGTCGCGACCATCGGCGCCATCATGCTGGCCTCCGGCATGGCCTTCGCGCTGCACTTTTCGGCGCTGTTCGTGAGCGTCATCGCGGGGCTCGTGATCGCGACCCTCTCTCCCTCGGCGCCCCGCCTCGCCGAAGCCGCCGCCAAGCTCGACCGGCCCTTCAGCGCCACGCTCATGGTGCTCGCGGGCGCCGCGTGGGTGCCCATCCAGGCGACCCTGTGGCTCTTCCCCCTGGCTTACCTCGCGGTTCGCGCGGGGGCCCTCTACGCCACGAGTTGGCTGGCCACCAGGCGCCACCCGTCCATCGATCCCCACACCCCGGGGCTGGGAGGGGCCCTGCTCAGCCAGGGGGCGCTCGCCGTGGCGGTGGCCGCCGAGTACCAGCTCATCCCCACCCACAGCCTGGGCTCCATCGTGGAGACCACCCTCTTGCTGGGCGCCGCCGCCAATGAGCTGTGGGCCCGCTGGGCTCTCCGCCGCGTCCTCCAGCTCTCGGGCGAGACCCGGCGCCTGGAGGTGCAGGAGGCGCGGGCGTGAGCGGGCCTCTGCCCAGCGTCAGCGCCTCCCCGCCCGGGGCGGCGCCTGGCAACCTACGGCGGCTCGTCGCGCTGGCGATGCTCGTGGCGTCCATGGTCGCGCTCCGGTGGGTGGCTGGGTGGCTCAACGCCAACCCCGACGCCGCCGGCTTCGGCTTCACCTTCGCCGGGGTGGGCTTCGTCGTGCTGGCCGCCTATGTGCTCGCCGACCTCGTGGGCCTGGCGGGGATCCCCCGGGTCACCGGCTACATCCTCGCTGGCGTCGCGCTGGGCCCCCAGGTCGCGGACATCCTGTCCTCCTCGGTCGTCGGAGATCTCCAGGTCTTCAACACCCTCGCGCTAGCGTTGATCGCCTTGGAGGCTGGGTTGGAGCTACGGCTGGACGGCATCCGCAAGGTGGGGCGATCTCTGGGCGCCATCGTCGCCCTGAAGATCCCCCTCGCGTGGCTCCTCGTGGGCGGTGCCTTCCTCTTGGGGAGCCCCCTCCTGCCGGGGGTGGACGCCCTATCCACGGGGGCGCTCGTGACCATCGCCCTCGTCTTGGGGGCGCTGTCGGTGGGGACCTCCCCCGCCGTGAGCGTCGCCGTGATCGCCGAGACCCAGGCCACGGGTCGCACGCCCGACCTCATCTTGGCCCTCGCGGTCTTCAAGGACGTCGTGATGATCGTGATGTTGGCCTTCGCCATGGCGGTGGGACACGTCCTGCTCACCCCAGGGGCCTCCTTCGACGCCGCCCTGCTCGGGGCGCTGGGCAAGAAGGTCGCGCTATCTCTAGCCGCAGGCGCGGCCTTGGGGGGGCTCCTCATCGCCTACATGCGGTGGGTGCGCTGGGAGCTCATCCTCATCCTCCTCATCCTAGGCTACGGCGGGGCGTGGCTCGCGGAGCTCTTGCACCTCAAGATGCTCCTCGTGTTCATCGCCGCCGGCTTCGTCGTGGGGAACTTCTCCCCTTACGGCCATGACCTCCACAAGCCCTTGGCCCTCCTGGCGCTCCCCGTCTTCATGCTCTTCTTCACCACCGTGGGGGCTGGCCTCGACCTCGCCAGGACCTGGGCCGTCCTGCCCCTCGCCGGGCTCCTGTTCGCCGCCCGCCTCGTCATGCTCTACGCGGCCACGCGCATCGGGGGACGCCTCGCCGGGGACTCGCGCTCCTTTACGAACAACGCTTGGCTCGGTCTCGTGAGCCAGGCGGGCGTCGCCCTGGGCTTGCTCCTCATGGCGCAGTCCGAGCTCCCCGCCATCGCCGTCCCCCTCCAACAGGTGGCCGTGGCCCTCATCGCCCTCAACCTCCTCCTGGGCCCCATCTTGCTCCGGGTCGCCTTGGCCCGCGGGCCGGCGGCGGAGGCCGCGGGCGCGGGCAGCCCAGACGCCGCCGACGTCGCCGTGCCGCCGTGGCTGTCTCGCCTCTCCTCCGGCGACGGGCCGAGCGCCCCCACCGCCAGCGGTCGAGAGCCGGCCGAGCCCGCGGCCGCGCCACGTCCCGAGCCAGCCCCCATCCCCACCCTCGAAGACTCGGCCTTGCGGGACATCGTCGTGGACCTGTCTGGGGCCCTGGATGTGGCCTTGGACCGCGTTCGCAGTGACCTCCTGGAGCCGTGGGGCGTGCGCAGCACAGCCGGGCTACCCGGGGGCGGCGGGGCTTGGGCTACGGTGCAGGAGGGGCCGCCCGCGGACGTGGGCCCGGGGGATCCCGATGGCAGCCGCGGGGGCGAGGCGATCGGAGGCCCAGGGGTGGAAGGGGAAGCCGGAGAGGACGGAGCGGTAGGCACGGCGCCTCCTGGCTCCCCTGCCCTAGGGCTCGCCGCGCCCTCCGCGCGCGTCGCGGAGCCCGCCCTGAGCATGGCGGCCAACGCCGCGGCCCTGCGCTCGCTCACCGGGGGCCTCCGGGACCGGCTCCACGGCCTGCCCGGCCTCGTCTCCCTGCCCACGCGGCCCGAGCACCGGCTCGCCGGGCCCGGGGCGTCCTTGCGCCGAAGGGCGTGGGCGGCGTCCTGGGCGCTTTTGCCCCAGCCTAGGCGCCGCGTCCCCGTGCGGCGAGTGGCGCGCGCCGCCCTGGAGGGGCGTTTCGTGACCGCGCTGGCAGACGCCCTGGACGCCATGGGGCGCGCCGAGGCCGCCCGCGTGGCCCTCTTGGAGGACGCGGTCTCTCGTGGGCCGCTGGACGGCGAGGAGCTCCAAGCGGTCGAGGAGGCGCTCAGGGACCACGTCCGACGCTCCGCAGAGGAGATCGAGCGCGCCCTCTCCCAGGCCCGGGCCGACGCTCTCGACGCCTGCCGTCGCGGCCTCTCGTGGGCCGGGACGCCCGCGGACGCGACGCCGGTCCGCTACGCGGATGTGGCGGCCGTCGTCGACGACGCGCTGCGTCGCCTGGACACCCGTGGGCTCGCGTGGGACCGGGTCTTGGACGGCTTCTCCGGCCGGGCACGTCTCCGGGCCGTCCTCAGCGGCTCCGAGCGGGAGGTTCGCCGCGCGGCCGCGCAGCTCGTGCGGGCGTGGTTCGGAGAGGGGGAGGAGGCCCTGGACGGGCTCCTCCAGCGGGTCGCGCGCGAGGTCGAGGAGGTGCGCGGAGGGCTCTGGGAGAGCCTCTTGGCCGGAGACTCCGGTGCCGCCGCGGTCGCCCTGGAGAGGCGGCTCGCCACGCTGGAGCGGCTCGTCGCCGAGGACGCGCTCCCCGCCGTGGACGCCCTCCGGGCGGCCCACGACCCCCGGGGCGGAGGGCTCCAGCGCCTGGTCGCCAACGTCGAGCAGGGCCTGGCGGCGCTCGACGATATTCCCAGGGCGGTGGGGCTCGGTGTCGAGCCCGCCGACATCGAGGATCCCGAGGCCCTGACGCTCGCCGAGCTGGGGGGGCGGGAGCGGACCGCCAACATCCTCCTCAAGGAGCTACGTTGGGCCTACGGCGAAGCTGCAGGGCGGGCCAAGACCCTGTTGGATCAAGTGGCGCTGCGGCTGGGAGAGCTCGTGGGGCTCGTGTCCCAAGGGCTCCGGGAGGCGGTCGACGAGCTCCGCGAGCGTCCCGCCACGCCTGCCCCCGAGGAGAGCTGCGCCCTGGCCTGCGGCCACGTGGACCGCGCGGCGCTCGCGGCGAGCACGCTGGTCGAGGACGCCCAGGCGGCCGTCGCGGGTATGCCTGAGCTCGTGGAGGAGCTCACGCACGAGGCCTTTTCACAGGCGCTCGTGGGCGCCGTGGGAGGGGGCCTCGCTGCGTCCCGCGGGGCGGCCCGGGCGGCGACGCGGGGGGGCCTCGCCGGGCTCGCCGACGACGCGCTCGCGGCCTGGCGCCGCCTGTGGCGCGCCGTCGTGGGGGCCGCTGAGCTGGTCCGCCACAGTGGCCTCGCACGGCGGGCGCGGGTGCGCGTGGGGGCGGACCGGGTCGATCCCGGACAGATGGCCGTCGATGTGGCGGCGTTCGAGGCGACCGAGCAGGAGCGGGCCCGTCTCCCATACGTCTTGGCCCGGCTGCTGGACAAGGACGCTGGCGTCGTGGGCGCGTGGGCGCAGGCACCGCAGTCGGCGGAGGCGCGGCTGGGACAGGCGCGGGCGCGGTTCGACGCAGGCGAGCCCGTGGCCGTGCTGGTCGTGGGTGACGCGGGCAGCGGCAAGACCAGCTTGGCACGGGCGGCGCTGGGGCGCACGGCTCCAGCGGAGGCGGACGCGGCCCCCGGTGACGAGACCGAGGCCGGACGGTTCGGTCTCGCCGAGGTGTCGCTGCGCCCCATCGACCGCGACGAGGTGGCGCTGTGTGCCTCGCTGGGCGCCGAGGTGGGGATCTACGGTGCGCGTCGCTTCGAGGACCTCCGGGACGCGCTGCTCGTCGGGCCTCGCGGACGGCTGCTGCTGCTCGATGGGCTCGAGTTCGCCTTGGAGCGCACCCCGGAGGGGCTCGACTTCATGCGGTCGCTGCTGGACGTCATCCGCGCCACCCGCCACCGACACCTGTGGGCGGCGTCCATCACGACCCCCGCGGCCCGCTGGTTGGAGCGTGCCGTGTCCTTGGACGGCGCCTTCACCGACCGCGTGGAGCTCCCTCCGCGAGGGCCACGAGAGATCGAGGAGCTGCTGGAGGGGCGCTGCCGATTGGCCGGGATGACGGTCGCGTACCCGCACGAGGAGCGCCCCGATCGCGGTCGACTGTGGGGGCGCGTGCTGCGGCTATGGCGCACCGGGCAGCACGAGGACCGGCGCCGGCGCTTCTATCGGCGGCTCGTTCGGGTGACGCGAGGGAACCCGCGCGACGCCATGGCCCGGTGGGTGCAGGCCGTGGAGGCCGTCGAGGGCGAGGTCGTCCGTATGGGGCCCATTCCCGCTCGGGAGCTCACGTGGTTTGGGCAGCTCGGCGCCGACGCGCACCGCGTGCTCGCCCTCGCCGTGGTCACCGGTGCCGTGGACGTCCTTACCGCGACGCGGACCCTGCGGTGGTCGTCGAGCCGCGTCCGTGCCGCGTTGGGGCTCTTGGAGGGAGTGGGGATCCTCGTTCCCTTTGGGGAGGGACAGCTCCGGGTGCGCCCGGCGGTCTGGGGGCCCGTCGTGGACCTCCTGGCGGCGAGGAACCTGCTCCCGGTCGATCCCGGAGGTGGGCAGTGACCGGTGCGTGGGAGGCTGCGGCGGCGCCCGCGCTAGGCGCCTTGACGGGGTCTTGGCCGTCGGCCACGGGTTGGCTCTGGGGTGCCGCGTGGGTCGTGGGCCTCACCGCTCTGGCCTCATGGAGCTGGCGGCGCCTGCTGGCCCTCGTGTGGGCCCTGGGGATGGACCCCCGGCGCCGTCTCGCGTGGTCCGTGCCGGTCGTGCGGGCCGCGCTCGTCGTGGTCGCGGCTGGCGCCATCGTGCGGGGCGCGCTGAGCGGGGGGGAGGGCGCGCTGGTGTCGCTGTCGCTGGCCGTCGCGGCGAGCGTGTTCGCCTGGCGGCAGGGCCAGGACGCCTTGGCGGGCGTGTCGCTCGCCTTTCGGCGCCCCTTCGCGCTGGGCGACGAGATCGGTGTGGGGGACGTGATGGGGCGCGTGGACGAGATCGGCCTGACCGCCGTGCGGGTCCGTGGCCCCGGTGGTGCGACCGTGGAGGTGCCCGCGCGGAAGCTCGTGGCGGGTCCGCTCCGGTGTCCGGGGCCTGGCCGACGCGCGCTGCCCGTGGCCGTGGAGGTGCCGCTAGGCGCCGGCCTGCCCACCGATCAGGCGCTGGAGCGGCTGCGTGCGCACGCCCTCTGTAGCCCCTACGTGGACGCCCGCGGCCCCGTCGCCGTGGAGGTCTTGGACGGCGCCCGTGCCCGCTGCGTGGCGGTCCCCGTTCAGCCCGACGAGGCGGACGAGCTCCGGAGCGACCTCGTGGCGCGGGCCCAGGAGCTGGCCGCGCAAGGGGCGCCCGGCGAGGCATCGCCCTCGTCTCCCGGGCGTTGACAGCGAGGCTGCATGTGGCCAGGTTCCCCCGCGCCCCTTGGGCGTTCACCTGCACAGGAGCCCGGCCATGCCTACCCCGACTACGCCCTCTGCCTTGGGCCTGCCCCCCCGCGACCCCAGGCACGTCCCCGACGTGGTCCGGCAGCTCCCGTCGCGCGGAGAGGGGCGACTCGCGCTCTTCGACGCCGACGGGACCCTGTTTCGGGACGACGTGGCCGACGACTTCACTCGGTGGCTCATCGACTCCGGACGGGCCCCTCACGGCGAGCTGTGGGATGAGTATCTGAAGGTGTACCGCGGGGATCACGCGGCCGGATGTCGGTTCTTGTTGAGGCTCTACGCGGGGCTGTCCATCGACGAGCTCCGCCGGCTCAACCGGTGTTGGTGGGAAGGGCACGCGAGGCGGCGCTGGATCGTGGAGGCTCTGGAGGCCTTACATTGGTTGGCGGAGCACGACTACGAGGTGTGGATCGTCACCGGCTCTCCCACGGACGTCATGACGCCGCTGCCCGACTTCCTCCCCATCTCCCGGGTCGTGGGCATGGACTTCGAGCTGGACGCGGCCGGGCTCATCACCGGGCGTGTCGAGGGGATCTCCTGCGCCGACGACGGCAAGGCGGACAAGGTCCTCGCCCTGTCGGGGGGCCGCTCCGTGGCCTTCGCCGCCGGCAACGGGAGTCTGGATGAGGCCATGATGGCGCTGGCCGGGGAGCACGCGTGGGGCGTGTACCCCAACGAGGCGTTCGCCCAGGTGTGCGCGCGGCGCGGCTGGCCCATCTTGCCGCGCCCCGCCGATTTCGTGGAGGAGGCCAAGCTCGCCTGAGTCTCCTCGGCGCCGCCCTCGGGCGATCAGCTCGCCCCGAGCGCTCCCTCCCCGATGAGGCGGAGCACTTCGGTCGTCGTAGTCCCCGGCGCCACCCGCGCGGGGCGGACCTCGGCCTGCTGGAGGGCCTGGAGCATGGCGCCCGCCATCCCGGCCGCGATAGCCACGTCACAGTCGGCGAACGTCTGCCGGACCCACGCCCCCCGGTGCCCGCGGGGCGGCATGGGCCCCGCGGGCGCGCCAGGCTGTGGCTGATGGCATAGCTGCCCAGCGTAGGCGCGGGGGTTCTCTCGGGTCTCAATGAGCTGGGGCACGCCCGCCTCCACGCGGTAGATCTCGAAGAAAGCGCTGCGCCCGAAGTGCTCCGAGACCCGCCCGGTGCCGTCGTTGGCGATCGCAACCATCATGCTGACTCTCCTCGCTCTCGTCTCCCTGTACCCGGTGCCGCGGCGAAGCCCACCGTGCCAGCGGGGCAGCCATCCGGCCAACGTGGGGCTTCATAACCCAGCGCGGGCGTCCCGTGGGAGGGAAAGTTGCGGGTGTTCGTGAGTACCCGTTACCGGGGCCTCGGGAGGGGGTGTGGGAGTCGGGCTACCGCCCTTGGACGCCCCGTGTTGGCTCCGTGAGAGCCCACGAGTCCTTCAGGAGCAGCGACTCGCAGGCGGAGCGCAGAATCGGGGCGGCCCCGGCGAACTCCGGGGTAGGGGCGGTCCCTTGGCAGGCCAAGACGCCGCCCTCGGGGAGGGCTCGCAGGAGGATCCACACCGTCTCGTGCTCGCGCGCAGTTTCCGCTCCTCGCTGGGGGGACCGCCGGGCGGGGCGCTCGTAGTCGAGCTGCACACCGAGCCTGTGTTTCCGTTGATGGAGGGTCGCGACCCCGGCCTGCTGGCCGGCCCGCGCGGCGAGGGCGTCCACCGCAGCCGTCAAGGAGGTCGCGCCATGCACGACGAACACCCGCAGCGTCTCCCCGTGGGGGCCCCGCGCGATCACCCGGCCAGGGGCCGGGGGGCGCGCTGGGACCCGCTGCGTTCGGCTGTCACTGGGCGTCGCCGAGAGCCGGTCGCGGCGCTCGTCGCGAGCGGGGGCGGGGAGGCACGTCCATCCGGCGGCCTTGGGACACGCGGTGCTCATGTGGGGCGTGCGGTGAGCGATCGTGGCGCCAAGCCTCGGGCTCTGCTCCCTCTCGCCACGCTGGGCATCTGCGCCGCCGCTGGGCGCGTTCTTCGCTCCCTCGTCCGGCGTGGTCGGGCGGAGGGGCTCGCGCATGGTCTCGCACAGCGACTGGATCTCCCCTACCACCGCTTCGAACCGGTCCCGGGGGGCTCCCCCTTGGCAGACGACGATCGCGCCGTCCGCGCGGCGGGTCACCAAGGCCCAGAAGCGCCGCGTGATGGTCGCCTGAACGTCCGCCCCGGTCTCCGCTCCGGTCCCGGCGCTTCGGGTCCGCGCGCCTTGGGCGCGGTCGGCTCCGGATGGTCTCCGCTCCTCGAAGGTCACCTGCCGGCCCCTAGCGTGCCTTCGCGATCGCACCTGTCGGGTGTTGACGAGGCGCGCCCCCACGACGGCCAGCCTGTCCACGCCCTCTCGGAGGGTCTTGGCCCCGACGATGCGCTGGAGGAAGACGTCCACCGCCTCCCCCTCCCGTTGGAGTACGGCGGCTCCCGTGTGCGGGTCGCGTGCGCACCGCCAACGCGCAGCGGGGCACCGCACCTCCATGCCGGCGTCGGCATCGAAGACCCACCCACCGGGTTCGACCGTCGCGGGGGCCTCCTCGGTCCTCGCGTCTTCGGCGGCTTCGGGGGGCGCCTGCGGCTCGTGTTCCCAGCACCCAGCGGTGGCTCCCAGGGACACCACGGCGAGCGCCGCCGTCCAGGCCCAGGGGGGCCCGGGGTGGGAGCGTTCGCGCGGGAGCAGCGTGGGGGACGAGCGTGGACGCACGGGCTTCCTCGGTCGTGGGGGCTCGCAGGCGAAGGCGCCCGCGGAGCCTCTCCCGTTTCCTACGGGACCGTCCGCACGATCCTTGAGCCCATTCGGATGTCCGGGTGCGGACGCGGACGCGTGAGCGATCCACCCGCGGTCCCCGGCGCCCGTGTGTCGGCCTCAGGATACCACTCGGTTTCTGCCACCTCGTTTCGCCTTGTAGAGTGCCTTGTCGGCGGCCTTGATGACGGCCGCGGGGCCCTCGTCCCCGGCCCGCGAGGCGTCGGCTACCCCCACGCTGATGGTGACCGACACCTGCTTGGGCTTGCTGCCACGAGCCTTGCCCTTGGGCTTGGAGCCCTTTCGCGGCTTCTTCTTGGGGCGGTCGGGCGCTCGGAGCGTGAGGCGTGCCGCCTCCACGCGGGCCCGCAGCGCCTCCGCGTGGGGGAGGACATCGGCCGCCGTACGCCCTGGAAACAGGACCGTGAACTCCTCGCCGCCGTAGCGGTAGGCGCGGCCCCCTCCGGGCGCGGCGGCGAGCTCCCGGGCCACGAGGCGCAGGACCTGGTCGCCCACGTCGTGTCCGTAGCGGTCGTTGAACCCCTTGAAGTGGTCGATGTCCACCATCGCCAGGGCGTAGCGGGCGCCCACCCGGTCCAGCTCCTCGTCCAACGCCCGCCGGCTCGGGAGCTGGGTGAGGGCGTCGCGAAAGGCGAACCCATAGGACGCCTCGAGCACGCCCACGAGGAGGACGGCCCCCGCGGTCGCGGCGAAGAGCGTGGCGGTGAGCGGCTGGGCGGCCCACAGACCCCACAGGGAGGCGATGGTCGTCCCCAGGAGCGCCATGTCCACGGTGGAGCGTCGACGGAGCCAGGCGGCGAAGAGGCTCAACGCGGCGACCGCGTAGACCAAGATGGCTCCCGCGGGCACTGGCAGGGTGGTGCCACGCGGGAGCTGGCTGGCGAGTGGCTCGCGCGCCAGGGACTGGAGCGCCTCGGGATCGTGGTGGGAGAGGTACCACAAGGCCCCGACTTGCACCGCGAGGGCTCCGGCGCGCAGGGCACCACCGAGGCTCAAGAGGTTCCGCTCACGGGCGAGACCCAGCCACGCGAGGTTCAAGGGGATGAGCCAGGCGGCACCGTCTCGCGCCGCCGTGGCCCAGGCGGCCCCCGGGGCGACCGTCTGCAGGGCGAGCTGGCCGCCGAGCAGGGCCGCGGCGAAGCCCACCCGGGGCCGCCGGAACCGGAGACCCAAGAGGGCTGCGGCCACCAAGGTCGCCCACGTGATGGTCGTGAAGGTCGTCTGGGATGACGTCGATGTGGGGAGCCACCGGCCCGTGTAGACGAACGCCGCGGCGGCGGCGAGGAGCGCCGTGGTGGGCAACGCCGTCGCGGTGAGCGAGCCGTTGGTGGACGCGCGCATGGCTCCCGGACCTCCTCGGTCAGAGTGGGCGACATGCATTGTCGGAGGAGGGGAGGGGGGGCGCAAGAAACCCGGACCGTCTCTGTCGGCCGCTGGCGGATCGGGGGCGCACCCGTCCCGTTGACATCTCCGGCCGTTCGTACAAGAGAAGGTTAAGAGCCCGTGCACTCTTTCGGTTGGCGGTCACGCGCCGGAGGGAGAGAATCATGAGCGCACGCACGCACGTTCGCTCGGTCGACCCTGGTGAGCTGGTCATCCGCTCGGTCGCCGCCGGTTCGTCGCTCAGCAGGTATCGCGCTCATGCCCTATGACCCCAACAAGCTTGGCGAGACGACACAGCTCTCGGTGGACGGGATTTTGCGGCAGGCCATGCCGTCGGGGCAGCTCCACCGTCTCATCGTCGTCGAGGGCGCTGGCGTGGGGCGGATGTTGGAGCTGGGAACCACCCCCGTCACCATCGGGCGTGATCCCAACGCGGTGCTGTCGCTGCCCGTCCCAGGCGCGAGCCGCGCCCACGCCCGCGTCTTCTTGTCGCCCTCGGGGGACGAGGCGATCCTCGAAGACGTGGGCTCCAAGAACGGGACCTTCGTCAACAAGGTCCCGGTGCAGCGCGTGGTCTTGCAGGACGAGGACGTCATCTTCATCGGCACGGCCCGGGTGAAGTACCTGGCCCCAGGGAACATCGAGCACACCTACTTCGCACAGCTCGAGGCCGCCACGCGCTTGGACGCGCTCACCGGGCTCCTCAACCGGCGCGTGTTCGACGACACGCTGGAGAGGGCGTTCGAGGCCGCCCGGACGGGCGGACGGCCGCTGGGGCTGCTCATGGTGGACATCGACCATTTCAAGGCCGTAAACGACCGCTATGGGCACCTGGCGGGCGATCACGTACTCCGAGACCTCGCCGCCATCATGCGTCGGTCCATGCGCCCCGAGGACACGTCCTGCCGGTATGGAGGCGAGGAGTTCGTCTCCATCCTGCCCGACACCCCCGAGCCCACGGTCTTCCGGCTCGCCGAGCGGCTGCGTACCGCGGTCGCGTCCTTCGGGTTTCGGTTCGGGGACCTTGCGCTGCGGCTCACCGTCTCCGTCGGGGGGGCGGTGCTGGACCGCAGGATGACCGCACCCAACGAGCTTGTGGTGCGCGCCGATGAGGCGCTGTACGCTGCCAAGGAGGGCGGGCGGAACCGCGTGGTCGTCTACTGACGGCGGCCTGGCGGCGCCCTGGTCCTCGGGAGTGGCTGGGGAGCGGCGGGGCGAGCCCGGCGCCATGGGGAGGTCGAGGATGTACGCGTGGAAGAAGGCCTGGGTGCTGGGGATCGTCCTGTTCTCGCTGATGCTGGCTGGCTGGGCCCGCCCGGCGTCGGCCCAGGTCCTCTACGTGCGCGTGTCTTGGACACAGTCCACGGCCACCGCCACGACCGTGACGATCTCGTGGAACACGGCCTCCACGGGAGATCCGAGCGTCGTCGAGTATGGCCTGGACGCGAGCTACGGCAGCGTCGCCTATGGCAGCGTCAAGCAGGGCAAGGGCGAGCTTGGAGCCATCCACGAGGTGACGCTGGAGGGGCTCGATCCAGACACGACCTACCACTATCACGTGGGGGGGCAGGGCACATGGAGCGGTGACCACACCTTCCATACCGGCCCCGGCGACACCGAGGGGTGCGCGCCGTTCCGCTTCGTAGCCATGGGTGATGGGCGGAGCGACGGGGACTACGGGCCGTCGCAGTTCTGGGCTTCCATCCTCGGGGAGGCCGCCGCCAAGAACCCGGCCTTCATCCTGCTCTCGGGGGATCAGGTGCGGGCGGGCGAGGACGTGCCCCAGTGGGTCCACTGGCTCGATGAGTCGGACGAGGTGAGCCCATCGATCCCCATCATGCCGTCCCTGGGCAACCACGACGACGATAACGAGCCAGGGGACAACGCCGCGTACAACCAGGTCTTCGCGCTTCCACCCAACACCGTGTCGGGGACGGAGGACTTCTACTACTTCACCTACGGCAACGCGATCTTCGTCTCCTTGTCCATGATGTCCTACACCGGCGGAAGCTACCCGTTCGAGGAGCAGGCCCAGTGGCTCGACCAGGTGCTCACGGACAACCCCCGCACCTGGAAGTTCGTCTTCTTCCATCACCCCATGTACACGGGAACCCTGGGGATCCAAGGTCTCCTCGAGCTCAACCACCCGCCCAACGAGCTCGACCAGAACGCAGCGTTGGCGCCCGTCCTAGACGCTCACCACGTGGATATGGTCTTCACGGGGCACAACCACCACTATCAGCGCTTCGAGCCCATGTGTTGCGGCGGCGGGGACACGACGGGCCAGGTCACGGGCGACTTCGACACGGGCACCGTCCACGTCGTCACCGGTGGCGCGGGGGCCCTCACCTACGACCTGTCCGCCTTGGGGCTCGACATCCCGGCGCTCATCTGTCTCACGTCCGGCAGCGTGACCTGCAGCGCCAAGCACCACTACATCGTCGTGGACATCGACGGGCTCGACCTCCACTACCAGGTCTTCACGACCTCTGCGCAGCTCCTGAGCAACTCCGAGGACAACGTGGGGCTCATCGATGAGTTCTGGATTCACAAGCCCGGCCCCGCGCCCACCTGTGATGAACCAGGGACGCCAGACGCGGGCCCGGAGGAGGCCCCCGACGCGCCGATGGAGGTGGCCCCGGAGGCGGGGCCAGAGGCGGGGCCAGAGCTCCCACCCGAGGTGGGCCCAGAGCCCATCGCCGAGGTGAGCCCCGAGCCCGCCGGCATGGTGGACGCGGGCGGAGATGCGGGGTCCCAAGAGGACGCGAGCGGCACTGGGGAGGCGGGGCCCTCGACCGGTGGCGACGGGGCCAGCGGTGTCGATGGCGCCGCGGCCCAGCCGGTCGGTGACGTGGGGCCGGCCGCGGGCACCGAGACCACGGGCCAGGTCGAGCCGGGTGGACCGGTGGGCGACGTCGCCACGGAGGGCTCGGCGGGCGGTGCGTCCTCGGGGGGCTGCGTGGTGGGTGGGGCGGGGCACCGCGGGGGGCTCGTGCTCGCGCTGCTCGTGCTCGCGCTGTTCGTCTCGCGTCGTCGCTCCATCAGGACGACCTCACGAGGCGCGTGAACCGCGCTCGCAGCTCCCCCCGGGAGCCTCGCGCGACCGTTCGAGTGGGCTCCCTCGCCGACCGGCCGACCCTCGCACCCCACCTCTCGGGACGCAACCCTGCCCGTGCGCGCCGTCCTGGGCGCGTTCACACCCGTCGAGGCGGATC
>CAYZID010000031.1:0-31997 GCA_964478315.1 uncultured Myxococcales bacterium | reverse complement strand
GCACGCACATCGACTCGCCGTGGCTCGGTCCGCCTTTTCAGGATGGGAACTAGATACGATCGCGGCGCGTCCGCGGCCGTCCAAGCCCTCGAATCGACTACGGCCAGTCCTTCGGGCTTGGGCGACCACGGCCGCACCACCCTCGCTCGCGCCCGCTCGGTCCGGGTTCTGCGTCATGCTTTGAGAGTCCCCCTGACCGAGGAAGACACCGCGGGGCACCGGGCGCCGCCATGACCTATCGTCCGGTCAAGGCCCCCGCGTGCGCCGCAGCCCCACGACGATCCGCTTGAGCTCCTTGGGCTCCACCGCACCGAGCGCCCACACGAGTTCGCCCGCCGTGTGCGTGGACAGGACGTGCCACCGGGCGGGGCAGCGCGCTCCATCCGACGCCACGCAGGCGTCCAACCCGGGGGCGAGGGCGGTGGGCACCGGCGCCTCCCCCGTGCCGATCCACACCTGGGGCGTCCTCGTTCCCTGCTTTGAGATCCCGTACCACCACCCCGGCTCCGGCAACACTCGGTAGCGCACGATGGTCGGGGGCCAGTCGAAGCGCGCCGGCAGGTAACCGGGCAGGACCACCGCGCCCGCGTCCTCCGGGATGTCCGCCAGGTCCCGGGCGGGCCGCCAGCCTCGTGGCCCCACGCCGAGGGCCACTCGGTCCACACCGTACAAGGCCACGGCGAGCACCGCGGTCCACAGGGCCCCGACCGCCAGGCGAGCTAGGAGCATCGCTCTACCCCACGAGCCACAGGAGCCCTCCGAGCTGCCCGGCCAGGGTCCACGACACCCAGGAGGGGACGCCCAGCGCGTGCTCATGGTCCAGCAGGGCGCGAACTCGCAGGCGGGTGGACGCCAACTCCGCGCGGTGAAGCACCTGGACACGCGTGCGCTGCCACGCCGTCATGGAGGGGTCCAGACGAGCCGGCGCGCCGTGGAGCTTGAGCAGCGCCGAGGCCAACATCTCGGGCCGCCCGGTCACGGCCGCGGCCAGGGAGTCCGCCGCCACCTCCCGCGCCTCCGACAGCGTGCGAAAGAGCACGAGCGCGAAAGGGCTCAGGGCCTGGGCGGCGCGGAACAGCCAGACCAAGAGGACGCGCAGGTTGCCCCCCTGCACCCAGTGCGCGGCCTCGTGCGCGATGACGGCGCGCAGCTCGCGCGGATCCAGGCGCTCCAAGAGACCCGTCGAGATGAGGACGGTGGGGCGCACGAGCCCCTGGAGCGCCGCCATGGGCTGGGGGCTCTCCACCCGCGCCGCCCGCAGCGGTGTCCCGGACGGGAGGCGCACGCCAGCCGCCTGGAAGTCGGCCAGCACCTCGTGGACGAGCCCGGTGAGGGCAGGGTCCACCGTCCGGTGGACGTGCTGGCGGCGGACCCAGCTCGCCAAGACGGGGCGGAGCTCCTGCTGCACGAAGAGCACCACCGTCACGACCACGACGGCGAGGAGGAGGAAGGCCACCAGCGGGCTGCTCTCGGCGCTCTCCGCCCACACGGCCACGCGCAGGACCTCGGGCAGCGCAGGCGAGAGGTCCAGCGCGTGCAGGACGATCACGACCGGTGAGACCACGACGGCCGCGCTCAACAGGCGCACCCAGAGGTCCGGTGTGAGCTTGGGAGGGAGGCGGCGGAGGCCGCCGATCCACAGCAGGCTCACGAGCCCGTGCAAGAGGTTTGTCGCGAGGACGGACATAGCACAGAACGGAGCGCCCAGCCGGGGCGCCCGACGCGGGTTTCGAGGATGGAATCGCCTGACAACCAAACTCGCTAGGCACTACTTCCTAGCACACATGGGGATTCCTCCGAATAGCCCTCTCGGGGCTGAGGGCCGATTGTTGCGGTGCGTCATGGGCTGTCGCCCGCGAACGCGTTGGCCCGCCCCGAGCTCGGGGCGAGGCGTCCCGTAGACCTCGGTGAAGCCGACGCCCGGACAGGGCGCGACCCCTCGCGAACCAAAGGAGGAAGGGAAGTGAGACGACGCAAGACCGCTTGGGTGCCGAGCGTGGCCCGCGGCGCGCTGCACGTCGCTCCGCTGTTCGCCGTCCTGGCCGTGTCCGCACCCGCGTGGGCCGCTGCGCCCAACCCACCCAGCGCGAAGCCCCTCATCGCACCGGCGGGGCAGGCGGCGCCCAAGCCCACGGGCAAGATCGACGACTGCCTGGAGTGCCACGAGGACAGCGGGGAGACCTTCACGTTGCCCGACGGCTCCAAGCTGGGCATCGACATCGACCGAAAGCAGTACGCGGCGTCCGTCCACGGCGGCGAGCTGGGATGCAGCGACTGCCACACCGACATCAGCGACCATCCCCACCCGGCGCTCACCGCCAAGGACAAGCGGGACTTCCAGCTCCAGATGGGCGAGACCTGCAAGCGCTGCCACTACGCGAACTACACCCGCTCCCAGGACGGCATCCACTTCAAGCTCCTGGCCGCCGGGGATCGCCGAGCCCCCACGTGTGTGGACTGCCACGGCTCGCACTCCATCTCCAACCCCAAGGTGCCTCGCACCTCCATCGATGGCCGCTGCGGCAAGTGTCACGCCGACATCGCCAATGCCTACCGCAGCTCGGTCCACGGCCGCGCTCTCTACGAGAACCACGATCCCGACGTGCCCACCTGCACGGACTGCCACGGAGCCCACTCCATCACCGACCCGCGCTCCCCCCTGGCCGAGGCGCGCACGCACAAGAAGTGCGAGAAGTGCCACGCGGACAAGGAGAAGATGGAGCGTCACGGCCTCAACCCCAACGTCGTGGATACCTACCTGGACGACTTCCACGGGCGCTCCAACAAGCTGTACGACATGGGCGCGGGCGTGCCGGGCAAGCCGCTAGCCACCTGCACGGACTGCCACGGCATCCACGACATCCAGACCACCAGGGGCGCGGAAGCCCAGGCGGCCATCAAGGCGCGCGTGAAGAAGGTCTGCGCCACCTGCCACCAGGGCGTGGCGCCCGA
The DNA here is from genome assembly GCA_964478315.1 of uncultured Myxococcales bacterium. GTDB lineage: Bacteria > Myxococcota_A > UBA9042 > PHBI01 > JAAZYN01 > CAYZID01. The sequence goes on along the minus strand of CAYZID010000031.1, from coordinate 29,045 downwards.
GTTCTCCGAGGCATGGCTCGGGCACTACGAGGCGAGCTTTAGCTCCCACCCGGTCGTGTGGACCGTGACCTGGATCTACCGGTTCATGATCCCGCTCATCATCCTCGGGCTCATCCTCCACATCCTGCTCCACCTCTACCGCATCCGCGTCGGACGCTAAGGAGGGCTCGTCATGACCACCGAGACCAAGACCAAGGTCGTCTACGCCGCCGACGGAACACCGGAGATCTACCGTTTTAGTGTCCCGCGGCGGATCGAGCACATCATCGTCTTCACCTCCTTCACGCTGCTCGCCCTCACGGGCCTGCCCCAGAAGTTCTACGGCGCCGGCTGGGCCGAGACCCTGCTCAACTGGTTCGGGGGCCTTGAGGAGGCGCGCTATATCCACCGCATAGCGGGCTGGACCTTCGCCATCATGGCCGTGCTCCACGCCCTCGCCATCGTCGTGGGGGCCATCACGGGCAGGATGCGCATGACGCTGCTGCCGGTGCCCCAGGACCTGCGCGACGCCGTGGCGAACCTCCGCTACTACTTCGGCTACACCAAGACCCCGCCCAAGCTGCCGGTCTTCGATTACCGCCAGAAGTTCGAGTACATGGGCATGGTGCTCGGCGGGGTGGTCATGATCCTCACGGGGATCATCCTCATCTTCCCCACGCAGCTCGGGGCCTTTCTCCCCGGCGAGATCATCGCCGCCTCTCGAGTGGCCCACTCCAACGAGGCCATGCTCGCCGTGCTCGTCCTCGCCATCTGGCACGTCTACGGCTCGCACCTCTCGCCCGACGTCTTCCCCATGGACAAGTCCATCTTCACCGGGAAGATGACGGTCGAGGACCTCAAGCACCACCACCGCTTGGAGTACGAGCGGCTGTTCCCCGACGGCTTCCCGGGGCTCGACGACCACGACGAGGACCACGACCAAGAGGGGCCCGAGGCCGAGGGTTCCGCGGCGGGCGACGCGGGAGCTGCGTCGTAGAATCGAGTCACGCGGACCGTGTCACGACACCGGGCGTGGCCCGCGGTATGATGCGCGGGCCATGCTCATCGACGCCGCCGTCCTCCTGGTCATCGCCCTCGCCGCCGCCCGTGGCTGGGTCCTGGGCCCCATGCTGAGCCTGGGGCACCTCCTCATCGCCGTCGCAAGCCTCTTCGTGGCCTACTACGTGGGCTACGAGGCGGCGCTGTTCCACTTCGACAAGACCCAGGCCGAGCCCAGCAACGCCCTGACGCTGTGGTTCTTCATCACGCTGTCGGGCGCGTGGCTCGTCATGAGCTGGCTCGTGTACGGGCGCACGGAGGAGTTCCGCACGGCGGGACCCGACCACAGCGCGGGCGGCGCGGCGGTGGGCGCCCTACTGGGGGCGCTCCGGGGCGGCGTCTACGCCTACGTGGCGTTGGCGGGGATGACCTTCGTCTTCCTCACCAGCGGCAAGCTCGCCCTCCCCTACGAGGAGAGCCGCGCTGCGGTCTTCGCGGACCAACACAGCGTCCTGTTCGATCGGCTCGACGACATGAACGCGTACATCGCCGAGCACTACGAGGACTGGAGCCCCGACGACGAGGGAGGCCACTTCATGCGCCTCGGGACCCGGAGCCCGGACGTGGAGGGCTCTTGGCGCTGAAGGCGCCGCCGCGAGATAGGCGTGAGGGCCGGTTGACCCCCGGGGGGGGCGTGGCACAATCGCGGCGACTCGGCGCCCCGGCGGGCCGGGGCGTCGGTCGACGACCATGACAGGGAGGTGCGGGTGAGGCAGAAGATGCAGCTCTGGTTGACCTTGCTGGTCACCGGCCGCGAGACCATCACCTACGCCCCGCCCCCGCTGCGCGACCTCCTCCTGGGGCGCGACGAATCCGTCAACGACGTCATCCTCCACGATCCCTTGGTCTCGCGCATGCACGCGCGGGTCATCGCCCGGCCCAACGGCTTCGCGGTCCACGACCTGGGCTCCAAGACGGGGACGCTGGTCAACGACGAGCCCGTCGCCGACCGCCGGGTGCTCATGAGCGGCGACGTTCTGGGGATCGGCCCCTTCCGGCTGAAGGTCGTCATCAAGCCCTGGGTGCGCCGCGACGAGGACGACACGGCCGCCACCATGAACGGCGTGCCGGGGCTGGGGTTCCACGCGGGCGGTCCCCTTGGCCCGGGAGAGGGGCCGGCCAACCAGCCGGGAGAGAGCAGCCAACAGGGCCCCGGCCCAAGCCCCGACGATTGACCCTCGCTGACGCGCGTCACGCGCCGGGCCTTCCATCCTCGTCCCTGTGTCCTCGTATTACGTCCTCGTTTCCGTGGGAGGAGACATGAGTCAAATGAAGAAGCTAGCGATCCTCGTGGGCGGCGGCCCCGCGCCGGGGATCAACAGCGTCATCGCCGCCGCCGCCATCCGCGGGAACCTGGCCGGGATGCCCGTGGTGGGCATTCGCGACGGGTTCGAGTGGATCATGCAGGGGAACATCGAGCACGTGACGCCGCTGACCATCTCCGAGGTGAGCCGCATCCACTTCCGAGGCGGCTCGCACATCGGAATCTCCCGGGCGAACCCCACGCTCAACCCCGAGCACCTGGAGCAGGCGGTCATCTCGTTGCTCCGCCTGAACGTCTCCAAGCTCATCACCATCGGTGGTGACGACACGGCCTTCTCGGCCATGAAGCTGGAGGAGAAGGCCAACGGGCGCATCCAGGTCGTGCACGTCCCCAAGACCATCGACAACGACCTGGACTTGCCGCGGCACGTGGACACCTTCGGCTACCAGACGGCGCGCCACATCGGGGTGGACATCGTCAAGAACCTCATGGTGGACGCCAAGACCACCTCGCGCTGGTACTTCGTCATCGCCATGGGGCGGAAGGCCGGCCACCTGGCGCTAGGCATCGGCAAGGCGGCCGGGGCGACGCTGACCCTCATCCCCGAGGAGTTCCCGCGCCAGCGTGTGCCCCTCAACATGATCGTGGACACCCTGGTGGGCGCCATCATCAAGCGCCTGAGCTACGGGCGGCGAGACGGCGTGGCCGTGCTCGCCGAGGGGCTGGTGCTGTCCATCAACCCCGAAGACCTGGACACCGACGAGGTGGAGCGCGACGCCCACGGCCACGTGCGCATCGCCGAGGTGAACATCGGCGAGATGCTCAAGAAGCACGTCCAGGCGCGCCTCAGGGAGTTCGGCGTCAAGACCACCATCGTCGCCAAGAACATCGGCTACGAGCTGCGGTGCGCGGACCCCATCCCCTTCGACATGGAGTACACGCGGGACCTGGGCTACAGCGCCACGAAGTACCTCCTGGGCGGGGGCAACGCCGTGATGATCTCCGTGCAGGGCGGGCACTTCGTCCCCATCCCCTTCCGGGACATGATCGACCCCGACACGGGGCGCACGCGGGTGCGCATGGTGGACATCCACTCGGCGCGCTACGCCATCGCCCGCCGCTACATGCTGCGGCTCCGGCGGGATGACTTCGAGGACGCCCACGAGCTGGCCAAGTTCGCGGCCACCGCGGGCATGAGCTTGGAGGAGTTCCGCGCCCAGTTCAAGGTGCTCATCGACGACGAGCCACCGCCCCTGGGGCCGGAGTTCGACCCGCTTCCCGACACGCGGATCCACCCCACGGCAAGCCCGACGCCCACCGCGCCCAAGGCCGCCTCCCCGCCCCGCAAGAGGAGCAGGGGCAAGAAGTAGGCTCGGACCCGGACGAAGAAGGCCGGCGCCAGGGGGGGCTCAGGTTCCCCCCGGCGTCGGCCTCGTCAGGTCAGCTCCCTGACCTCGGCGCGCTCGTGTGCCGCAGCCCCTCAGCCGTCGTCGCGATCGTCGGCGCCGAGACCGGACGTACGTGCCAGGCTGGTGAGGTCGGGCACGGCGTCGAAGCGAGAGAAGTCGGCCGGGCCCTCTCCGTCCGCTGGGGTGCCAGTGGTGCACGTGCGCTGAGACTCGGGCGCGAAGGCCGTCCCGCAGGTCCCCGTCTGGCTGCACGAAGCGCAAGACCCCTCGTGACCATCGCCGTGATCGTTGGGGGCGCGGCCCGAGGCGACCTGGATGAGGAACCAGACCATGAGCCCCAGGGCCAGGAGCAGGGTGGGCAGGACGTATTGCAGCATGGGGATTCTCGCGTGGGGGTTACTCGGCGGCTGAGAATAGCCCCGCGAAGCCCATGAAGGCCATAGAGAGGATCCCTGCGATGAGGAAGCTCATGGCGGCGCCCTTGAAGACGTTGGGCACCTTGGCCAGCTCGTTCTCCTCTCGGATGCCGGCCATGAGGACCAACGCCAGGGTCAACCCAGCCCCCGCGCCCAGGGCGAAGGCGATACCCTGGAGGAAGTCGTAGTCGCGGCTGGTCTGGAAGAGCGCCAGCGCCAGGATGGCGCAGTTCGTGGTGATGAGGGGCAGGAAGATGCCGAGCGCCTTGAACAGCGCCGGGCTGAGCTTCTTGATGGCCATCTCCACGAACTGGACGGTGGAGGCGATGACCACGATGAAGGCGATGAGCCGCAAGTAGGGGGCGTAGGGGAGCACCCAGGCGTTGAGGATGCTCACGGCGATGGAGGTCACGACCAGCACGAAGATGTTGGCCATGCCCATGCGGAAGGCCGTGTCGAGCTTGCCGCTCACCCCCATGAAGGGGCACAGGCCCAGGAAGTACGACAGCGTGAAGTTGTTGACCAGGAAGGCCGAGGTGAAGATCCAGATGAGGTTCGTGAGGCTGGTCTCCATGGCTAGGCCCCCTGGCCGGCGGTGAGCGACTGCATCTGGCGCATCATGGCGGCGCGGTCACGGCGCTCCTTGACCCAGGCGAAGGTCGCGAGGAGCAGACCCATGGTGAGGAAACCGCCGGGCGGGAGGATCATGACGGCCCAGGGCTCGAAGTGGGGGCCAAAGAGGTCGATCCCGAAGAGGCTACCGCTGCCCAGGATCTCGCGAATGGAGCCGAGCATCGTGAGGGCCAGCGTGAAGCCCATGGACATGCCCAGGGCGTCCGCGATGGAGGCCCTGATGGGGTTGTGGGCGGAGAAGGCCTCCTGGCGCCCCAAGATCATACAGTTCACGACGATGAGCGCCAGGAAGGCCCCCAACTCCTTGTGGATGTCGGGCACGAGCGCGGCCAGGGTGAAGTCCGCCACGGTGACGAAGGTGGCGATGATCACGATGAACGTCGTGATGCGCACCTGGCTGGGAATCTGCTTGCGCAGGGACGACACCAAGATGCTCGACCCCACGAGCACGAAGGTCGTGGCGAGCCCCATGGCGATGGCGTTGATGGCCGAGTTCGTCACGGCGAGGGCCGGACACAGGCCCAGGAGCTGAACGAAGACGGGGTTCTCCCGCCAGAGCCCCTTCTGGAACTCAGGGCCGAAGTCGGGCTCCGCAGACATCACTTCACCTCCGTCTTGGCGGTCTTCTCGGCGGACGGCTTCCCGGGCTTGGCCCCGCTGGCGCCCTGGGCAGGGGCCGGGTTGGGCATGGCATCGACGAGGGGTAACCAATGCTTGGCCCCCTCGTTGATGATGCGCGCCACCGCCTTGGACGAGATGGTGGCGCCGGTGATGGCGTCGATCTCGTTGGGCTTCGTCTTGCCTTTCTTGGTGACCTCGATCTGGGGGCGCGGTTCCAGACCCGCGAACTGGCTCACGAAGGCCTGGTCCTTCATGATCTTGTCCCCCAGCCCCGGCGTCTCGCGGCTCTCGAGCACCCGCATCCCGAGCAGCTTCTTGGTGACCGGGTCGTAGCCGAAGATGAGCTTCACGGTGTCCTGGAAGCCGTTGCCCTCGGCCTCCACGGCGTAGCCCAAGAACTTGCCGCTCGCGTCGCGCGCGGCGTAGACGGCCGGCTCCTTGGGCAAAACGTCCTGGGGGCCGTCATAGGGCACGAGCTTCCCGTCGCGATCCAAGAACGCCGTGCTCGACGTGCTCCCCGGCACGACCTCATAGACGGCCTTGTGGAGCGCCTCGGCCTGGTTCCGCTCGATCTGCGGCTTGGTGACGAGGAAGATCCCCACGAGGAGGAAGCCGCTGAGCAGCCCCGCCACGCCGAGGGTCAACATGAGCCGCAGGGGCCCGGCCTCATTCTTCGCCATGACTCACCCTCCGAAGGGCCGCTGGACGGTGTAGCGGTTGATGTGGGGCGTGACGGCGTTCATGAGGAGGATGGCGTACATGACGCCCTCGGGCAGGCCGCCCCACAGGCGAATGAGGACCACCAGCACGCCCACGCCCAGGCCGAAGATCCAGGCCCCCTTGGGGGTCATGGGCGTCGTCACCGGGTCGGTGACCATGAACACGGCGCCAAAGAGGAGCCCGCCCGACAGAACCATGAACCAAGGGCTCGGGTAGCCCGCCGGGTCGATGAGATAGACGATCCCGCTGAAGACGAAGACCGTGAGGACCGTGGAGACGGGGAGCCGCCAGTCGAAGAGCCGCCGCGACGCCATGATGACGCCCAGGATGATGAGCACCAACGCGCTCGTCTCGCCCAGCGAGCCCGGGACGTTGCCCAGCAGCAGGTTCATGGCGTCGGTGCCGTGGTGCTCGAACTTCATGAGGCCCAGCGGTGTGGCCGCCGTGACGCCGTCCACGCCGTGCATGAGCGGCGCGGCGAGCTGACTGGGCAGGACGCGCGTCCAGTCCCCGCCCGCCGTGGGCGCCCAGGTGGTGATGGCCGTGGGGAAGGACGCCTGCAAGAACGCCCGGCCCACGAGCGCGGGGTTGAACAGGTTCTGCCCTAGCCCGCCCCAGATGAGCTTGCCCAGCCCGATGCCCACGAAGCCTCCCAAGAAGGCCATCCACATGGGCATCGTGGGGGGCAGGGTCAGGCCCAGCAGGACGCCCGTGAGGAGCGCCGAGTTGTCCTTGAGGGGGTTCCGAGCAGCCCCGCGGCTGAAGAACCACTCGGCACCCACCGTGCCGGCCGACGCCGCGACGGCGGTGAGCAGGGCGCCCACGCCGAAGTTCCACACGGCGAAGCCGAGGACGACGAGCGCCGCCAGGAGGACCTCCAGCATCACCCGCGGGGTGGTGACGGCGTCCTTGACGAAGGGCGCCGTGGAGATGACGAGCTGTGGAGAGCGCTGGGTACTCACGCCGCCGCCTTCTTCTTCGCGTTTCGGATCATGCCCTTCCCCATACGCATCCACTGGACCAGCGGGATGTTGGAGGGGCACACGTAGGAGCACGAGGCGCACTCGAAGCACGCCATGAGGTGGTTGTCCTCCAGGGCCTCCACCCGCTCGGCCCGGGCGAGCTGGGCCAGGCGCTGGGGGTTGAGGAACATGGGGCAGGCGTCCACGCAACGGCCGCAGCGGATGCAGGGGTACTCCTCCAGCCCCTCCACCGACCCACGCTCCAGACACAGGATGCCGCTGGTGCCCTTCTGCACGGGCACATCCAAGCTCTTGAGGGCCATGCCCATCATGGGACCGCCCATGACGACCTGCCGCACGCTGGGCTTGAGCCCCCCGCAGTGCTCCAGGAGCGCGCGCACCGGCGTCCCGATGGGGACGAGGAGGTTCTTGGGCTCGTTCACGGCGGGCCCCGTGACGGTGACCACCCGCTCCACGAGGGGCTTGCCCTCGTCGAACAAGTCGGCGAGCGCCGCGGCCGTCCCCACGTTGTTCACGACGATCTTGAGGTCCAGCGGCAGGCCGCCGTTGGGCACCTGCTTGCCGAAGATGGCCTGGATGAGCTGCTTCTCCGCCCCCTGGGGGTACTTCACCGTGAGCCCCACCACCTCAATGTTCGGCGGGGCCAGGCGCTTGAGGGTGGCGATGGCGTCGGGCTTGTTGAGCTCGATGCCGATGTAGCCCTTCTCGGCCCCCACGTGCGCCATGAGGATCTGCGTGCCCCGCAGGACCTTCTCGGGGTGCTCCAGCATGACCCGGTGGTCACACGTGAGGTAGGGCTCGCACTCCACCCCGTTGATGACGACGTGCCGGACCTCCTTGTCCTCGGGCACCGACACCTTGACGTGCGTGGGAAAGGCCGCGCCCCCCAACCCCACCAGCCCCGCCCGCTGAATCCGCCCGGCGACGTCCTTGGGATCCAGGCTGGCGGGGTCCACGGGCTCGAAGCCCTCGATCCGCTGCGGATCGTAGGGGTCCGTCTCGATGACCACGGCGTCGCCCATCTTCCCGTTGGGGAGCAGGCGCTTCTCGATGGCCTTCACGGTCCCGGTCACCGGCGCGTGGTGGGCCACGGAGACGAACCCGCGGGGCTCGCTCAGGGCCTGGCCTCGCTGCACACGTTCGCCCACCTTGACGATGGGCTTGGACGGGGCCCCGATGTGCTGCGACAAGGGGATGACGTACTCGGGCACGAAGGGCATGCGCTCGATGGCCTTGTGCGACGACAGGTGCTTGCCCTCGGGAGGGTGCACGCCATGCTTGAAGGTGCGCCCCCGGCCGTGGGTGTGACCGCCGCCAGGGCCCTGCCCGGTCGGCCCGCTCGAAGCTTGGTTCACGCTCGTCACCTCCTGGGGTCGCGCGACGTCTCGTCATCGCGGCGCCTCGCGGGAGCCCCGCGGGCTCCCTCCACCCTCACCATGTCGCGTCCTCGGCGCCTCATCCGCGCGTGGGCCCCGCCCTCAATACCCCGCCAGAGACAGCAACCCCGCCGTGACCTTGTCCACGGTCACCGCGTCCTGCTCGGCCTTGAGCGCGGCCAGCGCGGCCGCGTGCTCGGCCTCCAGGGCCGCCAACGCCTGCTGGTGGGCAGCCTCCAGCTCCTCGGTCACCTCCGCACGCACGCGGTCCACGAAGGGGCTCTCGACCCCGGCCAGCTCGCGCAAGGCCGTCCAGATCTCCGCCCGCGCCGCCGCGGCCTTCTGGATGGCGCCGTCCCCGGCGCCCCCCTCGAAGTGAGGAGCGAAGCGCCCCAAGCTCTGCGCCCAGGCCTCGAAACCGCCAGCGTCCGCCTCCTCCGGGTTCCCGTCCAGGCTCACGCGGCTACCGAGGGCCCCCGCCGCCGAGGGATCGTAGCGCAACAGGATGTGCGCCCGCCCCGCCACGGCCGCCGAGGCCACCGCCAGCGCGCCGTCCGTGGGGAAGCCGTCGCGGCCCGGGCTGGGCGCGTAGAGGTGCACGAGGGCCGGCCCACCGTAGCGCAGCGCCCCCTCCAAGCCCTCGCCGAGCTGCGGCCCGTGGGCGATGGAGCCCGCGACGACGTACGCGACGCGGTGCCCCATGGCGACCAGCGCGGGGTCCACCGCCGCGTCGTCCAGGCGACCGCGGCTGTCCAGGAGCACGACCTTGATGGGCAGGTCACTGCCCAACAGCCGCGAGATCCAGGTGAGCCCGCGGTCCACGAGCGCGCCGTCGTCGCCGAGCACCAGCAGCGGCGGACACGAGGCGCGCTCCCAGTCCGTGAGGTCCCGCCACCGCAAGGCCTGCACGGCATCGAGCTGAGCCGGGAGGTCCTTGGGCGGGCTCACGAGCAGCTCGGCGCGGCGCAGCGCCCGGACCACCGCCAGGTGCTTGGCCATGAGCCCGTGGGCGAGCCCCCGCGCGAGGGCCACCGCGCGGTCGTCCAGCGACGTGACCACCGGCGCGTAGTAGGGGTGCCCGGGGAACCGGGTCGCCCAGGAGTCCACGCGCTCCCCGGCCACCAGGACCCCGAAACGCGCCCGTCCCAGGCCGTCGGCCCCCTGAACCAGCAGCTCCCGCAGGTGCTCGATCTGCTCGGCCACGCGCCCGATGCGCATGACCTCCACGCGGTCCAGCCGGACGGTGGCGTCCACGGCGTCGAGCTGGCTCCCGAGCGCCCCCAGGTCCAGCTTGCGCCCCTTGGCGCGGCTGGCGGCCAGGCCGATCTTGTCCAACTCCACGGCGCTCAGGGCGCCGGTGAGGAGCTTCGTGAGCCGCGTGCCGAGGTGCTCCCGCGCCTCGTCCAGCTTCGCCACGAGCGCCGCCATGCGCTGCTGCCCGTGCACCTCGGCGGCGGCGGCCACGAGGCGTGCGGCCAGGCGCTCGCCCGAGCCGGGCTCCCCCGTGGGCGTGGCCACCTGAGCCTCGGCGGCGGCACGACTCAGGAGCATGGCCGCCATGGGCCCCACCTCCGGGTGCTCGGCCGCCTGGGCGATGATGGGGCCCGGCGTGTCGGGCAGCGCGGCCCAGTCCCCGAAGGCCTGCGCGGCCTCTTGGGCGTGCTCGATCGTGCGCTCCACGAGCTCGATGGCCTCCTCGTCACAGGCGGCGGCGCACAGGCCGCAGCCCGTGCAAGCGGCGGGGTCCACCGACCAGAACAGGAGCGCCTCCTTCCCCTTGGGCGCCTCGCGGAACAGCGCCGGCGAGACCACGGGGTTCATAGCCATGAGGGCCTCACCCGTGGCCTCGAAGGCGGCGTCATAGGCGGGGCGCTCGGCGTCGCTCACGCCCAACTTGCCCACCAGCCACTGGTAGCCCTCCAGCAGGGCCTCGGGGGTGACGCGCGCGCCCTCGCCCTTCTTGATGATGCCGGCCAGCTTGCCCGACAGGTTCTTGTGGGCGCGGCGCAGCGCGTCGGCCTCCTTGCCGCTCGTGCCGGCCTTGTGGCTGGCGGCGGTGAGAGCTGCCTCCACCCCCAGGGCCGCCACGCCGAGCGCCGAGTCGGGGCAGGCCGCCCAGCACTTGCCGCAGGCCGTGCACTTGTCGACGTCCAGGGTCGGCAGCGAGCCGCCGCTCAGGGGCTGCACGCCCAGTGCGCTCGCGCCGGCGGGGACGGCCCCAGCGGCGCTGAGGGGCTCCAGCGCGCCCAAGGGATGACCGCTGGCCGCTGGCTCCAGGACCTCCCCCCAGAAGCGGGGCAAGCTGTCGTGAGCTGGGCGCGCCTGGCCCACGCGGGCCGCGATGGCGGGCAGGCCCTGGCGCACGTCGTGTCCGCCGCCCAGGGCGTCGGGGCGCACCTCCAGGAGGCCCACCTCCTCGCCCTTGGCGCGGGCGCGGGCGCCGGCCATGGCGCCCTCCATGCCCCCGGCGGCCAGCAGCACCACGAGGTTCCGCTCGGAGATGCGCTGGCGCCAGCCCGGGGGCAGCCCGGCCCAGAAGCGGTCGGGCGTCTCTTCGGTCGCGACCACCACAGTCCCACCCGGCACGGGCCAGTCGAAGGGCGCGCACTGGGGAGTCACGGCCTCCCAGTCCACGAGCAGCCAGTCCACGGGGGCCTCGAGCCCCGCGTCCGGCGCGTCGCCGTGGCCGCCGTGGACCCGCGCGCGCCACAGCCCGGGGGCCGGCGCATCCGCGCTCCCGCGAACATCCGAGCCCGACAAGGCATGCGCGAGGTTGCCCAGTTCGTCGAGGGTCGTGGGCTCCACCTCCGAGGCGCGCAAGAGCGCGCCCACCGCCGTCCCCTCGGGGGGGCTCAGCGACGGGAGCGCGGGCGGCGCCTCACCGCTGGGCAGGGCCGCCGGATAGCTCCCGGCCACGGACTGAACCAGGGCCTCACGGCGCGGGAAGTCCTTGGGCTCCGGGCGGTGCAGGGCGTCCAGTCGGAGCTGACCCGTGCGCTTGGCGGCCTTGAGCTGAGCCGCCAGGGCCACCAGGCTCGCGGGGCTCACCGGGGCGCCCACGGCCGAGACGAACACCGGCGGTGCAGAGCCCCCGCCAGCGAGCGCGGCGCGGACGTCGGCCATGAGGGGCGCGTCCTCGCCCAGGGGACCTCCCAGGGCTTCCACGACGGCGACCGCGCGGCGCCCCTGGAGAGCGCGGGCCACGGCGCTCGCGGGGAAGGGCCGCAGCCAGTTGAGCGCGAGGACGCCGGCCTTCACGCCTTGGGTGCGCAGGTAGCGGGCCACGGCCGCCAAGGTCGGCGCCAGGATGGCCTCGCACACGAAGACCGTGTCCGCGTCCCCATCGGGGTGGGACAGCAGGAGCTCGTCCACCCAGGGGACGTCGCGGCCCGTGGCCTCCTGGAAGGCCGCCCGCGCCGAGTCGATGAGGGCGGCCAGGTGGGCTTCGAAGAAGACCGCGCGGCCCCGCCGGGCGCGTCGGGCGCCCGAGGGCGTCTGGCTGCCCCCCGTAGCCACGGGGTGGTCCAGGTCGAACCAGCTCAGGGCGCGCGGGCGCTGGGGGCCAAAGAGCGCGCGCTGGGCGGTGGTGGGGGCGTCCATGGGCGCCGCGGGATCCCCGAGGTAGGCGCGGATGAGATCTGCGCTCGCGGTCGCCACCGGCCCCAGGCTCGTGCCCGGCCCGGCCACGACGCCGGGGAGCAGGGCGCGCTCGGCCACCCAGCGGGCGATGAGCGCGAGGTCCTGCTGGCGCTGCCCATCCGCCGCGGCCGCCACGAAGGCCCCGGTGCCAGCGACGGCGTGGAGGCCCTCCCGGGCGCCGTCCCCGCCGGTCACGTGCACGACCAGGGGGGCCAGGCGCCCCACGGCGTCCGCGAGGGCGGCGCGGGCCTCGGGCAAGGCGCCCAGGTCGGCGAAGGCGGTGGTGCGCAGGCCCGCCAGAGCCATGCCCGTTGCCGTCGTGAGGGCGTCGGCGAGGCTCCCGCCCTCCTCCTCGAAGAGCGGCCGCCCGAAGGCGTTGACCGCCGCGCGACCTCCGTGCGCCTCCCGGGAGATGGCCTCCACGGCGTCGCTCCAGCCCGCGGCGGGCCGGTGGACGATGGCGTCCGCCAGCAGGGCCTCGGTGAGGCCCAGGGCGACGTCCGTGCGCTGCACGGTGGCCTGGCCGGCGTGGGCCGGGGGGGTCTCGGCGCTCCCCGCCCAGAGGCGGCGCAGCCAGTCGACGGTAGCTCCGGTCAGCCTACGCATGGCGGCCTCCCACCTTCAGGTCGTCCTCGGAAGGTTCTTGAAATTGGTCCTTTTCGAGCCACGTAATGGCCCCCGTGGGGCAGCGGAACGTGGACTCGACGCCGGGCTTCTGCTCCAGGTCCCAGTGGATCTGGGGCAGCCCGTTGACCATCTCGATGACGCCCGGGGGGGCGTCGGCCGCGCAGCGGCCACAGCCGTCGCAGGCGACGACGCAGCGCGAGCGCGCCGCCTCGCCGGTGAGCGGCGAGGCGCACTGCACGAAGAGCTGGTTCGTGATGGGCTCGATGACGAACAGGTCCAAGGGGCACACGTCCACGCAGTCGCCGCAGGCGGTGCAGAGGTCCGTGTCTACTTGGGGGAGCCCCTGCTCGTTCATGTGGATGGCGTCGAACGTGCAAGCTCGCTCGCAGTCGCCGAGGCCCATGCACCCCCAGGAGCACGAACGCGCGCCGCCGTCCACGAGGACGGCCCCTCGGCAGGACTCGACGCCCTCGTAGGGGGCGAGATCCTTGACGCTCCCCTCGCCGCCCGCGCAGCGCAGGCGCGCCACGCGCTTCACGCCAGCGCCCACGTCTACGCCTAGATAGGACGCAATCTGCTCCAGCCCCTCCGGGCTCGACACCGTGCACAGACCCGGCGCCGCCTCCCCAGCGACAATCTGCTCAGCCAGCGCCCGGCACCCAGGGACGCCGCAGGCGCCGCAGTTGGAGCCGGGGAGCATGGCCTCCACGTCGTCGATGCGGGGGTCCTCCTCCACACGCAGGAGGCGGTCGGCGGTTGCCAAGATAGCCGCAAAGAGCACGCCGAGGCCGCCCATGATCGCCAGCGCGATCCCGATCTGTTCGCCCATCTCGGCTCCTTGTCCCGATGGCCGGCCCGATGGTCGGCCCGGAGGTTGGTCCTGTGGTCGGCCCGATGGTTGGCGGGGGGCCCGACGTGAGGCCTGGCGCCACGCCAGCCACGGGGCCGGGCCGGTGGTCTGTGGAAGCGAGGGGCCGCGCGCCGCCTAGTTGAACTCGGCGGCCAGCTCCAGGATCTCGGGGGTTGCCGAGCTGTCTCCCTCGCGCGGCTTGCCGGGGTGGATGCAGCGCGCCGGGCAGCCCTTTGCGGCGCGGACGATCTCCGCGAACGTCCCCTTGGTGGGGTCGTCGATGTAGGCCTGCTTGTCCGCGTTGTACTTGAAGACCCCCGGGTTGATCGTCACGCACTCGTTGCAGCTCGTGCACAGGAACGTGTCGATGTACGGGTCGCCGAAGCCCGCGTCGTCGTCCTCCTCCTCGGCGGGCGCCTCGGCCTCTGCGGTCGGGGCCTCCACCTCTGCGGCGGCCGCCGCGGTGGAAGTGGCCGCCGCGGGCGCCGCGGCCCGAGGCGCCGGCGCGGCCCCGCCCAGATTGGCGGTGTCGAGCCCGGCGATGACGGCGGCTAGCTTCTCCAGAGCCTCGCGGGCCGCCTCCTCGCGGACGCGCTCGATCTCGGCGGTGAGCTCGGCCTCCCGCGCGGCGAGCCGCTCGGCGGCCTCGGCCTCGGCCTCGGCGCGGGCGCGCTCGGCCGCCTCCCGGGCGAAGACGTTGTTGTAGCCGCCCAGCTCCTGGAGCTGGCGCCAACCGGCCATGCGGTCGGCGGCGGCAAAGGCCAAGGCCCGCGTGACCACCGCGCGACCGAGCTGGCCGCGGCGGTCCACCACCCAGACGTAAGGGAGGGCGTCGGCCCGCGCCTCCTCGTCCAGGGCCAGGAAGGCGTCCAACGGCACCTGGTCGTCCGCCCAGGCGACGGGGGGCACCACGCGGAGCTGGCCCTCGTAGGCGGGCTCCGTGACGGCCCCGTCCCCCCAGGTGAAGGCGATCTCGTGTTGGCTCACGGCGCCGTCCTCGGTGACGTCCAGGGTCAGCCGCGGCCAGACCTGGTCGGGGCTGGGGTTCATGGAGAGGTCCAGGCGCTCGGCCCAGGAGGCGCCGGCGTCGGGGTCGTAGACCAGCTCCGGACAAGCGCGGCCCAGGAGCGCGGCCTCGGCGCGGAGGGGACGCCAGGGCGCGGGCTCGGCGGTGGGCTGACGGATGACGGCCACGGCCGGCCGGCGCGCCTGGACCAAGCGCCCGAGGCCCGCCACGAGGGTCTCGGGCCGGGCCAAGGAGGACTCCAGGACGAAGGCCTCGCGGTGCGCCATGGCCAGGTCGCCCAGGCTCGCGTGGTAGCGGCTCGGGTCGCTCGCCTCGTCGGCGGCCCAGGCTTCGTCGAGGACGAGGATCTGGACCGGCCGGCTGGAGAGGATGCTCTCCGACAACGGCGCCAGGCCACCCGCCCGCACGTCGGCGCCCGTGGTGAAGGCGAGGACCGCCGGCACCACGTCCAACTCCTCGGCGCTGAGGCTCTGCCAATCCAGCCGCGCGAAGCCCGCGTCGTGGAGCTCCGGCCGGTAGGCGTGCTCCACCTCCAGGCGGGCGATCCGCGCGGCGCGGACCACCTCGACCACCTCGGCGGCCTTATCCTCGAACAGGGCCACGGCGGCGGACAGGGGCTCCTGGGCCTCGACCACGGCGGCGGCGGGGAGACCGGCCGCCTGGGCCGCGGCGCGGTTGGGGGTCACCGCCACGACGTTCGGGCGGTCCTTGGCCGACGCCAGGAAGGCGTCGATGGTCTCCAGCGCCTTGGCGACGCGGTCCGCCCGCGCGGCGTCGAAGTGCGCGCCGCCGGTCTTGCGCTTGGGGAGGATGGACGCCAGCGCCGAGGTGTCGAAGCGGCTGCCGCTGGTGGCGCCCAAGCTGGCGGCCATGAGGTCGGGGGTCTGCCCGGCGGGAGAATGCTGGCGGTCCAGGAGCTGGACGTCCTTGAGGCGCTCCCGGAGGACACGCAGGTCTGCCACGAAGCGCGCCAGGGCCTGCGCCCGGTGCTGGGTCGCCAGGGCCACGTGGAGGGCGGGGGCCGTGGCCGGGCCGAGGCCTACGACGCGGGCGTCCGGCCCCAGGACGGTGGCGATGGCGTCCAGCGCGGCCGTGGCCTCCTGGGCGCGGTCGCCCGTGATGTCCAGGCGCGCGACGAAGGCCGCCGCCGCACCGCGCAGGACGTCGGCCGCCGGGGCCACGCCGCTCTCGGCGCCCGTGGCGAGGAGGGTCGCCAGGGTGTCGAGGTTGTCCTTGATGACCTCGGGCGCGTCGGCCAACGCGGCGTGCTCCGCCATGGGGGCGACCGCGCCTTCGGCGTCGACGACGAAGGGATAACCGCCGTGGCCGGCCGCGCCCTGGGCGTCGATGAGGGCGCGGAGTCCCGCCGGGATGACCTCGGGGCCCGGGGCGACTGGGGTGCTCTGGGTGCCCGCGTAGAAAGCGCGCAAGCGCGCCCGCCAGCGAATCTGCTCGTTGGGGTCCGGCAACACGTTGGGGAGGACCAGGCCGGTCTCATCGCCCAGGAAGTTCACCTCGTCCGGCTCGGCGGCGGCGGCGATGGCTTGGGCGGGAGCGGCCTGGCTGAGTTCCACGGCCTCCCGAAGAAAGCGCGCGGCCATCCCCCGGCCGTGCTCGGCCATGAGGCCGGCCAGCTCGGCCGCCACGGCCTTGCCAGCGCCGTTGGCGCCCCCGCGGACGGCCGCCACGGCGGCGCCTACGAGCGCAATCCCGAAGGCCTGATCGCTGAACTCGCCCTTGTCCAAGGCGGCGACGCGCTCGGCGTCCAGCCAGTACAGGCGCAGCTTCCGGTCGAGGATGGCGGCCCGCTGGCTCGGCGCCAGCGCGGCGACCAGGCCGGCGACGTCGCGGGCGTCGGCGTGGACGACGACCGTGCTCCCCGGCGCCGCGAGGGCCAGGACGCCCGTGGGGTCCAAGGCGTCCAGGGTGCCCGCGATGACGAGGTCCGGGCCACCGGGGGCCTTGGCCAGCGCGTCGCCGGGGAAGGCGGCGACGACCGCCTCACCCTGGCGCTGGGTCTTCACGGGGGGGGCCTTGAGCTTACCCACGCGCGCGAGGGCGTCGATGAACTGGCGGGCCATCTCCTCGCCCCACGTGCCGGCGGGGGCGACCACGACCTTGGATGAGGAAGGCATCGGCAGGTTCTCCGTCCTGGAGGGGGGGCCGCAGCGCGGCCACGAGAGGGCGCCCCGGCTGAGGTCCCAGGCCCTGGGTGCCCCGCGAGCGGCGCGCCCAGGGCCCAAGCCGAGGGCCCCTGGGAAGGGAGGCTAGATGGCGTACTTGTCCAGCTCGGCCCGGAGCGCTTCGAGCTTGGTCGCCCGCGGCGTGGCCAGGCCCTCGACCGTGAAGTGGTCGTAACGCTGGGCCTCCGGGTTCCGGTAGAACAGGCCCACGGGCGTGAGGTCCGTGCGGCTGGCGTACTCCCGGCCCGCGTGGATGTCCGACGGGTCGTGCTCGGCCTGGTTCTTGTACATCTTCTTGACCGGCTCGGGCAGGTGGATGCCGTCGGCGTGGTCGAGCAGGAGGATCTTGTCGGGGTTCGTCTGGAGCCCCTCGAAGACGTCGGGCGTGTAGTGCGGGCAGCGCTGGAGGATGCGCACGAAGGCCAGGCCCGGGTGCCGGTGGGCCGCCAGGAGGGTGGCCGACAGGTGCGCCGGGTTCCAGTCCATGGTCTGAGCGACGAAGCTGACGTTCGTCATGCCCAGCGTGGTCTGGAGCGGGTTGATGGGGTTGAGCCACGCGCCGCGCGGGTGGGTGTTGCTGACATAACCCGCCTGGGTCGTGGGCGAGGTCTGCATCTTCGTGAGGCCGTAGATGTTGTTGTCCAACAGCAGGACGACCATCTTCATGTTGTAGCGGATCGAGTGGATCCAGTGGCCGGCGCCGATGGAGCAGTTGTCGCCGTCGCCCGTGACCACGAACACGTGGAGGTCGGGGCGGCGCGAGCGGGCGCCCTCCGCCACGGGGAGGGCCCGCCCGTGGAGGCTGTGGAAGCCGTAGGTCCCCATGTAGTGCGGGAAGCGGCTGGAGCAACCGATGCCGCTGACGACGGCCGTCTTCTCGGGCGGGAGCTGCTCGTCACGGCAGAGCTTCTGGACGGCCGTGAGCACCGCGTGGTCCCCACAGCCGGGGCACCAGCGGGCGACGGCGCCCTCGTAGTCGCTGAGCTGGCAGTAGCGAGGCTCGGGCTTGTTGAGCCAGTCGGTCTTCAGTCCGAACATCTCACTTTCCTCCCTTGAGGGCCTTGAGGCGCGTCATCACGGCCTCCTCGATCATCATCGGCGGCAGGGGCTGGCCCGGCACGCGGGACCAGCAGTCGATATCCATGAGCGTCTGGGCCCGGAGCACCGTGGCGAGCTGCGCGTAGCGGCGCGTCTCCGGCGAGCCGTTGGGGTCGTCGCTGTAGTTGATCTCGACCGTCATCACCTTCTTGAAGCGCTTGAAGATGTCCATGAGGCCCGGCTCCAGCGGGCTCAGGAAGCGCAGGTGCGTGGAGGAGATCTTGTGGCCTTTCTTGCGCAGGCGCGTGACGACCTCCTCGATGGCGCCGCGGGTGGAGCCCCAGCCCACGACCAGCAGGTCTCCCTCGTCCGCGCCGAAGACCTCGGGCGCCTTGAGCGTCTTCTGGAGCGTCGCGATCTTCTTCGAGCGCATGGACATGGAGCGCTGGTTGATGTCCGACTCGTAGGCCACGTGGCTGTGTTCGTCGTGCGCGAGGCCCGTGAGGGCGTACTCGCCGCCCCGCTGCCCGGGGATGGGCCGCGCGGACAGGCCCGTCTCGGGATCCCAGTCGTAGGGGAGAACGTTGGGGTCCCAGGGCGACTGGTCCACCGGCGGCGACAGCTTGTCCTCGCTGAGCTCGGGGTAGTCGAAGATCGTCTGGCCCGTGGCCAGGTTGGCGTCCGTGAGGACGATGACCGGCGTGCGGAAGTCCTCGGCCAGCTTGCGCGCCGTGACCATCATGTCCAGGCACTCGTCGATGCTGGACGGGGCCATCACGATCTTGGGAGAGTCACCGGGGTGGCCCCACAGGGAGTGGAGCAGATCGCCCTGCTCTACCTTGGTGGGCAGGCCCGTGGACGGCCCGCCCCGCTGCACGTCCACGATGACGAGCGGGATCTCGGCCATGACGGCCAGGCCGATCATCTCGGTCTTGAGGGCCATGCCCGGACCCGAGGTGATGGTGAGCGCGGTCTTGCCCGCCCAGGATGCCCCGATGGCGAACCCCACGGCCGCGATCTCGTCCTCGGCCTGGTGCACGAAGCCGCCCGTCTTGTGGAACGACGCCGCCAGGAAGTGCGACGCGCTCGTGGCGGGCGTAATGGGGTACATGCTGCAGACCTCGATCCCGGCGGCCATGGCCCCCATGGCGATGGCGGCGTTGCCGTTCATCACGAGGCGCTTCTTGTCGGTGGGGACGGCCGGGACCTCGTAGCGCTCGCTGAGGTTCGCCATGCCCCAGTCGTAGCCCGCCTGGATGAGCCTGTGGTTCGAGTCGATGACCTTCTGGCCCTTGCGTTTCTTGGTGAAGATCTTGGTGATCTCCTCCTTGGCGATGTCCAGGTCCCGGCTGAACATGGCGCAGAGCATCCCCACCACCCACATGTTCTGGCCGCGGCGGGGATTGCTCACGAGCTTGAGCGTCTCCGTCCGCATGGGGACCTCGCGCACGTCGATGCCGCGCGAGCGGAAGTCCTCGAGCGCCGTGGCGTAGGCCTCGCGGAACTCGGCCATGGGGCTCGACCCCCAGTGGTCGTCGATGAGCAGGATCGTCCCCTTGCCCAGCGCGTCCTGGTCGATGCGCCCGTAGAGGACCTGCTCGTTGAAGGCCACGACCACGTCGGCGCGGTCCCCCATGTTCGTCACGGGCTCGGTGGCGAAGCGCACGCGGATCCCCGAAGCGCCCGTCTTGGTGCGCGGCGGCGGCTCGATCTCCGCCGGGATGATCTCCACGGTCCAGATCCCGTTGCCCATGCGGGCCCCGATGGTGCCGAAGAGCTGCCCAGCCGTCTGGGCGCCCTCCCCGGCGTCGCTGACGATCTCAAGGACCGCCTGCGGGATCTTCTTGACCTTCACGGACGGCTTCGCGGCTCCGCCGACGGCCTTGCTACGGTCTTGCGCTGGCTGACTCATAGGTCGCATTCCCCGGGTTCGTGATGTCCCTGCCGCCGCACGCGCGGAGGCGCCTCAAACCATTCCATGATGTCGTCGCTGTCGCCCGCGGCGCGCCGCGGGCCGTCGCTCATCGCTGGACTCATCCTGGCCCCGCGCGGCCGCCCACACGCCCGCCCGCGGCACGTCGCCGCTCAGCCCGACTCCCCCAAGTCCATGAGGTAGGTGTCGGCCATGAGCTTGTTCTCCTGCCGCTCGTGGCTTCGGATCTGCTGGGCGAGGGCCGCCTTGGCCTCCCGCATCTTCGCGAGCGCCCGCTCCGCCTGGGCCACCAGCTCGCGCAGCTCGGCAATGGAGCCGAGGATGCGCTCGTGGGCCGCCTCCACGCGGTCCACACGGTGCGTGAACTCGGGGCGCTGGGCCCGCAGCTCGGCGAAGAACCCGTCGGGGCCCTCCTCCTCCGCGAAGTGTTCGGGGAGGAGCCCGGCGATGACGTCCAAAATGCCGCTCACGTCAGGCAGGTCCTTGGCCGCCTCCAGACGCTCCACCAGCCGCACGATGTGACGGTGGTCGGCGGCTGAGCTGGGCTGCGTCCTCGTCTCCGCGCGGTCGTCGTGGTCGGCTGGGCTCATCATCTCCTCCGTCGGCTGGGTGCCTCCGGGCTGCGAGCGGCGCTACGCTAAGGGCGGCCCTTGCGAGGCGCAAGGACTTCCCGTCGCACCTTGTTCACCGCGCGCTTCCCTCTTGGGCCTTGAGCTTCTCCAGCGTCGCCACGTGACGACGCTCCTCCTCGATAATCTTGCCGATCGTCTCGGCGGCGTCGGCGCTGGCAGCCTTCGCCAGCCCCTCGAAAAAGGTCACCGTGTCCCGTTCGAACTGGATGGCGTAGTCCACGGCGGCCTGGTCGTCCGCGAGCCCCGCGACGGCCTCGCGGGCGGCGGCCTCATCGGGGAAGACCCGCTTGGACGCCAGCGACCGCATGTAGGCCACGTAATCGTCATCCCAACGCCAGTCTCCACTGTCCAACTCCAGGGACCGGAGGAGGCGCTCGAAGATAACTGCGTGCTGCTGCTCCTCGTTGCGTAGGTACACGAAGACGTCCCGCACAGGCCCTTCGCGCATAGCGTCCACCGCGGCGTCATAGAAGGCCTCGCCGCAGGCCTCGATCTGCTTGGCGACGTCGATGACCTCGGTCGCGGAGAAGTTGGTAGTCGTCACGGTTATGACCTGCCCGGCGTCGTGTCCCGAAGGAGCTGCCGCTTGATACGCTGGCGAAGGCCCGGGCGCAACCTCTCTTTTGACGCGCCGCGTCGCCTCGCCCGGGGGCCCCACGCCAGCAGCGGAGGCCCCCCTACGAGGCTTCCCAGGGCTGCCAAGAGCGCTGGCTGCGCGGGCCAGGGGCTTGGGGGCCGCTCCGGGGCGTGGTAGAGGCGCCCTCGGAAGGGAGCCGCGACCTGGAGGACCTCCATTGGCAGACGCACCCTCATCCCGTATCCCCGGTTTCTACAAGCTCCCCGTGGCCGAGCGCGTAGCTCGAGTGGCGGCCTTCGCGGGGCTCTCCCCGGAGGACCTCGCCCCACTGGGTGACGCTCCCCCGTCTCTCTTGGAGGCCGCGGACCGGATGATCGAGAACGTCGGCGGCGTCTTCCACTTCCCCGTGGGCTTCGCCGCCAACTTCCGCGTGGACGGGCGCGACCGCATCCTCCCCATGGTCATCGAGGAGCCCTCGGTGGTGGCCGCCGCGTCCAACGCCGCACGGATGCTGCGAGGCGGCGAGGGGATCCTCACGGACGCCACGCCGCCGCTCATGATCGGGCAGATCCAGCTCGCCGGTGTGCCCGACTTGGAGGCCGGCGCGGCGGCCCTCCGCGAAGCGGCCCCCGCCCTCCTGGACCGCGCGAACGAGAGCCAGTCGCGCCTCGTGGCCCGGGGCGGGGGCGCCCGCGAGCTCCGAGTGCGAACCCTCCGAGAGACGCCCGATGGCACCTCCGTGGGCCCCATGCTCGTCGTCCACCTCCTCGTGGACGTGCGTGACGCCATGGGCGCCAACCTCGTGAACGCCATGGCCGAGACCCTCGCGGGCGAGTGCGAACGCATCACGGGGGGCGCGGCCTTCCTCCGCATCCTCTCGAACCTCGCCGACGAGCGCCTGGTCACCGCCGTGGGGCGCGTGCCCATCAACCTCCTCGCCAAGCCAGGCCTCCCGTGGGACGGCGCCCAGGTGGCCGACCGCGTGGAGGCGGCCAGCGTCTTCGCCGAGGTGGACCCCTACCGCGCCGCGACCCACAACAAGGGGATCATGAACGGCGTGGACGCCTTCCTCATCGCCACGGGGCAGGACTGGCGCGCCGTGGAGGCCGGCGCCCACGCCTACGCGGCGCGCGACGGGCGCTACACCGCGCTCGCTCGCTGGCGCCGCGACGGAGACGAGCTGGTGGGCCGCATCACGCTCCCCATGCAGGTGGGGATCGTCGGCGGCGTGACCCGCGTCCACCCCGTCGTCAAGGCCCTCCTCAAGGTCGTCGCTCCCGCCCAGGCGAGCGACGTGGGGCGCCTCGCCGCCGCCGTGGGGCTGGCCCAAAACCTCGCCGCCATCCTCGCCCTGGCGACCGAGGGCATCCAGCGCGGACACATGTCCCTCCACGCCCGTAACCTCGCCGCCTCCGTAGGCGCGCGCGGCGCCGAGATCGACCGCATCGTCGCGGAGATGATCCGCCGCCGCGCCTTCACCCACGCCGCCGCCGAGGAGATCTTCGAGCACGCCCGCGCCGCCCAGAGCGGCCCCGCCAAGACGACCCACGAGGCACCAGAGCCCGAGGCCAACGGGTCCCTGACCCTCGCCGAGGTGACCTCGCTCCTGGCCGAGCACCGCGAGGCCGTGGAGGCCCTCATGCGCGCCTCCATCCCGCGGCGGGACGGCGACGCTGGCGGCCTGGCCCCGGCCGTGGACTACCAGATCGCCACCGGCGGCAAGCGCCTGCGCGTGGCCCTCACCCTGTGCACCTACCAGGCCTTTGGCAAGCCGGCCGCCGAGGTCCGCCCCTTCGCTGCCGCCGTGGAGATGGTCCACAACGCCACCCTCATCCACGACGACCTCCAGCGAGGCGTGCGCCTCCGCCGCGGCCGGGACTCCGTCTGGGCGCGGTTCGGGCGGGATCTCGCCGTGAACTGCGGCGACGGGATGCTCTACGGGGCCATCCGTTGCCTCCGGGACCTCCCTCAGCCCACGGCCCAGGTCCAGGACGCCCAAGCCCGTCTCGTGGACTACCTGCTCCAGATGGTGGACGCCGAGATCGCCGACCGCCGCCTGCGCCAGGCCCGCGACCTGGACGCCGACGCCTGGCTCACCCTCACGCGGGACCGCATCGGCGGGCTGTTCCGCACGGCCGTCGTGGGCGCCGCCGTGCTCGCCGGCGCCGAGCACGAGGTCGTGGCCTCCTTGGACGCCATCGGAGCCCACATCGGCGTGGCCTTCATGGTGCAAGACGAGCTCCTGGACGTCCTGGGCGACACGGTGGCGCTCCGCGGCGCGGCGATCCGCCACGGGGGGCGCAACCTGCTGGTCACCCACGCCCTGGGACGGCTCGCCCGCGGCGACGGGGACGTCGGAGGCACCGACGAGGCCCAAGAGCTCCGAGACATCGTCGCCAAGCCCTTCGACGACACCGGCGACGGGGAGGTCGCCCGGGCCCTGGAGCTCCTGGCGCGCGCGGGCTCCTTCGCCTACGCCGTGGAGCTCATCCGCGACGCCGAGCGCCACATCGAGAGCCTCGCCCGGGACCTCCCGCCCGCCGTGCGGCGCCTGGCGACGGGCGTGGTGGGGGTCTTCTTGGCGCCCGTGCTCGAACGCCTGGAGGCCCCGTGACCCACCGCCACCACGACCCCCACGGGCACGACCATCCCCACGGCGAGCCCCGTCGCGAAGGCCCCGTGGAGCTCCAGCGGTGGACCTGGGGCGAGGTCTTCGACGTGGAGATCCCGAGCGACTGGATCGTCGAGCCTCACACCGCGGACGACGCGAAGGGAACCGTCCCCGACCCGACGGCCGGAGGCGACCCGGCGCACGTCCACCTCGTGGAGCTCTACCCGGCGGAGCAGGCCTCCACGGTGGCCCACATCGCGCTGCTGGAGCCCGCGCCGCCGGTGGAAGGCCCCGGCGGCTTGGTGGACCTCATCCACACCTTCGCCGCCGCACGGGGCGCGGCCGCGCCGCCCCCCGTCGAGGTCGCCACGGGCCACGAGGCCACGCCCAGCGCGGGCTCGCCCGGGCCCACCATGGCCCGCGCCACCTTCGACGGCGAGGGGGGCCGCTGGGTGACCTACGCCGCCACCTGGGGCGCCGCCGGCGCCTGGATGACCGCCTGCGGCCACGCCGACGAGGCCGCACACCTCCAGGCGGCCAGGCGCATCTTCGAGAGCCTCACCGCCCACGAGATCCTGGCCCCCCTCACGCCCGAGGAAGACGGCAGCTTCTGACCATCGCGCCAGCCCGTGGCGCCCGCCGCGCCCCGGCGGAGGTTGCTTTTGTGGTCCAAGGCGGCCACGCTCGCGGCTGTGAGTGAGGCACGACCCAGCACCGGCGAAGACCACGGGCGCGAGGGCGCGCGAGGCGCCGTGCGGCCCGCGCCGACGGACGCCCCTGCGCGGCGCGCCGCGCGCCGGGTCCTGTGGGCGCTCGCGTCGTCGCTGCTCATCGGGGGCTGGGGGAGCGGCTGCGGCGGAGACAGCGCCTCGCGCGACACCGCCCAAGAGGCCACCAGCCCCTACCAGGCGTGCGCGAACCCCGACGAGGCCCAGGCGGACCGGCCCGCCCAAGACCGGGCCCTGTGCGACGCCTGGCGCCGCGGCCGAGAGGAGGGCCGCGTCGCCGCCCTGTCCCGCGTCCAGGAGACCCTGGAGCGCACGACGGCCGACGGCTATCGCCTGCGTCGCTGGGCCGCCCTCAGCATCGTGGGAGCCGGCTTCGGCCTCTTGGGCGCGCTGAGCGCGGCGTGGCTCCTGGGGTGGCGGGCGCGGCGCCGCGGCGCAGGCCTGGCCGCCCAGATCGCCGCCCACGTGGCCGCCGAGGCCGACGCCATCCGCGCCGCCGCGGCGTCCGACACGTCCGCACCCCAGGAGCCGCTGGTGCGCGCACTCGTGGAGCGCATCCGAGAGCCCCTCGCGGAGCTCGAGCGCCAGGCGGCGGGGCTGGCCCGGCGGTGTGCGCCCTTGGAGCGCCGCGCCCAGGGCGCCACGGACCGCGCGCACCTGGACGCGCTGCTCAAGAAGCTGGAGGCCCTGGCGTCCCAGGTGGAGCGGGCGCACCTCCAGGTCACCCTGTGGCGCGAGCGCGTGCTGGACCTGGACGACCCCGCCCGCGTGGAGGAGCGCCTGACCCGCGCCGCCCACGACCTGGAGGAAGCGCTGCGGGAGGCCCAGGCGTGAGCGTGGGACGCGCCGCACGCGGGGCCCCCGTAGGGCTCTGGATGGCTCTGAGTCTGCTCGGCGCAGCGGTGCCCCCCGCGGGGTGCGGCGCCCCATCGAGCGGCCCCTCGCCCGCAGACGCCAGGCGCGCCCACGAGCGTCTCGTCGCGCACGAGCGCCAGGTGGACGAGCTCGCGCGCCGCATCGACGCCTACCGCGACGGCTGGACGCGGTCCTACGAGGAGACCTGGCGCACGGCGCTGGAGGGGGCGCGCGAAGCGGGGCCCCCGACGTTCCGGGCCCGCGTAGCCCGAGAGGCCCTCGTCGTGGGGCTCGTCCTCTTTGGCCTCGGCTTCCTGGCGCGCCTCGTGCTCGGAGGCCCTCGCCGCGGCTGGCGACGAGGGCGCGCCGGCGCCACCGGGGCCCAAGAGACCCGCCCGCCCAGCCGCCGCCCAGCGCCCCAAGAGGGCTGGCCCGCCGTCCTCGCGGCCTTGTGGCGCCTGGTGCGAGGCGGCGTCGTGGGCCTCGTTCGGATCTTCGTGGGCCCGCGCGCCCCGGCCGACGGCTGCTGCCCCGAGGTCCTCCACGCGCGCACGGCGGAGCGCCTCCTCACCGACGCGGCCCGAGCCGCCGCGGCCTTGGCGGGGCTCGTGGAGGGCCGCGGCCCGCTGGCACCCGACGCCTCCCCGGAGGCCTCCGTCCCCGCCGACGGCGGTGCCGGGCAAGGGGAGCCGGGGGCCGTCCTCGACGCCGGGGACGCGCGCGCCCCGGGCGCGGAGGCGCCCCGCGACGCGGCCGCCGTCGCCGGGCGCGCGCGCGCCCTGGCGACCGCCTTGGACGCCTGGCGCGCCGACGTGAGCCGCGTGCGCCGCGCCCAAGAGGAGGGCCGCGGACGCACGGGCGCCCGGGCGTTGCGGGAGACGCTGCGGGAGACGGCGCAGCGTGCGGACGAGCTCCGGGTGGGCCTCCAGCGGGCGTTGCTGCGCGGCGAGGTGCCGGGCGAGGCGACGTGGGGGGCCTGGGAGAGCGACGTGGAGCGGCGCCCGCGGCTGCCCAAGCGAGCCGCGGAGCCCGTCCCAGAGACGATCTTCACCTGGACCCACGCGTCCCTGGGGCTGGCCGCGGCGGCCGTGGTGGCGCTGGGCGGCTGGGCGGCGGCCGGGGCCATCCCGGCGTGGATCGCCCTGCTGCTCGCGGCCGGGACCGTGGGCGCGTGGGTGGGGGCGGGCGCGCGCCTCCGGGCGGCCGGCCGCGACCGCCTCCTCCCCGGCGCGGCGACGGCCCTGGCGCGGCGGCTCGTGGGCTTCGTGGGCGTGGTGGGGCTCGTGGCGGGGTTGTCGGCCACGACCTCGGCCGAGAGCGGCCTGAACCTGGGGCTCCCTCCCCGCGTCCCCGAGGCCGACAGCGTGCCCACGCCCGCGCCGCCCATCACGGCGCTGCCACGACCGCGGGCCTTCCCGGCTCCGGCGCCGCTCCCGCCTCCCAGCGCGAAGGCGTCCCGCGCCCGCGACGGCGCCCCCGGTCCCACCGCCCGGGACGGCTCAACCCCCCACCCGGCCGCGGCGCCTGGCCCGGCCGAGGAGGCCCCTGCCCCGTGACCCGCGTCCTCTGGAAGCCCGAGCTCCTCGTCCCCGACAACTTCACGCCCCCCACGCGCACCCCGTGGGGGGGACGGCGGCTCATCGAGCGCTGCAAAGCCGGCCTGGGCGTCCGTGACCCTGGGGGCGCGGTGGGGGAGTCCTGGGAGGTGTCGGTGGAGCCGTCCTTCCCCAGCCGGCTCGTGGGGCGTGACGAGACGCTCGCGGCGCGCATCGCGGCAGACCCCGTGGCCTGGCTCGGGGCACGCGAGGCGAGGGCCCGCGGACAGCTCTCGCTGCTCGTGAAGCTCCTGGACGCCAGCGCCGACCTCTCGGTGCAGGTCCACCCCGACGTGGACGACCCTGCCCTGGAGCCGGACGAGGCCGGCAAGCCCGAGGCGTGGGTCATCCTCGATGCCGCCCCCGGGGCGGGTATCTACCTGGGCTTCCGCGAGGGTGTGGACCGCGGCGCCGTGGAGCGCTGCCTGGGCGACAGCGGCCCCATGGACGAGCTCATGAACTTCGTCCCGGTGGAGCCAGGCGACGTCTTCCAGCTCCCCACGGGCACGCCCCACGCCATCGGCGCCGGCGTGGCCCTCTACGAAGCCCAGCGGGTGGAGCCAGGGCGGCGCGGCGTCACCTATCGCTTCTGGGACTGGGGGCGCCGGTTCGACGCCCAGGGGCAGCTCGATCCCAAGGGCGGCCGGCCGCGCCCCTTGCACGTAGAGCGATCCATCGCCGTCACGCGCTGGGACGCGCCGCGAGGCCAAGCGCTGGTGGAGGCGCTCCGCGCCAACCCGCGCCCCGTCCGGGCGCCCGTGGCGCGCCGAGTCCTCGTGCGCTGGGAGTGGTTCTGGGTCGAGGAGTGGCGGGGCACCGGGGATCTGGGCGTCCCGGGGGCGGACACGCTGCTGGCCCTCACCTGCGTGGAGGGCCGGGCCCGCGTCCAGAGCGAGGACGGGGCCGTGGTGCTCCCCAAGGGGCAGAGCGCCGTGGTCCCGGCCCGCGCTGGCGATCTGGCCGTGCGCTGCGAGCGGGCGCGGGTCCTCGTCACGCGCCTGCCCACCGAGGCGCCCTGACGGCGCCCTTGGCGGAGCACGATCGAGCCCCCGACGCCGCGGTGGGCGAGGCGCCGGCGCGCCCCTCGGTGGCGCGCGTGCGGCGGCGCCTGGCCGCCCTGCTGGCGCTGTCCGGGGCGGCGGGGCTCACCCTGGAGGTCGTCTGGGCGCGCCACCTCGCCCTGCTGCTCGGGAGCAGCGCCGCCGCCCACGCCACGGTGGTCGCCACCTTCATGGCGGGGCTCGCCCTGGGCTACGCCTGGGGCGGTCGGCGCGCCGCCAGGTGGCGTCGCCCCCTCGTCGTCTATGGCCTCCTGGAGCTCTCGGTGGGCCTCTGGGCCGCCGCGACGCCCGCCCTCCTCGCCGTGTCGCGCTGGGCCGTGGTCGCCGCGCTGGCGCGTTGGGGCGCGGGCAGCGCCGGCGGCGCGGCCGCCCAGGTGGGAGTGGCCGCCCTCTTTCTGCTCCCGCCCACCGTGGCCATGGGCGCCACCCTCCCCACGCTCACGGCGCTGCTGGCGCGTCACGAGCCCCGACGCGCTCCCACGTCGGTGGCCCTCCTTTACGCGTGGAACTCCGCCGGCGCGGCCGCGGGCGCCCTCGTCGCGGGCTTCGCGGTCCTCCCGCGGCTGGGCCTCACCCACGCGACGTGGGTCGCCGCAGGCGCCGAGGCCCTCATCGCCGGAGCCGCCCTCGCGTGGGGGCTGGGGGGTCGGGCCCTCAGAGCCGCACCGGACGCCCACGAGCCGGACAGCCAGCCCCACCCCACCGAGCCCGACGCCCCGTCCCCAGAGCCCCTCTCGTCCCGCCCGTCGAGGGAGCTCCTGGCCCTGTCCGACGCCGTGGCTCTGGCGGGGGGCCTGGCGTCCATGGCGCTCCAGGGGCTGTGGTTTCGACTCTTCGGGTTGTTCCTGGGCTCCTCCAGCGACGCCTTCACCGTGGTGCTCGGGGCCTTCATCGCCAGCGTCGCGCTCGGGGCGGCCTTGGCACGGCGCACCCGCACGTCCGCGAGCGCCGCCATCGCCGTAGCGGGGATGGTGGCGGCCGCGGCGCTGCTCGTGACCGGCGGGCTGTACGAGCGCGGGCCCTTCTGGGTGGGGACGCTCAAGGCCCACGCGCTGGCCGCGGGCTGGAGCTTCGACGCCTACACGCTGGCCCGCGCGGGCCTCGTGGTGGCGCTGGTCGCCCTCCCGGCCACGGCCCTGGGGGCGCTGCTGCCGCTGGCGGCGCGCCTCCGCAGCGCGGGCGGACGCGCCGGGGCGGGGGCCGGGCGAGCCTTCGCCCTGAACACGGTG
>CAYZID010000030.1:0-32087 GCA_964478315.1 uncultured Myxococcales bacterium | reverse complement strand
TGGGCGCGGAGGCGTGGCCGCGCCACGTCGAGCACCCAGCCGCGCAGCTCGACGCGGCCCACACGCGGGGTCCAAAGCCGAATCCCAGAGTAGGTGGCGGATCTGGGCGAGGACGGCGCCGGGGCGTGCCAGGGCCAGGCGCGGTGAGCTGCTCCGTCGAGAGTCAGTCCAGGCGGCGGATGCGCCGGATGTCGTGGATGGACACACCGCGCTGGTGGCCGTCCTTGGTCCGAAAGAGGATGGCCGTGTCGCGCACGCCTCGGATGAAGCCCACGAGGGGCTTGGAGCCGTCGCGGAGCGTGATCTCCACGCGTTGGCCCACCCAGTGCTCCAACACGAAGGGCGCCCGAGACGCCGCCTTCGCGTCGTCCAGGTCCAGCACCTTCACCGTGAGCGCGCGCGCACGCTCGTCCTCCATGCTCGCGACGGAGTCGGAGCGGTGCTTCCCGAGCACGACCTCGTGGGTTGCGGGGTAGTCCAGCTCGACCTTGTCGGAGACGGCGCCGCGCGCCATGGCGACCGTGTGATGCCCGGGCTCCAGGGGGAGCAAGACGCGGGGCCCCCGCCCGGCGAGCTTGCCATCCACGAAGACGTGCACGTCCTTGAGCGTGCGGACCACGAGGCAGTCGCAGCGCCCCGCCAGCGCGTGGAGGTGCTTGAAGGCCATGTCGGCGCGGATGGAGAAGTTGACGCTGTTGGCGTCCATGATCCCCGCTGCCACGATGGCGATGGCGCGCCCCTGCCGATCGAGGATGGGGCCGCCGGAGTTGCCGCGGTTCAAGGGGATCTGCGTCTGGATGATCGGCTTGTCCTCGCCCAGCGGGTAGATGTTGGAGATCATCCCCTTGGTGAAGGTCCACGCCCCGCCCTCGCCGTGCCCGATGGAGGCCACCCAGCTCCCCACCCGGAGGTCCACGAGCGGCGCCAGCGCCAGCGCCGGCGTGTCCTCCGCCTCGATCTTGACCACGGCCAGGTCCAGGCGCTCGTCCGCCAGCTCGACGACGACCCCCTCTACGAACTTGTCCTGACCGTAGCGCTTGACCTGTACGACCTGCGCCCCGCGCACGACGTGCCGGTTCGTCAGGATGTGGCCCTGTCGGGTGACGAAGAACCCCGACCCAAACACGCGGGGCGTCTTGATGAACACGACGGACGGCGCGGCCTTCACGAACAACCGCTGCTGGAACCGCTCCATGGCGATGATGGGCGCCATGTCGGGATCCGCGGGGGCGCTGGACATGGACGTAGGCGACGCCGCCGGGCCAGCCGCCCAGGCCGCGGGCGCGAGCAGGAGCCCGACGAGGGCCAGCTCGATGACCGTGATGAGGGCCGCGTTGAGGATGGCGTCGCGCCGCGTGCGCGCCCCTCTACCCTCCCGCCCCCGCACGCCCCAGGCACCTCGACGCATCTTCTTTCCCCTCCGTGGTGACCGCCGTGCCCCGCGCGGGCGCGGCGTCAAACCTTCGCACGGCCGCGCGCCGGAGGTCCAGCGTGAACGGCTTGGGTCCTCAAGCCCCCGCGCGGGATCCCTTTCCCCCGGCCGCAGCGGCCACGCCGCGGACCACGCCGAACTGCTCGTGGGCGGCCACGCGGCGCACGACCTCGCGGGGCGTGGCGCGCCCACGCAAGAGGTCGCGATAGGCGCCCAGCACGGTGGCCGTCTCGGCCCCGGACTCGCGGACCAGCTCCACGCGGAAGCGGCGCACGCCGGCGTCCAGCAGGCGCGGCACCAGGCCGGCGGCGGACTGGGCGCGGGCCTCGAAGACCGTGTTGCGGCAGAAGACGTCGGGGATGACCGGGTGAGCGAAGCCCTTGGGGTCCACCAGCGAGACCTGGTGCCGCTCGCATGGCTGACCGCAGGTCTTGCGGTCCAAGGGGACGTCCGGGGGCAAGGGGGAGGCGTCGCTGAGGTTGGCCGCGTAGACGCAGTGCTCGGTGTGGAAGGTGGGGACGTGGTGGTGCACGACCACGGCCAGGCGCGCCGGTTCCACGGCGTCCAGGAGGTGAAAGAGCTGCGCCTCGTCCAGGTCGTGCGAGGCCGTCACGGTGCCCAGGCCCAGGCCCAGCAGGTGCCAGAAGGTCAGCGAGTTCGTCACGTTGAGGCTGAAATCGCCGTGCACGGCGAGGGGCGGCCCCTCCGCGCCGGCCGCGGCGCCCCCCTGCCCGTGGCCGTCGGCGAACCACATGAGGCCGCCCCAGTGGCGCACGAGGACGCCGTGGGGCTGAAGGCGGGCGAGGCGGTGGTCGATCTGCTCCTCGCCCGGCTTCTGGACGCGGGGCGTGGCGAGGACGACCCGGGCCCCGGCGGCCTTGGCGCGGGCCACGGCGCGGCCCAGGCCCACCATCTCCATCCAGTCCAGCTCCACCTCGGGGAAGCCCAGCGCCAGGGCGGCGTCGAGCTGGTCGTCCTGGCGACAGAGGGGGATGAGCTGGGGGGGAGGCGGCTCCGCGGCGCCGGCCAGTCGCGCCGCGGCGCGGGCGCGCAGGGCGGCGGTGACGGCAGGCAGCGCGGGCGAGAGGTCACCGGTGGCCGCGGGGGGTGTCTGGGCGGCGCTGGGTGTTGGGGCGAGCCGGGCGGTGAGCTGGGCGACGAGGGCCCGGCGCAAACGCTTGAGCGCGCTGGGGGCCACGTAGAGCCCCTGGGGGAGCCCGGCGCGGTCCAGCCCGGCGCCGGGGGTCTGGACGTCGAGCTGGAAGGGCGTGCCCCCCAGGGCTCCCAGCTTGGCGCGTAGGAGTTCATCGGTGAGGCCGGCGCCGCGAGCGGGGGCCAGGGGCGTGTCGGTGTGGCCGGTGACCTGGAGGGCGGGGGTGGGGCCGCCGTGCGTGGTGAACGTCGCCCGGAGAGGCTGGCCGGCCCGGCCGTGGACCTCCAGGCGCACGGGGACGCGCTCCTGGGGCGGTTCGGGGCGCGCCCGGGCGGCCTTGAGGGCGCGCTGGGCGGCGGCCTCGGCGGTGGGGTCGGAGTTCACCCATACGCGGTGGCCGGGGTGGACGCGCCCCAGGTCGGGGGCCAGGCGCGGGTCGCGGGCGAAACCCAGGCGCCAGCCGGCCGGCGCGTCCCGTGCTGGGCGGTGGCGGAGCGCGGGCGGTGCCTGGGGGCCGAGCTCCACGGCGCGAAGGGGTTGAACGTGGAACAGCGGGCCGCCCGGCTCGTCGGTGGCCTCGGGGTCGCCCAGGTCGAAGACGACGCCCATGCCGCGTTGGGGCTCCACGGGCGCCTCGGCGGGGCGACCGGGCAGGGGCGCGGCGAGGGAGGAGCGCGGGAAGTCGTCCGTCGCGGCGACGGTCACCTCGGCGCGGGCGGGGTCCACGGCGAGGACGCGGCCCAGGAAGGCGCCGCGGTGCTTGGGGTGGCGGCCGTCCACGAGGCGCCGGTGGTCGCCGCCGAGCAGGAAGCCCGCAGTGAAGCCGCGGGAGAAGACGCGGTGGGCTTGGGCGAGACCGGCGGCCAGGGCTTGGCGGGCCGAGGGGGCGTCCTGCTGGCCGGCCAGGACGGCGTCGACCCAGCGGCGCAGGGTCTCCACGGCGTTGGTGACGTAGGCGGGGCCCTTGAGGCGGCCCTCGATCTTGAGGCTGGTGACGCCGTGGCGCAGGAGGTCGGGGACGACCTCGTGGCCGGCGAGGTCGCTGGGGGACAGGAGGTAGCGGCGGGGGTCGTTGGGGGCGGTGGGGGAGAGGGCGCCGTCCACCTGGAGGTCGTAGGGGAGGCGGCAGGACTGGGCGCACTGGCCGCGGTTGGCGCTGCGGCCGCCCCAGGCCTCGGAGGTGAGGCACTGGCCGGACCAGGACATGCAGAGGGCGCCGTGGACGAAGACCTCCAGCTCCAGTCGTTCCAGGGAACTGTGGGCGAGGCCAGCGCGGAACAGGCCCACCTCCTGGGCGGAGAGTTCGCGGGGCAGGACGACGCGGCGCACCCCCAGGGCGGCAGCGAAGCGGGCGCCCTCGGGGCTGGAGATGGTCATCTGGGTGGAGGCGTGGAGGCGGAGGGCGGGGGCCACGCGGGCGGCGAGGAGGGCCACGGCGGGGTCTTGGACGATGAGAGCGTCCACGCCCGAGGCGGCGGTGCGCCGGAGGATGGCCTCGACGACGGGGAGCTCGGCCTCGAAGACGAGCGTGTTCAGCGTAAGGAAGGCGCGGGCACCGGCGCGGTGGCAGGCGCGGACGATGGTGTCCAGGTCGCTGGTGGCGAAGTTCGTGGCGCGGGCGCGGGCGTTGAAGCCGTCGTCCAGGCCGAAATAGACGGCGTCGGCGCCAGCGGCGAGGGCGGCGTAGAGGGTGTCGTGGTCCCCGGCGGGAGCCAGCACCTCGGGGCGCGGCGCGGGGGCGGCGGTGGAGGGCGTGGTCGTCTGCGGGGCGTCCGTCGTCACGCCTGCGCCTTCCCACGCCCGCGCCCCGACGGCAAGCCCCGAGTCGCGGCCAAAGCGGGCCCGTTGCCGAGAGCGAGCGCCGCGGCGCTGGGAGGAGCGGGCAAGAAAGACGAGCGCGATCGCAGCGGCGATGTCGCATTTCGGTGTTTGCGTGTCACATCCCCGTTGAAGACGGTGGCGGCCTTCGGGGTGCACGCGGAGGGGCGCACGGGAGCGGGTCGGGAAGCGGTTGCGGCTGCGGGAGCGGAAGCGGTTGCGGCTGCGGAAGCGGGAGCGAACGCGGGCGCGGGCGCGGAAGCGGGCGCGGGCGCGGAAGCGGGCGCGGGCGCGGGAGCTGGAGCGAACGCGGGCGCGGGAGCGAACGCGGGCGCGGAAGCGGGCGCGGGCGCGGGCGCGGGAGCGGGAGCGAACGCGGGCGCGGAAGCAGGCGCGGGAGCGGGAGCGAACGCGGGCGCGGGAGCGAACGCGGGCGCGGAAGCGGGCGCGGGCGCGGGCGCGGGAGCGGGAGCGAACGCGGGCGCGGAAGCAGGCGCGGGAGCGGGAGCGAACGCGGGCGCGGGAGCGAACGCGGGCGCGGGAGCGGGAGCGACGGAAGCGGCAGCAGCGGGTGCGCGGGCGCTCGTGCTAGCGCAGGGCGGCTAGCCGTGTGGCGAGGTGGTGGAGGGGCGTGGCGTGAACGACGAGGTCGCCGTGACGAGTGATGGGGTAAGCCTCGTAGCCCGGGTAGACGACCCAAGCCTCGTGGGCGGCCAGGTCGGTGAGGGCCGTGTAGAACCCTCGCGTGGGCTTGGGGTTGAGGCTGTGCTTGACCTCCACCGCCCAGCGGCGCCCGCCGGGGAGGGTGAGCACGAGATCCACCTCGGCCCCGGCGGAGGTGCGGAAGTAGGCGACTGCGGTCCCCTGGGGCGCGAGGTGGCATAGCGTCTCGATCACGAAAGCCTCGTAGCTGCCGCCCACGGCGGGGTGGCCCAGCACGGCGTCGCGGTCTCGAAGACCCAAGAGGGCGTGCGCCAAGCCCGTGTCCCGCAAGTAGACCTTGGGGGCGCGGACGAGACGCTTGCCCACGTTGCCATGCCACGGCGACAGGCGCCGCACGAGCAGCAGATCGACCATGAGGTCCAGGTAGCGGGCGACGGTCCTCCCGCTCACGCCCAGGCCCCGCGCCAGGTCGGCGGCGTTGAAGGGGCTCCCCTGGCGGTGGGCCAGCATGGTCCAAAAGCGCCGGAGGATCTCTGCGGGGATGCGCGGGCCGAGCTGGGGGATGTCCCGCTCTAGGTAGGTCCGCAGGAAGTCCTGGCGCCAACGCCACGAGGCTGCGTCGTCGAGCGCGAGGAAGGACTCGGGGAACCCGCCACGCACCCACAGCGTGTCCGCACGGTCGGCTCCGACCTCCAGGATGTCCAGGGGGTTGAGCTCCACGTAGCTCAGGCGCCCCGCCAAGGACTCGGCGGTCTGGGACAGGAGGTCCAAGGACGCCGAGCCCAACAGCAAGAAGCGGCCCACGTCTCGGGGGGCCGGGGAGACGAACTGCGTGGCCGAACTGGGCGGTGCGCCCGCCCCCTGGGCGAACAGCGCGGCTTGACGCCCTCGATCGATGAGCCCGCGAAGGGCGCGAAAGATCTCGGGAGCGCGCTGGACCTCATCCAACACGACCAACTTGTCCTGGTGCTGGGGGAGGTACAGCTCGGGCTCGGCCACGCGCGCTCGGTCGGTCTGGGACTCGAGGTCCAGGTAGACCGAAGGGAGCTGCGAGGCAACCTGACGGGCCAGAGTCGTCTTGCCCACCTGACGCGGCCCCAACAGACACACCGCTGGTGCCGTCTCCAGCCGTTCCAAGACCTCTCGTGTGCTCCACCGCTCGATCATCCCACCCTCTCTACCTTGCAATCCTGACATACAATGACAGATTTGCAAGGTAGATAGTGCATGGTTGCCGGCGGCCGGGCGGCGATGTCGCATCTTGGCGTCTCGGTGTCACATCCCCGTTGAAGACGGTGGCGGCCTTCGGGGTGCGCGCGGAGGGGCGCACGGGAGCGGGAGCGGGCGCGGGAACGGCCGCGGGAGTGGTTGCGGGCGCGGGCGCGGGCGCGGGAGCGGGCGCGGAAGCGGGCGCGGGAACGGCCGCGGGAGTGGTTGCGGGCGCGGGCGCGGGCGCGGGCGCGGGCGCGGGCGCAGGAGTCGGGAGCGGCGGTGAGACAGGACGCAGATCACGCAGATGGTCCTTGGTCCCGGGACGGCTTGGGGTATGGTGCGCGGCGTGCTGCGAGATACCCCGCTGACGCTGCTGTCCTTCGTCTCCCTGGACCTGGAGACCACGGGCACGGCCCCCGCCTACGACGACATCATCGAGGTGGGCTGCGCCCGCTTCGAGGTGAGCCGCGAGGGGGTCGTCCGCCCCGGCCCGGTGTACGAACGCCTGGTGCGCCCCACGCGCGCCATCCCGCCCACGACCAGCGCCCTCACGGGCATCGACGCACAAACCGTGGCCCGCGCCGAGGACCTTGGGACGGTCTGGCCCGAGCTGCTGGCCTTCCTGCGCGACGACGGCGAGGGCGGCGCCCGGACCGTCCTCCTGGCCCACCGGGCCGAAAGCGACCTCGGCTTCCTCGTCGCCGCCGCCGAGCGCCTGGGCGAGCCGTGGCAGGGCCCGCCCTTCGTGTGCACCTTGGCGCTGTCCCGGGAGGTCTTCCCCGACGCCCCCAGGCACACGCTCGGCGCCCTGGCGCGCTGGCTGGGCGCCCCGGAGGGCGCCGTCTTCCACCGCGCCCTGCCCGACGCCCTCCACGCCCGCAACCTCTTCGCGCGCGCCGTGGCCCGTCGCCAGGCCCCCAGCTTGCGCCGCCTGGGCGTGCGCCAGTTCGAGCCCATCCCCCGCCCGGGAGATCTGGCCGTGGAGGTCCCCGCCCGCCTCCGGCTGGCCGAACAGGCCCTCCACGACGGAGCCACCGTCCTCATCCGCTACCGCGGTGGCTCCCAAGGTGACGCCCCCCGCCCCGTCACACCACTGGGCTTCTACCAACACAACGGACGGGTGTGGATGCGCGCCATCTGCGGCATCGAGCACGTCGCCAAGTCCTTCCGATGCGATCGCGTCCGCGACGTCCAGCCCCTCGCGGCCCACGACCCGGGAACTCGTTGAAGCACGACGGGTTCCCCGGGGCGAGGCAAGAAGGGACCGCTGTTCCAGTAGGTTGGGGCTGCCCACGGGGGACGCGGTCGCTTTGCACTTGCATAGATATTCACGTTGGCGCATAAACTCGCGCGCCATGGGTCGCAGTCAACGCCACGCCAAGATCCTCGCCCTCCTCCGGGCCCACCGGGTGGAGAGCCAGGAGCAACTCCAGGGCCTGCTGGAAGCCGAGGGGCTGTCCGTCACCCAAGCCACGCTGTCCCGAGACCTCCGCGCCCTGGGCGTGGCCCGGCAGCCCCAGCCGGACGGCGGCGTGCGCTACCAGCGCGTGGACAAGGCGCCCGACTACGCCGTGGCGCTCGGGAACCTCCGCGCCTTCCTGCGAGCGGTGACGCCAGCGGGCAACCTGCTGGTCATCAAGACGCGCGTGGGCGGGGCCCAACCCGTGGCCCTGGCCCTGGACAACCTCACCCAGGCCGCGAGGCTCCACGGCCTCGTGGGCACGGTCGCCGGAGACGACACCGTCCTCGCCGTCGTGGCCGACGGCACGCCACCCACCACCGTAGAAGCGTCCCTCTGGGCGCTCCTCGATCAACCGTAAAGGCACCCAGCCTCCCCCCAACGAGCGCCGCCGCGCCCGCCCACACCCCCTCACGCACGGAGTTCCGTCATGAAGCCCCCCACCAAGCTGAACAAGGTCGTCCTCGCCTACTCCGGGGGCCTGGACACGTCGGTCATGCTCACCTGGCTCAAGGAGACCTACGACTGCGAGGTCATCTGCTACACGGCCGACGTGGGCCAGAACGAGGAGCTCGACGGGCTGGAGGACAAAGCCCTGGCCGCGGGCGCCTCCAAGGCCATCATCGAGGATCTGCGCGAGGAGTTCGCCCGGGACTTCGTCTTCCCCGCCGTGCAGGCCAACGCGGTCTACGAGGGCGTCTACCTCATGGGCACGGCCCTGGCCCGCCCCCTCATCGGCCGCCGCATGGCCGAGATCGCCGACGCCGAGGGTGCCGAGGCCGTGGCCCACGGCGCCACCGGCAAGGGCAACGATCAGATCCGCTTCGAGCTGGCCTGCTACGGCGTCAACCCCCACATCCGCATCATCGCCCCCTGGCGCTTCTGGGACTTCAAGGGCCGCACCGATCTCATTCACTACGCCAAGGAGAAGGGAATCCCGGTCACCTCCACCGTGGAGAAGCCCTTCAGCATGGACCGCAACCTCATGCACATCAGCTTCGAGGGCGGCGTGCTGGAGGACCCCTGGACCGAGCCCCCGCGCGACACCTACCTGCTCACGCGCCCCCTGGACGAGACGCCCGACACGCCCGAGGAGGTCGTCATCGACTTCGAGCAAGGCGTCCCCGTGGGTCTGAACAACCGCCGCTACAGCCCCGCCGCCCTGGTCGAGGAGCTCAACGCCATCGCCGGGCGCCACGGCGTGGGCCGCGTGGACGTCGTGGAGAACCGCTACGTGGGCATCAAGTCCCGCGGCGTCTACGAGACCCCGGGCACGACGCTGCTCCACATCGCCCACCGCGCCGTGGAGTCCCTGGCCCTGGACCGGGAGGTCATGCTCCTCCGCGAGGAGCTCATGCCCAAGTTCGCCTCCATGGTCTACCGCGGCTACTGGTACTCCCCCGAGGGCGAGCTGCTGCGGAAGATCGTCGCCGAGACCCAAAAGGAGGTCACCGGCTCCGCCCGCCTGCGCCTGTTCAAGGGCTCGGCCCGCCTCCTGGGCCGCAAGAGCCCCAACTCCCTCTACAGCTACAGCTTCGCGACCTTCGAGCACGATACGGTCTTCGACCAGATGGACGCCGAGGGCTTCATCCGCATCAACGCCCTGCGCCTGCGCCTCCGCGGCCTCAAGGAGGGCGGCCTGCACTGAGCAGCCGCCTGCGGCGCGAGGCAGCTCCCCTGCCCTTCCACGGCCTCGGCCCCGCTCCGCGCGGGGCCGGGGCCGTCAGCTTCTCAGGGGCTCAGCGCCTCAGCGCCTCGCGTAGCCCCTCCTCGAAGGCGTCAGCCACCTCCATGATCCCCGGCGTCCGCGCACCCGCGTCCCGCTCACGGGTCAGCGTCGTGATGATGAGGGCCGCGTCCCCGCACGGTTCGATGGCCTGGAACCCCGCGAGATCGCAATCCACGTTCAGCGAGATCCCGTGCGTGGTCACGCCGTGCGTGACGTGGAGCCCCACCGAGCCCACCTTCCGCCCCTCCACGTAGATCCCGGGCCGGGTGTCCTCGTAAGCCGCCTCCACCCCTACCGCCCGCGCCGCCCGCACCATGCCCTCCCCCAGCGCCCGCACGAAGTCCGGCACGCCCACGCCGCGCCGCCGCAGGTCGAAGATGGGGTAGGCCACGAGCTGCCCCGGCCCGTGCCACGTCGCCAGCCCCCCTCGGTCCGTCGCCACGACGGGCGTGCCGAGCCCTGCTAGCGCCGCCTCGTCCACGACGCCGCCGCGCCGCCCGAGCGTCACAACCGGTTCGTGCTCCAGGAGCAGCAGCTCGTCCGGCCCGCCGGCCAGCACCCGCGCCCGCGCCTCCGCCTGCTCGTCCAGCCCCTCCGCGTACGCGATCCGCCCCAACCATCGCCGCGCCCAACCTCGCCCCACGCCGCACCTCGGTCCGCGTCTTCCGCGTCTTCGGGATGGGCCCCAGATGGCCCCGCCGCCCACCATCGGGGGGTTGCCTTGTCGGGGTCAAGCCGCCCGTGCTAATCCGG
Source organism: uncultured Myxococcales bacterium (assembly GCA_964478315.1). GTDB lineage: Bacteria > Myxococcota_A > UBA9042 > PHBI01 > JAAZYN01 > CAYZID01. Next base: position 21,868 of record CAYZID010000030.1, on the reverse strand, counting down.
TCATGACCCCACGCCGGTCCCCGCGGTCCACACGCACCGACCCCCCCTCTGCGACTCCACGCGAGGGCACAGCACCAGGTCGGCTCCCACCGCGGGCACACGTCGCATCAGCCCGAGGAGCTTCCCATGAGCGCAGCGTTGGAGACCTCCGAGCTATCCGCGGACGCCCTGTCCGCCCTCCTGAAGGACGCCGCGCTCGACCTCCACGAGGTCGTGTCCAAGCGCCTGTTCGACGGCCGCTCCAGCGTCCGCCGCAACGCCGCCCACGCCCTGGCCCTCTTGGGCGACAAGACCACCATCCCCGCTGACGTGGCCCACCTCCTGCCCGTGGCCGGCAAGGACACGGACCCCATCGTCCGGGCCCACGTCATGGCCGCCCTGGCGCACCCCAGCGTGGCCCCCGAGATCGCCATCCCGGGCCTCCTCAACGGCCTCGTGGACCGCGAGGACGCCGTCTCCGACGCCGCCGTGGCCTCCCTGGACAAGCTCGCCGCCACCGAGGACCCGGCCCGCGCCGCGGCCATCCTGGAGCTCCTCATCGACGCGGCCGGAGACATGCGCCCCTTCGTGCAGGTCACCGCCGTGAGCCTCGTCGTCCAGCGCGGCGCCGCGGCGGTGCCCGCCCTCATCGACGCCCTGCGCGCCGACCGCGGCCCCGTGCGCAAGGCCGCCCGCCAGTGCCTGCGCATGTTGGGCACGGTGGCGGCCGACGCCCTCATCGACGCCCTCCCCGACGACGAGCTGCGCGACACCGCCAAGCGCATCCTGGACGGCGTGGCCCTCACCGAGGCCCACGAGAAGAAGCTCAAGGCGCTGGTCTCCAAGGGCGCCCCGGTGGTCCAGATGGTCGCCCGCCGCCTCCTCCAGGGCGCCAAGCGCGCCCGCGACAAGGCCCTGGAGCGCCCCCCGGTCATCGAGATCGACGGCTTCTCCGAGCGCCCCCTCACCGACAAGGAGCGCAAGGCAGCGGCCAAGAAGCTCGGCAAGGCCCTGGACGCCCCGCTCCTCCTCCGGGCGCTCCGCGACGCCCGCCCGGCGGTCCAACAGAACGCCGTCGCGCTGCTCGGCGATCTCGGCATCCCCGACGACCTCCGCGACGCCGCGGTCGCCAGCCTCTCGCCACTGGTCCAGGCCCCGGCCGAGGCCGTGCGCCTCGCGGCCGTGGAGCTCCTCGGGACCCTGCCCACGGCGGACGCCGGGCGCCTGCTCCTGCGGGCCGTAGCCGACCGCTCCCAGGCCGTCACGGACGCCGCCCGCGCCGGCCTCGCCAAGCTCGCCGCGGCCGCACCGGCGGCCCTCCTGGGCACGCTGGCCGGGGGCCAGGCGCCCATCGCCCGGGAGGCGGCCATCGCGGCGGTCGTGGGCGCAGGGGCGGCAGGGGCCAAGGCCGCCGCCCAGGTGCTGGCCGAGCACGTAAGCGAGCCCGTGCGCGAGGCCGCCTGCGAGGTCCTGGGCCGGCTGGGCGCCGGGGCGGCCAAGGAGCTCGACGGGCTCCTCGCGGCCCTCACGGACCACGACGAGAACGTCCGCGCCAAGGCGGCCTGGGCCGTGGGCGAGGTGGCGCCGCGCGATGACGCGAAGGCGCTGGAGGCCCTCCAGGCGCGCAAGCTGGCCGACTCGGCGCCCCAGGTCCGCCAGGCGGCCTCTCGGGCGCGGGACCGCGTGCGGGGCGTGGAGCCCCCGCCCACCGTGGGGGACGTGCGGGAGCTGCCCCTGCCGGGCTTCGACGACGCCCCGCTGGAGGCGGCCGCCTGCGCCAAGGCCGCCAAGAAGATGAAGGCCCCGCACCTGGTGCCGCTGCTCTTCGACGGGCGCTGGGTGGTGCGTGCCAACGCGGCCACCTGCTTGGGTGCCTTGGGGAAGGCCAGCCACGCCTTCGTGGAGCAGCTCTGCATCGCCGTCAAGGACCCCGACGCGCGGGTGCAGCGGGCGGCCGCCGCGAGCCTGGCGACGCTGAAGGTGGCCCCGGCCCAGGTGGTCCCGGTGCTGGCCGACGCCCTGCGCACGGCCGACGAAGAGACGACCGAGGCGCTGTTCGCGGCCCTCGACGCCTACGGCAAGGCGGTTGTGGAGCCGCTGCTCGGGATGCTGGGCGGGCGCGGGGAGCGCGTAGCGGCGACGGTGGGGCGCGTGGCGGCGCACGCGCCGGGGCTCGTGGTGGGGCCCCTGAGCAAGCTCCTCACCGACGGCGAGAGCGTGGTGGTCCGCGAGAACGCCGCGGACCTGCTGGCGGCCCTGGGGCCCCAGGCGGCCAAGGCCGAGGGGGCGCTGCTCAAGGCGCTGGAGGAGCGCTCTGTGCTGTTCCGGGTGAAGGTGCTCGGCGCCCTGGGCAAGGTCGCCAAACCCGACAGCGAGGCGGTGCTGGAGGCCCTCAAGGCCCTCAAGAAGGAGGACCAGCGCATGTCCGTCCAGCAGGCCTTGGGCGAGGCCCAGATGTGGCTGCGATCCCGGGCGCGGAAGTAGCCCCCGTCCTCAGCGGATCTGCCAGGTGACCTCGAGGGGCTGGTTGCGACGGAGGAACTGCACCGTGAGGTGGTCCGCCTGGGGCAGCGCCTTCCAGATCTTCATGAACTGGTCGGGGCGCTCCACGGGCGAGCCGTTCACGCGCTGCACGACGTCGCCCAGACGCAGGCCCGTGACCTGGATGTCGGGCTCGTCGGGGAACAGGCCGAGGATCTGAAAGCCCACGAAGCGGCGCTGGTGGACGACGGCGCGCACGGGAACCTGCTGGAGCACCCACGCCGGGCCGCGCTTGAGGGCGGCGTCCCAGCGCGCGCGGGGGATGACGTAGGGGTCGTCCTCGGGCGTGGGCTCCACCAGGGTGACCTTGCCGTGACGCGCGCGGGCGCCGGTGTCCGTGGCGCAGCCCGGGCTGACGACGGCGGGAGCGAACCCTAAGAGGGTCCAAGCGGCGGTGAGGGCGAGGGCGGTGCGGGGCCGCGTGGCGGCGATGGGCTTGGGGGCGCGCATGGGGCCATCATCGGGAGCGGGGGGGCCGCGTCAACTTTTGGCGGCGCCGGGCCGGCGAGGAGATCGGGGCCGCACGGGCGTCCTTGACGCGCCCCAAGGCCCCTCGGATACTCGCCGGGATGCCTGACGATTCCCAGCGCGAGCCCCGGAAGGTGGGTGGCGCCGCCGCCAACGCCGCGGGGGCGGGCGTGACGGTCGGCCAGGTCCATGACGCGCTCATCGAGCTGGAGGAGGCCGAGGGCTTCTTCGAGCGGGTCGCGGGCGGGCAGCGCTTCTGGCACCAGGTGCGGCACAACCTCTACGTGGACCTGCTGCAACGCCTGGGCCTCTACGGCAAGCGGCCCACCGGGCGCCTGAGCCGCCCCTGGTGGCACACGGCGCGGGCGGTGAAGCGCGAGCTGGCCGCCGGACCCCAGGGGCTGCGGCCCCACCGCTGGAAAGACCTGGGCCCGGCGGACCTGCTGGTGTTCAACCACGAGCGCCACGTGCTCGACGGCGAGCGGCCGGGGGGGGCCCGGTGGATCTGCCCCTACACCCAGCCGCTCCTGGACGACGAGCCGGGCGACGCGGGGGCCTCGTCGGGCAAGCCCCGATGGTCGCGCGTGGTCATCCAGGACGCCCACGAGGGGGTCCACATGCGCCCGGCGCCGGCCGAGGGGCTGCACTACCTGAGCTGGCAGCTCCGCAAGCAGTGGGCGAAGACCGCCCAGCGGCAGCTCGCCCGGCTGGGGCGTCGCGACGACCGCGTGGTCTTCCGCCGCGCCGACCGGGCCGAGGTGCGGGGCATGGCCCAGGCCATCGGCCGGCGCTTCGGGCTGGAGCTGCCCCCGTCGGCGTTGCTGGGGCCGGCCCAAGTGGCGGCCTTCGAGCTCACGGCGCGCACCGAGCTGTACGAGCGCCTGTTGGACCGGGTGCGCCCGCGGGCGGTGGTGGTCGTCGTGGGCTACGGGTACCGGACGCTGCCCCTCATCCGGGCGGCGCGGCGGCGGGGCATCCCCACGCTGGAGATGCAGCACGGCCTCATCGGGCCCACGCACCTGGCCTACAACTTCGCGCCCGGGCGACGGCCGCTGGGGTTCGCGGACACGCTCATGACCTTCGGGGACTTCTGGCGGGACATCACGCCCGGGCTGCCCGTGGACGCGGCCCACGCCCCGGCGGTGGGCTACGGGTGGCTGGATCGGCAGCGGGTGGCGGCCCGGGCCCGGGTGCGCACGCGAGAGGCGGCGCGGGTGGCGCGGGGTGAGGGCCGCGAGCGGCGGCTGCTGGTCATCTCCCAGGGGACCATCGGGCGCGAGCTGGGCAAGCTGGTGGCCGCCCTCGTGGCCCTGGGCGGCCCGCCGGGGGGCCTGCGCGTGCGCTACAAGCTGCACCCGGGCGAGTTGGCGGGCTGGCGGCAGCGCTACCCCGAGCTGGCCCAAGCGGCGGCGCGAGGCGTGGAGGTGGTGGACCGCCCCACGCCCATCTACGACGAGCTGGCGGCGGCGGACGCCGTGCTGGGGGTCTACTCCACGGCGGTGTTCGAGGGGCTGGCCTTTGGGCTCCCCACGGTCATCGCCAAGCTCCCGGGGTGGGAGGCGACGGCGCCGCTGGTGGCGGAAGGGGCGGCCGTGGCGGTGGGGGACGCGGGCGAGCTGCGGGCGGCGCTCGCGGACCTCACGCCGCCCACCGAGGCGCTGCGCGACCGCGTGTGGCGACCGAGGGCGCGGGCGAACTTCCAGGCCCTGCTGGAGGAGCTCCTGCGCCCTGAAGCGCCCACCGGCGAGCCGGCGGGGCGCCCTGCGGAGGCTGGCTCTTGACGGCGCGCGAGGCGAACATCCCGCGCGTCGCCCGGTTCATCTGGTTTGGCGAGCGGTTCCCCTGGGTGAACGTGTTGGCGCTGCGCTCGGCGGCGCGCGCCGGGGGCTTCGAGCGCGTGGTGCTGCACCACGACGCGCCGCTGGAGGCGCTGCGAGCCTCGGTGGAGGCAGCTGCGGCGGGCTCCTGGGAGGCGCTGGAGGCCGAGGGCGGCTTCGAGGCGCAACGGCTGGATCTGGCGGCCCTGTGGGAAGCGGTCGACGCCCGGGCAGCGGGGCTTGGTGGGCGTCTGGAGGCGCTGTTCGGGCAGCTCGCGGCGCCGGCGGCGCGGGCGAACATGGTGCGGGCGGCGCTGCTCTACACGCGGGGCGGGGTGTACCTGGACACGGACACGGTGACGGTGGGGTCGTTCGCGGACCTGTGCGCGGCCTCGCCGGTCTTTTGTGGAGCCGAACCCATCGCGTGGCCGCGGCGGGTGTTGGGGTCGCGCTCGCCGCTGCTGTGGGCGCGCGCGCTGGCGCTGCACGGGGTGCGCGACGTGCTGCGGCGCGTGCCCGAGGGGTGGCGCGTGTTCCCCATGGTCCAGGGGCTCTACTTCTCGGCGGTGAACAACGCGGTGTTCGCGGCGGCGCCGGGGCACGCCTTCGTGGAGGGGCTGCTGCGGGCCATGGTGGACATGCCGCCCGAGCGGCAGCTCAAGCGGTTCGCCCTGGGGACCCACCTGCTCCAGACGCGGGTGGCCCAGGCAGCGACGAACCCCGCGCTCCGAGGGGAGGTGCGCGTCTACCCGCCGGGGTACTTCTATCCACTGGCGCCGGAGATCTCGGAGCACTGGTTCCGCACCTCCCCCCTGCCCCGCCTCCCGACCCGAGACATGGCCAAGCGGCTGGCGGCGGCCTTGCGGCCCGAGACGCGGACGGTGCACTGGTACGCGTCGGTGCGGACGAAGGCCATCGTGCCGCGCATCGACCCGGCGTACGTGCGCCGCCACGCGGACCGCCAGCTCTTCAGCGCCCTCGCGCTGCCCTACGCCTGAGCCCCCACGAAGCCGGAGTCCTCGCCGATGGCCTTCCGTCCCGTCCGTTCCCTCAAGCGGTTCCTCCTATCGGCCCTGGTGCGTCGTCAGGCGGCGTCGTGCGGGCGGGACCTGCGGGTGAACGGGCTGTCCAAGGTAAACGGGGCGACGCACCTGGGGGACAACGTGAACTTCAACGGGCTGACCGTCGTGGGGCGCGGCGAGGTGCGCATCGGCGACAACTTCCACTCGGGGCCGGAGTGTCTGCTCATCACGGACATCCACAACTACGAGGGGGAGGCGCTGCCCTACGACGCGACTTACATCGTGCGAGGCATCGAGATCGGCGACAACGTGTGGCTGGGGAGCCGGGTCATCATCCTGGGCGGCGCGACCATCGGCGAGGGGGCCATCATCCAGGCCGGCTCCACGGTCGTCAGCGACATCCCGGCGTGCGCCATCGCCGGCGGCCACCCGGCCAAGGTCTTCAAGCACCGCGACCGCGACCACTACGAGCGCCTCAAAGCCCAGGGGCGTTTCCACTAGTTCCCATCCTGAAAAGGCGGACCGAGCCACGGCGAGTCGATGTGCGTGCCAGGTGCGTTCACGCAACCCGCCGGAGTAGCAGCGCTACTTCAAGTGGTTGCGGGGACGCGCATGGTGCGTGCAGCGGCCGTCGCGGCGACGGGAGGCTTTTCAGGATGGGAACCCACTAGCCGCGATGAGCGGCGGCGGCCACCACCACAGCACCGGCCCCGAAGCCCTAGCCCGTAGTTCGCCCCTACCCGTGCGCGCGCTCCGCGTGGACGCCGGAGGCTGGACGCACTCGGGGGGACAGGGGCTATGGCAGCTCGTCCGAGGTCGTGATGGAGAAGGTGTAGGGACCGGCCATGTACCAAAGACTACCATCCACGACGAAATACGCGGTCTGTCCAGCGGCCAACGAGACGGGCAGCACCGCCCGAGGCTCGGCAACCTCAAACCCCAGACAGCTCGACTGCGTGCGCTCGCAGTCGGTCACGGCGTACAGGATGAGCGATGCGTAGTGCCCATCCGCGTCAGCCTGACTGGTCAGCGAGGCCTCGTACACGCCGCTCGCGGGGGCGGTCAGCCGATACACCGCGTCGGGCGCGCCCACTCCAACGACCACCGTACTCCCGGAAAGGTTCTGCATACCGCACGCCGGCCACGGGGCGCGGACCTCGTCGTCGAAGCGCCGCGTGTCGTCGATGGTATCGAAGGGCACGGTGTCCACGACCCGAGGCGCGAGGCAACCGTTCCCCTCCACCTGGGGCGGCGAGCGGCAGTACCCTGCCAGCTCGTCGCAGAGCAACCCGTCCGGGCAGTCACCACACACCTCGCCCCCACACTCCGCGGCCCCGCACACGCGTCCCTCACATCCGACCGACGGGAGCGACGAGAAGTTGCGCAGGGCGACGGCCTTCAGCGCAGCGTCGTAGCGATCCACGACGAAGCAGTAGTCTCGCCCCACATCGAGGCACATCTCGAACACGGTGTGCGGACTCTCTAAGGTGCGTTGCCAGACGCAGGTCGGGGAGGAGCCCTGGGCTGCGGAGGCTGCGCATCCGTCGATGAGGGTCAGTCTGGGCGGCGCATCGAGAGACTCCACGCAGCGCCGGAGATCCAAGTCCACGGCGAACTGATAGGTGCCACGCCGGCTCGGCGAGAAGCGGATGACGCGGTCGGGACGGAAAGCACCAGGACCAACGCTGGAGGGTGGGGAGGGACAGACCCCTTCGAAGCTCGGCACACCGTCCGTCGCGGGAAACGCCGGGAGCTGCACGGCCCCGCCCTCGGGGAGGATCGCGGGGTCCTGTCCTGAATCGCCGGCGACGCTCTTCGTGGAGAGGCACGTCCCACGATCATCGCAGACCGACACGCCCTCACACGCCCCGCACGTCCCGCCACAGCCGTCGTCCCCGCAGACCTTGCCGTCGCAGTCGGGCACGCACGGTGCAGCGACCCGCAACACATAGGGACCGTCACCACTGCCGGTGCTCCCACTGCCATCTACAACGAGGAAGTACGTCGTCCCGCCGCTGAGGGGAACGGTGAGGCTCGCCTTGGAATCCGCGCCGGTCTTGGCCGCACCCACGCATGTGCCCTCGTCGTCTCCGCACGAGGTGGTCACGTACAAGCCTCCCCCCGTGGGCATGGACAGATGAAACCGATACAGGGCGTCCTCGGGCGGAGTCAGCTCGTAGATGACATCCGGCTGCCCCTTCCCCCACAGCGCAGGGAGGGACCCACACGCGAGGTTCCCCACGTGCGAGTCGTCCGCCGCCAGCGCCGTGTCGCCACGGACCTCCATGGGCGCATGGAGGCGCACGACGTCGGCACACGTGTCCCCCGGCACCCACGAGGGTACCGTACAGAACCCGCCGGGATCACAGCCCTCGCCCGCCCCGCACAGCCCACAGAGTTCATCGCAACCGTTGAGGCCACACTGGTTCACGGCGCAGGTCCCCACGCAAGGCCCCTCCACGTGGATGGCGAGGGGGCCAGGGTCGAACCAGGCATCGCCCACTCCAAGGGGGTCCTGGCTCCCTTCCACCAAGAAGTAATAGGTCGTCCCGGCGACCAACGTCACCTGGGTGGGCAAGGCCCCCGAGCCCGTGGCTACGCAGGGCTGGCTCACACCTCCGCACGCCTCGGCGATGAAGAGCCCCCACGTCCCAGGGTCTGGGACATGCGTCAAGGTCACCGTGTGCACGCCGGTGGTCGTGGGTGTGAACGAGAAGACGACGCCCGGAACTCCGGCGTGCGGCGCGTCCCCGCAGAAGGAACCTCCGCCGCCAGACGCTGGCTCGACGGCGTTGCCCGCATAGCGCGACAGCTCGGCCTCGGCGCCCCATGTTTCCTCGTTGGGGGCGGCGTCCCACGGACCGTCGTCGACGAGTTCCAGCGGGATGGGGACCGCGCAGTCCGTGCCGGGCGGAGCCGCGCAGGCGTCCTGCGAGCTCCGCGAGGAGGTCTCCATGCAGTCGTTGCAGGCCAATCCGCAGCCGCCAGGGTTGCAGTCCGCCGAGGAGCACGTCTCCAGGCAGGGCCCGTAGATGCTCAGCTCGTAGTCGCCCACGTCGCCGTCTTCCCCCTGGGAGCCTCCGCGAAGACCATCGACGACGATCCGGTAGACCTGTCCCCCTTGGAGACGTACGGGGAAGGTCTGCGCGGACGACAGGTCGCCGCTGTAGGCGAGACACGACTCCGGGTCATCCGCGCAACCCCGAAGGACGGTCAGGATGTTCGGTCTCGGGCCCTCGTGGAAGCCCCGAAGCGTCAGCATGTAGACGCCCGTCTCAGCACGCACGAGGGAGAAGACCTGATCGGGCGCGCCCTCACCTGGGGCCGCCCCCGTCTCCGACCTCCAGGCGCCCAAGCCCCGCTCGCACGCGGCGCCGCGAACCGCGAAGTGGTCTTGGTGCCCGTGGGTCGTCCCCACGTAGACGAATGGGAAAGGGCCTACGGGGATCGTGCCCGGGCAGGCGGGCTCTGCGCTCGGCGGCTGGGGTGAGGCGTCCTCCCCGTGGACTCGCCAGTCGCTGGACTGTGTGTCCTCCAGGGGGATCCCCGGTGGTCGAGGCTGGAGACACGCGCTGAAAGCCACACAGGCGACGACGCTCCAGACGCGGACGGTCTGAACGCCGCCCTCCCGCGCTTCTTCCTGGCTTCGCCAGGGCATGGGGCCCGTCATCCTGCGACCTCCTGGTTCTGCGTCGGGCATCTGCGCGCCACCGACCACGATCCGCTGTCTCTAGCGTAGCCTCCTGGCCAGCCCCGACGCAAGTGATGTACCGGCCCAGAACTCGCCACGTCTCCGGAGAACCGAGGGGTAAGAGGCCACGCCTGGGCAAGGAGATGGGGAACTGGCCGCGGAGGCGTGGCTGTGTCACGCGAAGCGGCCAGCCGCTTTGGGGAAGCGCCGCTCGACCCCAGCCCCACGTAGGATCCAGGGGCCAGTCCCAGAGTCGGTGGCGGGTCGGGGCGCGACTGCTCGCTGACGCCAGGCCGGTAACAGACCAACGTGGCCGCCGCAACGCATAGAGGGCATCGGGCGCAGTTCGATGCCGTGCCCAATGGGTGTCGAGTGCCTCGTACGAGCGCCGCGCCATCCCGCGACCGCCACGGCGGCCGCGACCGGCGCCCGTACCCCCGACCGCCTCCGCAGCTGCGACTGGCGCACGCACCCGGACTGCCAACGGCCCGAGAACGGAAGCGGTTCCCATGGCGACGCGATGGCGCGCGGCAGAACGTACCGGCTGGCGGCCCGCGCGCTTGTCTTCCTCGTCCCTATGCTCGCTTTTCTGGAAGCTTGATACGGAACCCGGACCGAGCGGGCGCGAGCGAGGGTAGCTCGGCCGTGGTCGCCCAAGCCCGCTGGAGTGGGCGCAGTCAGTTCCAGGGCTTGGGCGGCCCTGGACGCGCCGCCATCGCGCTTGCTTCCCATGGGCCCGCGGCGGGAGGGCACTGTGAATCATGGTTCTGGTCGCGATGAGCGGGGACGGTCACCACGCCCGGAACGGGTTCCCGGGAGGCCCCCCGCACGGCGTGAGCTCGTTCCGGCGGGGAGGTCGCATGCGCCGCCCGAGTGCGCTACGCAGTTGCGCGGGCCCCCGGGCACGACCGCTCATTGACAACACCGAGGTGATCAACCAGCGTGGCCGCCGCAACGCATTGGGGGCGTCGCTCCTGCCAGGCAGCTCCCAGCGCATGGGCGGGGCCCGGGCGTGCTAGGAGTGGCCGACCATGAGATCGAAGCAACCAACCCATGAGCCAGAGAAACGGCCCCCCAAGGCGTGCCCGAAACCACAACGCGAGATGACCACGGTGAACGCCCAAGACCCAGGCACCGACGAGGCCGCGCGAGGCCGCGCGGGTGGACTCGGCCGCTCAGGCGCGTGACATCCACGCCCACCACCAGCGCGCCGGCTGCGGTCCCCTCGCGTCCCGCGACCGTCACGAGGAGCCTGGCAACGGTCGCGGCGTTCCGACTCATGGGGATGCTCCTCAGCGTCGCCACGACATCGCTCCTGGCGCGACTGCTGGAGCCGGCCGATTTCGGCGTCATGGACATGATGGGGACCCTTGTGGCCCTGTTCACAACGGCCTCTGACTTGGGCCTCAGCGCTGCCACCGTACAGCGCAAGGAGGTCTCGCACGCCCAGGTATCGACCCTCTTTTGGCTCAACACCTTGATGGGCGGCGCGCTCTGGCTGGGCTGTGTCGCGGCCGGCCCGGCCCTGGCGTGGTTCTACCACGAACCACGGTTGGTCCCGGTCGCCGCGGTGATGGGCACGGCATTTCTCTTCTCCGGCCTCGGAGCCCAGCCCATGGCGCTCCTCCACCGCTCCATGTCGTTCGGGCGGATGGGCATCGCGGAGACGCTGCCCCCGCTGGTGGGGCTGGCGCTCGCCCTGGTCATCGCGGTCTCTGGCGGCGGGTACTGGGCGCTGGTCGCCAACTTCGTCGGCGCCGCCGTGGTGCGCACAGCGGGCTATTTCGTAGCCTCCAGGTTCCGCCCGACACGACCACGCCGTGGGACCGGGGTCCGCACGATGCTCCGGTTCGGGGGCTACCTGGTCGCTTTCAACCTCCTGAACTTCGTCATCCGCAACCTCGACTACGTACTGCTCGGCCGGCTCTGGGGAGGCCAGGAGTTGGCCTTCTACGTCCGGGCCTACTGGCTCTTTTCTCTCCCACTGCTGTTCAACCGAATCGGCGACCGCGTGGCCTTGCCAGTTCTGTCGCGATACCAGGAAGATGCACCGATGTTCCAAGAGCTCTATGGAGGGCTGTTCCAAGCTGTCGCCCTGACGACCGCAGCAGCGTCCGCCTTTGTCTTCGCACATCAAGACCTCACGGTGCGCTTCTTCCTGGGTCCCAAGTGGCTTCCATCCCTCCCGTCCTTGCGGTGGCTCGCGGTGCTAGGGCTCATCCACCCCTTCCTGCACACGACGGGCCTGCTGTACACGAGCAAGGGTCGGAGCCGGACCATGTTCCGCTGGGCCCTGTTCGCCGCCATGCCCGTGTCCGTCGCGATCGCCCTGGGCGTCCGCGAGGGCGGCCCGGGGATCGCACGGAACTTCACGCTGACCTGGCTCGTACTGTGTTGGCTGGGCTTCTACATCGCGTACCGCACGACCGGGATCCGAGCTCTCCAGGTGCTGCGAGCCGCGCGCGCGCCGGTTCTCGTCACGGCCAGCTCGGTCTTTGGATCCTGGGTGGTCACCCGTTCCCTCCCATCGTCCACACCGGTGGCGGTACAGTTCCTCATCGCCGCGGCTACCATGGCGCTGCTTCATGGCGTGCTCGTGGTGCGCTTCTTGCGCCGCGCCGAGCTACTTCACGTCTGGCGCTCGGCCCGAAGCCAGCGGGAACCAACCGCAACATCCAAAGCGAACATCCAAGGAGAGACGGTTGCCTAGCAGTCGGCCCAACGTCATCCCTAGCGTCATCCATGTGATCCGCCAACTCGCCCCGACCAGCATCCTGGACGTCGGCGTCGGGTTCGGGAAGTGGGGACACCTCTTCCGCGAGTACACGGACATCGTCGCCTCCGAGAACGATCCCAGCCGATACCGGCGGGAGAACTGGCAAGTGCGCATCGAGGGCGTCGAGGGCTACGAGCCCTACCTCACCCCGGCTCACGAGTACTTCTACGACCGAATCCACATCGGAGACGCACGCGAAGTGTTGCCGGGCTTGGGTTCTTACGACGTCATCTTCTTCGGTGACATCATCGAGCACTTCCACAAACCGGACGGGGTCGCCCTCGTGCAGCTCGCCTTGGGAAAGGCCGAGCGCGCCGTCATGCTCACGACACCTCGGTTCGACACGGGGCAAGAGGATTCCTGCGCCAACGAGCTCGAGATTCACCGTAGTCTGTGGACGATCGAGGACTTCCGAGCGCTGGGCCGCGCCGAAGTGGCTGTAGTGGACGACGCCACGCTCGTCGCGGTGCTCATGAAAGAGGGGGTACCCACCCCGGTCATCGGACCACCTCGCGACGGGGCACCCGCGTCTGCCTTGCGACGGGCGCTCGCCCGCGCGGGGCGCCGGGCCCTGGGTGCTGAGCGCTGGGAGCGTGTGCGGGAGATCGCACGGAAGGCGAGAAACCGGAGGACCCTACGATGACCAGATTCCAACCCAAGGACTACTGGAACGAGCGCCTCGGCACGACCCCGTCCCTCGAGGCGGTGGGCTACTTGGGCCTCGGCCCAGGCTACAACCGCTGGATGTATCGGCTCCGCGAGCACGTCTTTCGGTCCACGGTGAAGAAGCTCGCGCCCCCCGTGCCACGCCGTGTCTGCGACGTGGGTGCTGGCTCGGGAGTGTACATCGAGGCGTGGCGCCGCGTGGGAGCAACGTCCGTCACCGGCCTCGACATCGCCCCCAACGCCGTTCGGAGCCTGGAGCGTCGATTCCCTTGGGCGCGGTTCTTGGAGCTCGACATCGGAGACGGCACCGGGCCGCTGGAGCCGGCCAGTTTCGACGCCGTGTCCTGCCTTGACGTTCTCATCCACATCGTGGACGAAGAGCGCTACCGTGCCGCGTTCAACAACCTCACGTCGCTGTTGGTCCCGGGCGGGCACCTCATCCTGACCGACGTCATCACGGACCAGGCCCTGGAACCAGGCCGCCACGTGCGGTTCCGGAGCCTCCGTGTGTTTCGGGAAGCCTACCAGGCCGCCGGGCTGTCCCTTGTCACGCAGCGGCCAACCTTTCGCTGGATGGCCGAACCCGTGCGCGGCAAGATGACCCTACGTCGACCCGCCTGGAACCTGTTCCGCGCGACCATCCAGAAGCTCCCGGCGCTCGGAGGACCGGCTGGCGCTGCCCTCTACGCCTTGGAGCGTGCCACCGCACGCCTACCCACTGCCGCGCCGTCCAGCGAGCTGTTCGTGTTCCGCCGAGGCGAGCCGACATGAGGGTAGCTGTGGTCGTCGGCGCCTTCCCCGTGGTGTCGGAGACGTTCATCCTCAGCCAGCTCCAAGCGATTCTGGACGCGGGCCACGACCTTGTCGTCATCGCGGCCGAGCGCAATGACGCCGAGGTTCAGCATCAGCTCGTCACAGACTACGGGCTACTCGACAAGCTGGTTGTGCGACCCGCCTTGCCGCCCGACCGGGTGGGCCGTCTGATCGGAGGGTTGACGCTTGCAGCCAGGCACGCGCGAGCCCGACCGCGTCTGACGCTCGGCGCCCTAAACGCACTCCGGTTCGGCCGCCACGCCGCGAGCATGGCGCTGCTCCAGACATCGCTGGCCTTGGCCGAAGGCGCTCCCCTCGACATTGTGCACTGCCACTTTGGGTGGAACGGGACACTTGCGGTGCAGGCGCGCCAGCTCGGCGCCTTCCGCGCGCCCATCATCACGACGTTTCACGGGCTCGATGCGAACGTCTACGCCCGACGACCAAGCAGGCGACACGCCTTCGCCCCGGTCTTCGCGCACGGCGAATTCGTCACGGTGGGCTCGCAATTCATGCGCCATCGCCTGCTGGAGTTGGGCGCGCCCGAACACAAACTTCGCGTGCTACCCACCGGCGTAGACCTCGCGCAGTTCAAGCCGCCGTCCCACAGGCGGCAACAAGCGCCACAAGTGGAGATGGTCTCCGTGGGAAGGTTGGTGGAGGTCAAGGGGCACGCTTCGGCAATCGCCGCCGTGGGCCGCCTCCGCAACGACCTCGGTACAACGTTACCGCCCTTCCGTTTGACCCTGGTCGGGGACGGCCCGCTCCGACCCGAGCTCGAAGCGCTGGCGCGCGGGCTCGGCGTCGCGGAGAACGTGCGCTTCTTGGGCGCGGTCCCCTACGAGCGTCTGCCGGCTGTGCTTGCGCAAGCGCACATCTTGGTCCACCCCAGCGTGCGCGGCCGTGATGGGGCCGAAGAGGGCCAGGGCCGAGCCGTGCTGGAGGCCCAAGCTGCTGGCCTGGCTGTCGTGGCTACGCGGACGGGAGGCCTTCCGGAGTGCGTAGACGTAGGGGCTTCTGCGATCCTCGTGCCACCGGAGGATCCGGAGGCATTGGCCGACGCGCTAGCGACCATCCTACGACAGCCAGACCGAGGTGCGGCCATGGGCCGGTGTGGGCGGGCCTTCGTGGAGCAGCGCTATGCTATGACAGACCTCAACCAGCAACTCCTCGCACTGTACGAGGAAGCACGGACCCAGGCACAGTAACGACAGGCTACCCAAGGAGTTCCTCGTAGAGAGCCCGATAGCGACGAGCGACGACCCGGATGTCGAAATGCCGTTCGACCCGGGCCCGCGCGGCGGCCCCCAGGGCTTGCCTCCGAGTCGAAGCCGTGCAGAACGAGATCCCGGCGGCGAGGTCCGAAGGATCGAAGCAGCGAGCGAGCCAACCTGTCTTCTCGTGAACGATGATGTCCAGCGGGCCGCCCGTGGCAAAAGCCACGACCGGGGTGCCACAAGCCATGGCCTCCACCAGAGTCTTCCCGAAAGCCTCCTGGGTGGAGGGGGTGATCATGACATCGGCGGCTGAGTACAGGAGCGCCAGGGAGAGGTCGTCGTGGAGGTGACCGACCCAGCGCGCCGGCAACGGCAGCTCCAGGCCGACCGGCGGCCGTGACGCGCCAAACACGACGAGGACGACGTCCTCGCCGCCCCCGCGCTCGCGGAGCACACGCAGCGCCTCGACAAGCAGGGCAAACCCTTTGCGGGTGTCACGTGTGCTTTGCACGGCCCCAAACAAGACAACTCTCTTGTCGGTGGGCAACCCCCAGAGGCGACGGGCCGTGGCGCGCTCGTGAGGCGTAAACGCGTCGGTAAAAACACCGTTGGGGATGACTTCGACGCGGTGCCCACCGAGCAACGAGCTGCTGTGGGCCGCATCGCGCAGCCACTCGCTGATCGCGACCGCCGCG
The DNA here is from genome assembly GCA_964478315.1 of uncultured Myxococcales bacterium. Classification (GTDB taxonomy): domain Bacteria; phylum Myxococcota_A; class UBA9042; order PHBI01; family JAAZYN01; genus CAYZID01. Next base: position 6,183 of record CAYZID010000030.1, on the reverse strand, counting down.
AACGGGCGGCTCCCGCTGTACGCGCGCCGCTTCATGCGCCAGCCGGCGCGGCTGAGGTCGTGCTGGCTTGTGGAACCAAGCTGGGGGCACGCGCCGCAACGTTGCTGGAAACGGTCGCAGTCGAGAGCGTAGTGGCATCCGCCGGTAAAGGGCCACATGTCGCGCAGGGTCCACACGACCGGCACGGACAACTTCGCCAGAGCGCCCACCGGAAAAAAACCGCTACCGACCCAGTGGAGGTGAACCAGGTCTGGTGCCTCTCGCTCGATGGCTCGAAGGACGGGGGTCCATGTCAGGGACGGGGTCCAGGGCTGATCCGCCCGGCCACGATACGCTCGAAGAAAGGCATAGTTGACGGCGTTTCCCGCCTGGAACAACACACGGTTTCCGAACCCGCGAGCGGCATCGATGACGTCCGGGTCGTCCCCGGCCCGGTTCTTGACCAGGACACGGGACATCACGCCCTGCTCTCGCAGGGCGCGGTGGAGCCAGTAGGCGCCCCGCGCCGCGCCGCCCACGATATCTGTGGTGTTCAGGTGGAGGACCTTCATAGGTAGTCCGTCGCTCCGAGGATGAGTGCTGGGTGGCGGGCCGAGGGGGGAAGAACTCCAGGGGGAGTTGAGGTTGCGCGATCATCCATCGAGGATATGCGCGATGAGGGTGTCCGCGAAGCGGGCTGGGGTGTTCTGGGCCGCGAAGGCGGCCATGCGCGCGGGATCGGCTGGCACGTCACCCGCCAAGAACGCCTCCAATCCAGCACGAATGGCGGACGAGCTGAGCTCGGGGAGGGCTAACCCCAACCCATGACGTCGCACCCACTCACCCATGAGGCCATAGCCCGAGGCGATGACCGGGCGCTCGGCCGCCGCGGCCCGGATGAGGATGCCGCTGGAGCCCACGTGACGATCGTAAGGCGCCAACACGACGTCCGCCGCCTGGAACAGCGGCTGCACCTCGTCGTCATCCACGAACCGGTCCAACCAGAGGACGCGTCGCTCCTGGTCCACGCGCAACGCGTGGAGAGCCTCGGTCGTGGCGCTGTCGGCAGTGCCCGCCAGCACGAGTCGAATCCGGACGCTGGATGGGAGCGATCGAACCGCCTCGACCGCCTGGACGACCCCCTTGCGCTCAGTGAGATGCCCAAAGAGCAACGCCATGGGCTCGCCCGGGTCCAGACCCAGGCGGGCACGCGTGGTGGTCGGCTCCACGAGCGGCCCAGGCGCGACCGGGTCGGCCAGCGGTTGGGGGTGGAGCCCGGCTGGCAACGTAGGCACCGCGAGCGGGTCGAGCGAGAAGACGGTGTCCACCTGGCGGTGTGCGCCAGCGAGGCGCAACGCGAGCTGCTGGCGCGCCGCCCGAAGTCGGTCATGGGGCCCGAGCGACGCTCCGGGGAACGAACGGTAGTGAGCCGTGGGCCGGAAGTAGATGCCAGAGACCGGGCAGGGAGCTGGAACGTGCAAGGGAGCAGGCCCCTGCAGAAAGGTGTCGAAGTACATGACCAGCGCACGCCGCGCGCCGAGCCGTGCGGCGTACCGAGTCATGAGACGCCACTCGGCCACCCCCCGGCGCAGCAGACCCAGACGGCCGGCGGCCGGCGCATCGGGGACCTCCCGAGACCCAACGGGGAGCCAGCGGACGGCCGGGCTCTCCGGGGCAGCAGCTGGATGCACCACGCGCCCGGCTCCTTCGGTCGCCCGCATGACCGCAGCGTGGCGGGCTGGGAAGTCGGCGCCCACGACGAAGACCAGAGGCCAAGGGCGTGGCTCGCTGACCCAAGCGCGGGCCAAGATGTCCATGTACCCAGCGTGGTGCCCGGAAGACTCCAGGTCCCAGACCATCGTACACGGCGGGCCGGCTTTCCCAGCCCCCACGGCCTCCGCTTTGCGGTTGACGGAGGTGCTGGCCGCGGCTTGCACGGGCGGAGGCGTCATCGTGGGTTCTTCCTCTCCACACCCGAAGACCGGGCGTCATGTAGACCGGCGTGGACGACAGCCGCCCCCCGGCACGCCGGGAGGTTGGGCTGAAACAGGAGCACGCGCATCGTGGGTTGGTTGTCGCCCATCGCGTCGCTGGTCACAAGTGCCCCGCGCGGCCGCGACCGCGGGCGTGACCGCGACCGCAACCGCGCCCCTCCCCCAAAGGAACCCGCGGGCCTCAGGGCTTCAAGACGCCCAAGGCCCGGAGGGCGGCTTCGGCCTGGGGGGCCCAGCCGCGGTTGGCCGCCGGGCTCGCGGGGCTCGGGTGCAACACGCTGCCGATGACGAGTTCGTGGGGTAGGTCGAGGTCCCGCGCCACCGCCCGCGCCTTCTTCTCGGCGAACTTGCCCACGCCGATGACGAACCGTGGCTGGAAGTGCTCGATGGTGCGCCGCAGCGCCCGGTCGCACGCGGCGAAGACCGGCTCCCGCTCGGCCTTGGGCAGCTTCTCCGGCACGCGGTTGCGCCCCGAGGCCTCCATGAAGACCAGCGGGCAGTAGTTCGCCACGAAGAACCGCTCGAAGAAGGCCTCCGGCGTGCCGAACGCCTCCCTGGCCCAGCCCCAGAGGCGCCGCCCGCTGACCTCGCTGCGGGTCGTCTCGAAGCCCAGCACCGGCCGCTTGGGGTGCTCCACCGGCGGCTTCCCAATGGGTGCCTCGATGCCCAACCAGTCGCGCACGGCGTGCACCTCGCCAAAGGGCACGCCCACCTGGGCCATGCCCCAGGGCCCCGGGTTCATGCCCAACAGCAATACGTCGCGCGGCGTGGCCGCGCCGTAGCGATCGCAGTAGGCGTCCCAAGCGGCACGGGCATAGACGAGGGGATTGTAGACGTGCGTCACCGGCGGCCCGAAGGTCAATCCGTCCAGCTCCGCGAGGAGGTCGTCGGTCATGGTGGACAAGGACATGGGGCTACCACACGCGCTGGATCGGGTAGGCGGCGAAGGCCTCGTCAGCGCTGAGCAAGATGAGCCCCTCCTCCAGCGCCTGCGCGACCAAGAGCCGATCGAAGGGGTCACGGTGATGGAAGGGAAGCTGCTCGACCCGCAAGACGTGGCTCACCTGCACGTCGAGCACGCCGATGCCGCGCGCGGTACGAGCCTCGTGTACGATGGCTCTCAAGGGGGTGGACAGCCGCAGCTTGCCGATAGACAGCTTGATGGCCATCTCCCACACGCTGACGACACTCAGATAGAGCTCGCTGTCGAGGTCAGCACACACGCCGCGCGCCCTGGCACCGAGGCGCTCGGGCGCGTGGCGCATCCACAAGAAGGTGTGGGTGTCGAGGAGATAGGCCACCGGCGATCAGGCGTAGCCCGCGAAGTCGTCCTCGGGCTCCCCCAGCGGCGCGTCGAAATCATCCGCCATCCACATCCCCTCCGCCCCTCCCCAACCCAGCGGGCGACTCACGGGCGCCTGCTGCCAGGGCACGAGCTGAGCCACGGGGCGGTTTCGATTGGAGATGATGACCTGCTCGCCCTGGAGAACCGCCTGGATGAGCCGCGAGAGCTGAGTCTTCGCCTCGTGGATGTTGACCTCGATCATGAACACAACTTAGTCCACTAACCTGGTCAAGTCAACCCTGAGACCCGGCGCCAAGCGCTCGACGCAAGCCCCGGTCGGTCCGGGTTCTGTATCATGCTTCTAGTCGCCGTCGGCGCGGAAGTCCGGAGTCTCGCCGTCGCGGATCTGCCCCCGCCACTTCGCCAGCAGCCCCCGCTGGCGCCCCACCTTCCAGAACTTCCCGCAGTCCGCCAGGTAGTCCAGCACGACCTGGGTCTTCCCGAGCTTGAGCAGCGCCGCCGCCAGCGTCGTGTCCGGCCCCCGCGTGCGCAGCCGCGGAGACCCCGGGGCCTTCCCAGCCCGCCGCAAGTACCGCGCGGCCCACGTCGCGTCCCCCGACTGCAAGGCCAGGTGCCCCATCACGATGTTCGCCACATGAACCACCTCGCCGTACGCCCAGTCGTTCCGATGCGCCGGCGCTCGCTCCAAGGCCTCCGAGGCCAAGCGGTAAGCTAGCCGCGGCCGCCGGGCCCGAAGCGCCGCCATGGCCTTGTCCCCGAGCGTCACGAAGGGCTCCTTGCCCCCCCGCGCCCCCAGCCGCGCATCCAGCGCCGCGAAGGCCGCCGCCAGGTTCGCGTCCCGGGGTGGTGCCGCCACCTCCCCAGCCGCCACGCCCCCCGCACGCACGCTCAGCTCGATGGCGCCGCGCTCCTGGGCCCACGACGCGTCCGACGGCACCAGCGCCTGCCCGCGCGCCAGCAACCCGTCCGCCGCCACGGGATCCTGGGCCGCCAGCCACAGCGCCGCGTCCCACAACACCCGCAAGTCCGTGCGCCGCACCACCGCCTTGAGCAACGCCGCCCGCACCTCCCCCCGCGCCGCGTGCTCGGGCGGGAGCTGCGCATAGGGCGTCGCCAAGATCGCCGCCTCCGGCGCGTTCTGCGCCAGCCACAGCACGTGCCCCGCCAACCGGTCCGCCGCCTCGGGGTCCTTGCCCACGCGCAGGTTCTCGAAGGCGACCAACACCGTGCGCGTCGCCAGGTCCCCCGGGTCCACCTCCAGCCGCGCCGCGTGCGCTCGCGCCTGCTCGGGCGTGAGCTCGGCCCCCAAGAGCGCCAACCGCGCCGCCCCCTCCCGCGTGCGGGCGTCCACGCCCTCCTCTTGCACGAGCCGCACCAGCGCGTCCGGCGTCACGCCCCCGTCTCCCTCGGCCAGAGCCCACACCACGGCTACCGCCGCAGCCAGGGACACCAAGATCGCCACCGCCACCGCAGCGCGCAGGCGCGACCGGCGCGCAATCCGCCCAGCCCCCCCGCCGGACGCCCCCGCGAGGCCCACGCCCTTGCGCCTCCACTGAACACCGTCCAGTGCCGCATCGTCAGACCCCGGCGGCTTGCGCGGGCGCGTCCCCACCGGGCCCCTCAGCTCGCCGCCTCGGGCGGAAGCGGCGGCGGCTGCTCCAGCGACTCGATCCACTCGATCTCCACCGTGAGCCCCGCCAGCTCCTCGTCCGGCGCCCCCAGCAACTCGGCCAGCCGCCGGATGTACTCGTCCTCGCGCAGATCGTGGACGTCGTCCGCGTCCGTCACCTTGCCCACGAGCCCCAGCAACGCCTTGCGGTCATTGGGCCCGCGCAGCTCCAGGGCCTCGACCGTCTTCGCCAGATCGAAGGCGTCCGCGTCGAAAGCCTCCAGGTGGGCGACGATCTCGTCCGGCAGCGCCTCGCCCCCGAGGAGCGTCACGAGCACCTTGCCGATCATGTCCATCTCATCGCCGTCGAACTGCCCGTCCGCGTGCGCCGCACCCATCAAGATGTCCGCCACCACCCGGAGCTGCCCCAGGTCCAGCTTCCCGCGTTCCTTCGTCATCGCTCACCCTCCTGCGCCCCGCCCGCGGCGATCCACCCGCCTCGTGCGCGCCCAGGGAACCTAGCCCGCTCCCCCGCCTCGGCGCAACTTGCCCGAGCGCCCCCGGTCCGCTAGCCTCCGGCGGCGCCCACGGGTGCACGAAACCGAGAAACCCGGCATACGGAGAGGCGCTGCAACATGCGAATCACACTAACCATCTTCGCAGCCTTCGCGCTCACGCTGGCGCAAGCCTGTAGCGACGACGGGACGGAGGCCGACAAGCTCGGCATCGGCGCCGCCTGCACCGCGGCCGACGACTGCGCCGACAACCAGCAGTGCCTCACCCAGTTCAAGGGGGGCTACTGCGGCTTCGTGGACTGCTCCGCCGACGCCGACTGCCCCCAGGGCTCGGCCTGCGTCGCCCACGACGACGGCAAGAACTACTGCTTCCGGGTGTGCTCCACCAAGGCCGACTGCAACGCCAACCGCGGCGCCGACGTGGAGGCCAACTGCTCCGCGAGCATCACCTTCGTGGAGACGACGAACACCGCCAAGGCCTGCGTGCCCCCGTCGGGGAGCTGACGGCAGGGGCGAGCTTCGGTGGGGCCGTAGGCCGCAACCCGGCTGCCGACGCACGCGCTCGCCGCGCCGGGTTGCAAAGGCCACACACCGCCGGGCCCCACGTGGCTGGCCCAAGCCACACGGCCCTCGTAGGGTAGGATCCAACGTCTGAGGAAGAGTCCTTCCGCCTGTCCACGCCCACCCGCCCACCGCGGCGGGTGCCTCCGAGCGCGCTGGAGCGTCCGAGGACCGCGTGGACGCCGCCCCACCACCCGCCCATGCCCCACACCCCCGCCC
>CAYZID010000029.1:3153-32636 GCA_964478315.1 uncultured Myxococcales bacterium | reverse complement strand
CCACACGCGGGATCCAAAGCCGAATCCCAGAGTAGGTGGCGGATCGGGGCGGAGCCCTGACACCTTGTGCCTGCGGTGGCAAAACGGTAGTTCTTTGTCGAAGCAACACGCTCGGACCGGAGGTGAGCCATGCACGCGGGCGCCATCATGACCCCCAACCCGGTGACCATCTCCCCGGACGCTCCGGTGGCGGACGCGCTGCGGTTGCTCCAAGAGCACGATTGCCGCCACCTACCTGTGCTGGACGAGGAGGGGGAGCTCGTGGGCATGGTGAGCGACCGGGATCTGCGCGGGCTGTTCGTGTGGGACCCGGACGTGGGCGCCCTGTTGGGCGCCGCGGAGGCCCAGCTCACGACGGCCGTGAGCGCGCTCATGAGCGCGGACGTTGTGTCGGTCACGACGGACACGCCCGTCGGAGAGGTCGTGGACGTGTTCCTGGACAATCGGCTGGGCGCTGTCCCCGTGGTCCAGGCGGACACGGGGGAGCTGGCTGGGATCATCAGCTACGTGGACCTGCTCCGCGCCCTGCGAGGCCAGGCGTGAGGTGGCTCTGGCGCTCCGTCCTTCCCAGGAGGCGCGCGTGAACCGGCGCGGGTTCACTCTCAGCGGGCCCTGCCCCTTGGCCGACGTGGGCCTCGTGCTGCGCGACGACTGCAGCCGCTGCGCCCCCACCGAGGCGGGCGAGCCCGAGGGCACCCCCCTCGCGCGCGGGGAGATCCTGTACTTGGAGGGCGACGAGGCGCGCTGCCTGTTTCTCGTCGTCTCGGGCCTGCTCCGCGAAGCCCGCGTGCAAGAGGACGGCCGCAGCCAGGGGATCCGCCTCGTCCGTCCCGGCGAGCTCTGCGGCGCCGAGGCCTTCACTCGGGACGCCTACCAGTGTTCGGTGGACGCCGTCACCGACGCCCGGGTCTGCCGCGTGCCCATCGACACCGTGCGCGCCGTGGCTGCCACCTCACCCGAGCAGGCCCTGACCCTCATCGAGACCCTGGCTCGTGAGGTTCAGGCTCTCCGCGACCAGGTCGTCCTGCTCGGCTCCCTCACGGCCGAGGAGCGGGTGCGAACCTTCCTTCGCATCCTCACGGCGGACACGGAGCCCGGCGCCTGGACGCGCCTGCCCCTCACGCGGGCCGAGCTGGCCGTCCTCGCCGGGCTCACCCAGGCGACGGTCTCGCGCGTCTTCCAACGGCTGGCGCGACGCGGCGAGCTGTCCGTTCGCGGCCGGTGGGTGCGCGTGGACAACCCCAGCGCCTTGCAAGCGAACCCCTGAGCCCCCGGAGCCCGGGCCACCCAGACAGAGCGCTCGCTCGGGCCGAGAGCCGAGCAATTGCTCGGAACTCCACGGCCTTTCCTGGCGCCTCGCCCGGGATTGAGGTGGCGCCGCGGCGCGGTTTGATCTACAGGAAGCCCTGGCCGTGAGGCCCGAGTTCGCCCCAACCACGCGCACCGACTAGGAGGAGCCCCGTGGCCCCAGCCTCTCGCCCGAGCCACGCCCCGACCCTGCCCGACGCCCTGCGCGCGGCCGCGATCGCCGGGCCGGAGCGTCCCTTCGTCTCCCTGGTGAGCCGCGGCAAGGTCACGGCCACCCTCTCCTTCGGCGCCGTCTACGACAAGGCCCTAGCGGTGGCGCGCCACCTGGCCGGCCGAGGCGTAGAGCCGGGGGACCGAGTCGTCCTCCTGCTGCCTACGGGCGAGGCCTTCGTCACCGCCTTCTTCGGGACTCAGCTCGCCGGGGCCATCCCCGTCCCCTTCGCCCCGCCCTTCCGCATGGGCGCCCTGGACAAGTACCTGGGCAACCTGAGCCAGATCTTCGCGAGCTCCGCCCCCCGCGCCTTCATCACCAGCGAGGCGGTGGGCGAGCACGTCCGCGCGGCGCTTCCCGGCGACTACGCCGTCGTGCTGGACACCACCCTCACGGGCCTCTCGCCCGCCGGAGAGGGCGCGGAGCCCGTAGCCCCCGTGACCCCGGACACGCCGGCGCTCATCCAGTACACCTCGGGCACGACCAGCGCTCCCCGCGGGGTGACCCTCACTCACGGCGGCGTCACGTCCAACCTGCGCGCCATCGGCGAGGCCCTAGCCCTGAGCGCCGACGATGTGGCGGTGAGCTGGCTGCCCATGTTCGCGGACATGGGGCTCATCGGCGTGCTCTTGGCCGGCGCCTACTGGCGCTTCCCCGTCTTCGTCATGAAGCCCGAGGACTTCCTCATGCGCCCGGCGCGCTGGCTCCAGGTCATCAGCGACCACGGCGGCACGATCTCGGTGGCGCCCAACTTCGGCTACAAGCAGTGCGTGCGTCGGGTGAGCGACAAGCAGATGGCGACGTTGGATCTGCACACCTGGCGCGTGGCCCTCAACGGCGCCGAGAAGGTCGACGAGCAGACGGTCGCCGCCTTCGAGGAGCGTTTCGGCCCCGTAGGCTTCGCCCGGGGCGTCTTCCGGCCCGCCTATGGGCTGGCCGAGAACACGCTGGCCGCCTCGTTTACCACCGTTGAGGATCCCTTCCCGGTGGAGCGGCTGGACCGCGGGGCGCTCTCGGCGGGACGCGTGGAGGCGGCTCGCGAGGACGACGAGGACGCCCTGACCATGGTGTCGGTGGGCGTGGCCTTGCCCGGGCACGAGGTGGCCATCCTCGACGGTGCGGGGCAGCCCGTGGGGGAGCGGACGCTCGGCGAGATCGTCGTCCGGGGCCCGTCGCTCATGGCGGGCTACTGGGGCGAGGAGGCGGCGACGGCCGCCAAGATCCGCGACGGTTGGCTCCATTCGGGTGACCAGGGCTACATCTCGCGAGGGCAGCTCTACATCACGGGGCGCATCAAGGAGATGATCATCAAGCGGGGTCGCAACTACTACCCCGTGGACATCGAGCGCCTGGCCGCCCGCGCCCAGGGGCCCGACGGGCTCCAGGTGGAGGCCAGCGACTGCGCCGCCTTCGCCGCGCGCAACGACCGGGATGGCACGGAGGACCTCGTGCTCCTCGTGGAGTCCCGCGCTGCGGGCGACGCCGAGGCCAGCAAGGCCCTGGCCCACGCCATCAACGGCGAGCTGCTGGCGGGGCTGGGGATCAAGGCGGACGTCGTCCAGGTCGTGCGCCGGGGCGCGCTGCCGCGCGGCGATGACGGCGAGCTGGTGCGAGGCGCGTGCAAGGCCGCCTACGCTAGCGGAGAGCTCACCTCCGGCGCGGAGGGAGCGTCGGCGTGAGGGCCTTGGTGCTAGGGGCGACGGGGTTCCTCGGGCTGAACATCGTCGAGGCCCTCCAGGCTGCCCTGCGCCCAGAAGACGGCGACAGCCTCCTGTGCGCGCGGCGCAAGTCCTCCAACACCATCCTGCTGCGGCGCTTCAAGGTGCCCATGGTCCACGCGTCGCTGGAGGACGTCTCCTCGCTGGAGGCGGCGATGGAGGGCCGGGACACGGTGTTCATGGCCGCGGGCTACATCCCGCGCTTCGCGGCGGAGCCCCAGGCGCAGGTGGACGAGGCCGTGGCCCGCATGGACAACGCCCTCGTAGCCGCCCGGCGGGCGGGCGTGGAGACCTTCGTCTATACCGGCACCGTGTCCACCGTCGCGCGGGCGCCCGAGGGCGGAGACGCCCTCGCCACCGAGGACGCGGGGCTCGCCGAAGACCCTGGTAGCACCTACTTCGCCGTGAAGATCGCTCTGGAGCGGCGGGTCATGGAGGCCGCTGCGGCCTCCGACCCCGTGCGGGGAGACATGCGTGTGGTCACCTTGTGCCCCACGGCCTGCATCGGACCCTACGACCACAAGGTGGGCACGGGCTTCTTCGTCGTGGGCATGGCGACCGGGCAGCTCTCGCGCTGGGTGGACGGGCGCATCAACGTCGTGGACTCGGGCGACGTGGCGGCGGCCCACCTAGCGGCCGCGCGGCAAGGCCGGCACGGCGCGCGCTACATCCTCGGCGGGACGAACGTGCGCGTGGGCGAACTGCTCCGGCACATGGCTGGGCTCTACGGCGTGGCGGCACCCGGGCCTCCCATGACCGCGGCGGAGGCCGTGGCCTTCGCGGACGCCGAGGAGGCGCGCGTGCGCGCCTCGGGGCGGGGGCGCCCGGCGCTCTCGCGGGAGATGGTGGACCTCATCGTCCACGGCCAGTTCGTGGACGCGGGACGGGCCCGCGCGGAGCTGGGCTTCGCGCCCCGCCCCCTGGACGAGACTCTGCTGCGCTCGTTCCGTTGGTACGAGCGAAACGGCTACCTGAAGAACCGCAACCAGAGGGCTCGGCGGGCCTGAGGGCCGGGCGCCAAGCCGAAGGAGACTGACGATGGCAGTGGACACCGCGCAGATCGAGGCGACCGTCAAGGAGATGATCTCCGACGTGGCCGGGCTCGACGCCGCCGACATCAAGGGCGAGGACCGCCTCATGGAGGACCTGGGCCTGGACTCGCTCCAGAACATGGAGCTCCTGTCTCGGCTGAGCGAGCACTACGAGATCGACCCCGACATGGACGACGTCAACGACGTCCTCACGGTCGCCCAGGTGGTGACCTTCCTCCTCAGCTACCTCGAGCCCAAGGCTTAGCCGTGGACATCGCCTTCGTCTATCCGGCCTTCGAGCGTCACGCCGAGGCGCACCCCGAGCTCCTGGAGTGCGTCCCGGCAAACGAGTACATCGGCCCGCCGTCGCTGGGGATCGCCTCGGTGGCGGCGGCGACCCCACCCGGCCACTCCATGCGCTTCATCGACGACCGCGTGGACCGCTTCGACCCGGACAAGGAGGAGGCGGACGTCTTCGCGCTGTCGTTCTTCACGCCGGCGGCCACGCGCGGCTTGGAGATCGCCGACGAGCTGCGCGCCCGGGGCAAGACCGTGGTCGCCGGCGGGATCTTCCCCTCCAAGATGCCCGACGTCGTCGCCGAGCACGTGGACGCCGTGGTCGTGGGCGAGGGCGAGGCGGCCTGGGCCGAGCTCGTGGCGGACCTGGAGAAGGGCGAGCTCAAGCCGCGCTATGAGAAGCCCGTGGACTTCGCCACGGTGAAGCCCCCGCGCCTGGATCTCTACTTCGGCAACGAGCGCGACGGGCACCGCCCCGACGACTACCCGCTCCAGATCTCGCGCGGCTGCCCGCTCCAGTGCTCGGCCTGCGTGCTGCCCAGCATGATGGGGCGCAAGATGCGCTTCCACCGCGACGACTACCTCGTGGACACCGTCAAGCAGTTCGCGGCTGCGGGCAAGTGGATGTCGCTCACCGAGGACACGTCGGTGACCTTCGCCTACGGGGCGCGTCGCAAGTTCCGGAAGTTCTTGGATCTCGTGCTGGAACTCCAGGCCCAGGGGATCGACGCCAAGTTCAGCTACCTGGGCATCTCCATGCCCATGATCCTCCACCTGGACGAAGACCTCCTGGCCAAGCTCCGCCAGACGGGCATGGACCGCTTCTACCTGGTGGGCGGCTTCGACCCCATCACCCGCAAGGCCTTCGGCGAGGGGGACAAGAAGGCCATGGAGAAGGCCGAGCGGACCATCAACCGCTGCTGGGAGTTCGACCTCAACCCCTACGTGTCCTTCCTCGTGGGCAACAAGACGGACGACGAGGGTGTCTTCGACCGGATGCTCGAGTTCTCCGACCGCGTGAACCTCCAGCTCGCTGAGTTCGCCATCTCCACGCCCTACCCGGGGACGCCCCAGTGGTTCGAGTACGAGGAGGAGGGGCGGATCTTCGACTACACCTGGAAGCACTACAACGACGCCAACGCGGTCTTCAAGCCGCACAACATGAGCGCCGAGCGCCTCCAGGAGGGGTACCTCTACCTCTGGCGCGAGTTCTACAAGAACCGCCAGGCCGGCGGCGGCCAGGACGGCGAGATCAAAGACCGCGAGTACATCAGCCAGACGATCCAGTTCTGAGCGCGCGGCCACCCGGGGGCGCACCTCGCCCTCGGGTGGCCTCCCGCGCGTCTCCAAGCGCCCACGGAGGGAGCCATGACCCGAAGCGCCTTTGATCCGGTCCTCACCGACGCCCCCCACCACGGCGACCTGCTCCTCCAGCCGGCCCTGGACGCCGCCGAGATGGAGACCGTCGAGCTCCTCTTGGACGCCGTCCGAACCTGGCTTCGCCGCAGCGTGGACCCCTTCGCCATCGACGCGGCCGGGAAGATTCCCCCCGAGGTCCTCGATGGGGCTCGGGAGATGGGGCTCTTTGGCCTGGGCATCCCCGAGGAGTACGGCGGGGCCGGGCTGAGCATGACGGCGGTCACGCGGGTCATCGAGGAGATCGCCCGGGTGGACCGCTCCGTGGCTACGGCCGTGGGGCTCCACAACGGGCTGGGCCTCCAGGGGCTCATCCGCTTCGGCTCCCAGGAGCTCAAGCGCGAGGTCCTGCCCAAGATGGCCGCCGGGATGATCGGCGCCTTTTCGGCCACCGAGGCCGAGGCGGGCAGCCACATCGCGGGCCTCAAGACGACCGCCATCGACCAGGGTGACGGGACGCTGCGGGTCAACGGTGAGAAGATCTACGTGACCAACGGCGGTTTCGCCGAGGTCTTCACGGTGCTCGTCCGCACGCCGGGCCTGGGTGGCGCCCGCCGGGGCACCAGCGTCCTGCTGGTGGACCGCGACACGCCTGGCTTCTCCGTGGGCCGCGAGGAGCACAAGCTGGGGATCAAGGCCTCATCCACGACGACGCTGCTCTTCGAGGACGCCGTCGTGCCCATCTCCCGCGTCATCGGCGAGGCGGGCAAGGGCCTGGAGCAGCTCGCCCAGATCCTCGCCTGGGGCCGCACGGTCATGGCCGCGGGCACGCTGGGCACCGCCAAGGGGGCCTACGACACGGCGGTGGCCCACGCGCTGACCCGGCGCCAGTTCGGCCGGCCCATCGCCAAGTTCGGCTTGGTGCGCGAGAAGGTCGCCTGGATGCGCGCCCAGCTCTACGGGGCCGAGAGCGCCGTGCGGCTCACGACCCAGATCGAGGGGCTGGGGCGCGACATCACTTGGGAGTCGTCCATCGCCAAGGTCTTGGGCAGCGAGACGGCTTGGGCCGTGTCCGACGACGCCCTGCAGACCATGGGCGGCGCCGGTTACATGGAGGAGGCGGGCGTGGCCCGCGCCCTGCGCGACGGCCGCATCACCCGCATCTTCGAGGGGGCCAACGAGGTGCTGCGGGGCCACATCGCCTCCGCGGCCTTCGATAAGCGTGCGGCCTCGATGGGCGGTGAGGCGCCCCGCTTGGCGCCCGCCATCGAGACGGCGGAGCTGCGCGACGAGGCCGCCCGCGTGGACGCCTTCGGGGCGCGCATCGACGAGACGGTGGCGTCGCTCCGCGAGCGCCTGGGCATCCGCGTGTTCAACCACCAGGTGCTCCTGGGCGCCCTGGCCGACGCCTACATCGCCCGGTGGACCCTGCTGGCGGCCGTGCTGCGGACGGACGCCCTGGCGCGCCGCGATGGCGTCGCCAAGGTGGGCCAGGAGGTGGCTCTCACGCGGCTGTTGGGCGCGCGCCTCCAGCGGCGCCTCGACGAGGCGCTCGGCCGCGCCTTGGACGTGGACGAGGAGGCGCTCCTGGAGAGCGTGAGCGAACACGAGTACGGGCTGCTATAGTACCCGGCATGTCCGCACGTTCCGAGCCCGGCCACGCGGGTGGCCGGGGGTTCACCCCCGAGGTGAACTCCCGCTTCGAGCCCTGGATCTTGGCCCACGTGGTCGAGCCCGTGGCGCGTAGGATCCCGCGCTGGGTGCACCCCAATTGGATCACCTACGGCTCGGTGCTGACCGTGTGTCTGGCCTTCGTCCTGTCCGTGGCGGCTCCCCACCTGGCGCCCGGTCGGGCGCTGGCCGCGCGGCTCGTCGCGGGCGTGCTGATCCTGGGCTACCTGCTCACCGACAGCCTCGACGGCATGCACGCCCGCCGCACGGGCCAGACGTCGTCGCTGGGCGAGGTGCTGGACCACTGGTTCGACGCCTTCATCATGGGGCTCGTGAGCGCCGGGCTCATCTTGACCCTGGAGCTCCCGGTGTGGGCTCAAACCCTGGGCTTGGTCACCACGCTCACGGTCTACAACGCCCAGCTCATCCTCTACCACCACACGGGGCGGTTCGTGCACCCGCCCACGTCGGGCGTGGACGCCCAGGTGGGCATCTTCGCCGTCTATTGGGCGGCCGGCTGGCTGTTCTTCCTCGTGGGCTCGGAGGTCTGGTGGGTGCGCGCGCTGGCGCTCACGCTAGGCGTGGTGAGCATCGCCACCCAGCTCGCCATGACCTTCTTCTACTATCCGCGCTTGGGTCTCAAGCACCTGGGCCCCCACCTCGTGTTCACGGTCCTCGCCGCGGGGTTCTCCGTCGTGTACGCCTTGGGCGGCATGGACCCCCTGTCCTTCGCGCTCCTCGTCTCGGCGCTGTCCTTCCGTGTCACGGGCAGCTACGTGCTGCGGACGGTCCTCGGGGTGCCCTACAGCGGCGTGGACGCCGCCTCCATCCTCTGGCTGGCGGCCTTGAGCAGCCTGCTCCTCGTGGACCCGGCGCCCCTGTTCCACGGCTGGACCGTTCAGTTCCTGGCCCCCTACGCCGCCGTGTTGACGCTCTCGGTCCTCAACGGCGTGGACCTCGTCCGCCACCTGGCTGACCTTCGAGCCGAGCAGGTGGCGTAGGGGAGACGGCGACCGCGGTGGCGTAGGGGACACGGCGATCGCGGTCGCGGTCGCGTAGCCGGTCGCTGTCGCGGCGGCGGCTGCGGTTGCGGTTGCGGTTGCGGCAGCGGCAGCGGCAGCGACGGCGGCAGCGGTTGCGGCAGCGGCAGCGGTTGCGGCGGCGGTTGCGGTTGCGGTTGCGGTTGCGGCTGCGGCGGCGGAAGCGGCTGCGGCAGCGGTTGTCATCGCGGCCGCGGAAGCGGAGCCGACTCCGAACGCCCACCCAGGGGTCCCCCAAACACCCAAGCCGAACGTGCGACGGCCGCCGGGCTCGGGAGGGAGAGCGCGGCGGCCGTCGGGGCCCCCAAGGACCTAGGGCTTGGGGAGGGACTCAGCCGCAGCCGCCCGCCTTGGCGACCTTGACCTTGAGCTTGATCTTCTTCTCGAACTCGCGCTCCGGGGCGGTGTGGGGGTTGACCCGGGCCGGGTACGTGCGGTCCCCCAAGGCCATGGGCCGGTCGTGGGGGGGCTCGACGATCCAGTGGTCGGGCCAGATGTCCTGGCGGCTGTCGGGGAACAGCGGGATGTGGCCGATCTCCCAGAACTTCTTGGGGTCCATCTTGGGCTTCGTGGGGAGCACGGCCGGGCTCTCGGCGACCTCGATCTGCTTGGCCATCTTCTTCTCCTCCTCCTCCTTGGCCTTGGCCACGGCCTCCTTGCTGTAGATCTTGCGCCACTCGTCCAGGCCGCCAGCGAGGATGTAGGCGTTGGGCTGGCCCATGGTCATGGCTAGCTTCCAGGCCTCCGTGGACCGCTTCTCGCCGTTGGAGACGAAGACGATGACGGCGTTGCCGGGGAGGGTCTTGAACTCCTTCTCCAGCTTGGGGAGGTCCTTGAGCTCCACGCGCCGGGAGCCGTGGATGTGGAAGATGTTCCATTCGGGCTCCGTGCGGACGTCGATGATGCGCAGGTCCGTGTAGAAGTCCTCCATGGAGTCGAGCATGTCGGCGGGGTCCACGTATACGCCTCGCCCCTCCAGGGCTTCGGTGAAGTTCCCGGCCATGGAGGCCCACTTCTCCTCGGGCGTCTGGGGGCCCAGGGCCGTCACGAGCAGCGCTACGCCGACCGCCAGGCCGGCGCCCGCGCGGCGGTACATGCGCGCTTTGGGGGAGGGCGGGTCACCGCCGTAGAGTTTGCGCTGGATGGCCTCGAAGGACACGAACAGCCCCAGGGCGACCAGCACGACGACGAGGAGCACGTACCCGGGGTTGATGCCCGTCACGCCCCAGATCGTGATGGGGCCGTATCCGCCAGCGTTGTACCAGGCGTCGAAGCTCCCCTCGAGCTCATCGAAGCCGATGATGCCCAGGGTGATGCCCAGGACGACGAACATGCCGTCGATCTTGCCCGTGGCCATGCTAGCCAGGGAGGTTCCGGGGCACAACCCGGCCACCACGAAGCCGAGGCCCATGAGGAGCCCGCCGATCATGACGGTCTTGGGGAACGTGGGGTTGATCCACAGGGCGTCCAGGTCCATGAGGCCCAGGCTAGAGCTGAGCAGCAGGAGCGCCATGGCCACCACGATGGCCGTGAACATGACCTTCAGGACCTTGTTGGTCGAGAAGTAGAACTGCCCAGCGATGTTGCGACTGTCCGCGAAGCCGGCGGATTCCAAGATCCAGCCGAAGGCGACGCCGAGAAGGACGAGGACGATGTTCTCGCCCGCCGCGCCGATGCTCTCGGTGAGGTTGAGGGGTCCCATAGTCACGTCCTCCTAGCGCCAGAGCCGGCGGAGTGGGTAGGCGATGAGGAAACCGCCCACGAAGATCATGGCGAAGAACAACCAGCTCCCCACGGCGCCCGTGGCGCACCCCGTGAGGCCCTGGCCCGACGTGCAGCCACGCGCCAAGCGCGCTCCCACGCCCATCAAGAGGCCCCCAAAGAGGGCGATGGCCCAGCGGGTCTGGTCGCTGATCTGGGGGCCACGGAAGGTCTCCAACTTCACGCGCTTGGCGAGGAAGCCCGAGGCCAGGCCGCCCAGGATGATGCCGATGATGGTGAAGACGTGGCTGTTGTTCAGGGGGTTCTTGTCTCCACCGCCGAGCTTCGCCAGGAAGGGCGTCTCGTTCACGTGGGTGGGCGCCACGACCTTCTCCACGGCCACCGAGACGTGGGCGATGCCGCCCGAGGCGCCGAGCCCGTCGCCCACGAGGAAGAAGGACACGAAGAGCAAGACGCCCAGCGCGATCCCGGCTACGTAGGGGTTCCAGTAAGGCTTCGCCTGCGTGGTGTCGGTCATCTCTACTGCTCCTTGTTGGCGGGGGCCTTGGGGGGTTCAGCCTTGGCAGGCTCGGCCTTCTTCGCGTCGTCCTTGGCAGGCTCGGCCTTCTTCGCGTCGTCCTCGGTAGGCTCGGCCTTCTTCGCGTCGTCCTTGGCAGGCTCGGCGGGCTTGGCCTCGTCCTTGGTGGGCTCGGCCTTGTCGCCATCGCCCTTGGTGGGCTCGGCGGGCTTGGCCTCGTCCTTGGTGGGCTCGGCCTTGTCGCCATCCTCCTTGGTGGGCTCGGCGGGCTTGGCCTCGTCCTTGGTGGGCTCGGCGGGCTTGGCCTCGTCCTTGGTGGGCTCGGCGGGCTTGGCCTCCTCCTTGGCCGGTGCGGCCTTGGCCGCGGGCACCGGCAGCGCGGGGGCCACGGGCTCCGTGGGGCGGAACTGCTGGATGCGGTCGTGGGCGGTGACGGCCGTCTGGACGATCTTGAGGCCGCCGTCTTCGGCGCGCTCGATCTTGGCGTCCAGGGTCACGCCCGGGACCTTGGACAGCTCGGGCACGACACCGCCTGGGACATAGCGCCCCAGGGAGGCGTACTGCGCCACACCACCGTTCGTGGGGTCCTTGTGGCAGGTTTCGCACTTGCGCTGGGCGCGGTAGGCATCCACGACCCCGTGGCGGATGGGGTAGGGCTTGGCGTCGGCCACGATCTTGGGGCCCTTGACGCCCGCCGCCGCGAGCTTGTCGGCGATGAGCTTGATCTTGGCGTCGTCGGTGAGGCGCAGCTCCTTGTCGTCGAGCTTGCCGTCCTGGTTCGCGTCGAAGGCCTTGAGGACGTCCGAGCGGTACTGCTCGCCGTCCAGCCAGGCGGCGCGAACCTTGGCGGCCGGTACGGGCTTGCCGTCCGCGTCGGCCCAGCGCCAGGTGGCGACGACGTTGAACGGAGCGAGCTGCGGCTTGCGGGTGGGCTCCTGGAGGACGCCCAGCATGGGCGTGGCGCCCTCGTGGTAGGGGATCGCTGGGTCTACCTGCTTGTCAGCGTCGGCCACGCCCCGCCACACGGACACAGGCGTCCCATCCAGGTGCACGACTGTGCGGTCGATCTGCTCGGCGGCGCCCGCCGGGAGGTTGGGTACATGGCAGGTCTGGCAGGCGACCTTGTAGAGGTGGATGGACTGCTTTGGCAGCCAGTCGTGCTGGTTGGACACGTCGTGGCAGGTCTTGCAGCTCCGCTTGTGGCTGGGATCCACAGGGGCCGACGGCTTGCCAGGCAGCCGCGCGGGGCGCTCGGTGGAGTAGTGGCACTCGCGGCACGTCACCAGCCGCTGGGCGTGGACGTCCCAGCCCTGGAGCTGGGCGTCCTTGTCCTTCAAGTTCATGCCCGAGATGCTCACCGGCTGGCCGGAGAAGACGGACCCGGTCGTCGTCGTCTGCCAGTTGCTGTCCACGGCGTGGGCGTCCAGGACGAAGGGGTCACGCGCGGTGTGGGTGGCGCCGTGGCACTGACCGCAGTTGGCCTCGGTGGGGCGCTGCATGCCCAGCTCCACCTCGCCGTCTTCCAGGGCCTCGCCGTTCCACTTCCAGGTGCCGCCGACCTTCTTGAGGAACTTGGGCCCCAAGGTGGCGGAGATGGCCCACTCGGTGTCGCCCGCCTCCTTGGCGGCGCGCCACGCGTCGGCGTCCGAGCCCGGGATGTGGCACAGCAGGCAGTTGACCGTGTCGTCCACGCCCTTGGCCGGGAACTTGGAGCCGTGGTCCAGCAGCGCGGCCCGCTCGGGGGGCAGCGTCGCCGGGTTCACGTTGCGGTGGTAGGGGTGCTTGGCCAGGAACTCCGGGCTGTCCATGGCGTCGTGGCACTGGCCGCACGTGGCGGTGAGCGACAGGGGCTTGCCCGACTCGGCCACGCCCGTCTCGTCCGCGTCCAGGAGCTCGATGGCGTCGTGTTCGAACTTGGGCTTGCCCAGCGGATCCTTGTCGTAGCCGAGCTCCTTCCAAGGCATGCGGCCGTGGTCGCCGTGGCAGTCACCACACTGGAGCGCGTGCTCCTTGGGCTGCACCATGTGGCTCAGCGGCCAGTACATGTTCGTCCGGGCCCAGCCGAACTTTCCGCTGAAGGGCAGGCCCACGGCCTTCATGCCCTCGCGGATGGAGCGCTCCCAGTCGAAGTTCTTCCAGTAGCCGTCGTCCTCCCCGCGGCCCCAGAGGTGGGGGAACACGAGGTACTTGTTCTCCACGTCGTAGGGCTGCTTGGAGCGGTGGATCTTGAAGGGCCAGATCTTGGCCTTGGGGTCCTTGCGGTCACCCTGTGGCGGGTTGAGGACCAGCACCTTGGATGGGTCGAACTTGTCGCCCTTGAGGTAGCGCCCGCTGTTGCCGTTCCACCATGCGTACTCGGGCGGGACGTGCTGCTCCCAGCGGAAGCTGCCCTTGATCTTCCAGTAGACGTGGACGCTGTCGATGGGCAGGTCCTTGCCCGCCGTGGACCAGTCCCAGTCCATCTTCGTGGGCTCAGCCACCGCGAACTCGGGGATGTGGCAGGTCTGGCACGCCAGGCGCTCCGTGTGGGCGTTGAGGCGGAAGTCCTTGTGGGGCTTGGCCTCGTGACAGTCCGTGCAGCTCGCGCCGCCTTCGTCGTCCACGCTCACCGAGGACATGCGCCCCTTGATCTCGTGGTGCTCGGCCGTGTGACAGTCCACGCAGACCATGTTCTCGCGCCCCATGTGCACGTCCACGCTGGCGTTGGGGTAGAGCAGCGTCTGGTCCAGATCGCCGTGCTTCACCGCGTCGCCGCCGCCGCCGTTGAAGTGGCAGGTGCCGCAGTTCTTGCGGTTGGGCCGACCCACCGACCGGGCCGCCTTCTTGAGCATGGCCGCCCGCGCCTCGTCATCCTTGCCGCCCGGGAGGCCGCCCTTGCCCTTGGAGTACAGGCCCGAGTTGTCGTGGCAGACCAGGCAGTCGATGTTCGTGGGGTCGTTGAAGTCGAACGTGTCGTCGTCCCACCAGCCGTAGCCGATGTGGCACTTCGTGCACGCCCCGCGGTTCGTCTCGGTCGTGATGCAGAAGTTGTTGAGCAGGTTCTTCTTTCCGATCCGCACGGGCTTGTCGTGCCCGGGGACCTTCACGGGCTTGCCCAGCCACTGCCAGTGGGCGGTCGCCATGACCTCCTTGCCCTGCTCCTCGTGGCACTCCAGGCAGCGCTTGGTCACCGACGGCCCGTCGGGGTACTCGCCCGTGAAGAAGGACGCGTGGTTCACGTGCTTGGGCGGCTTGGGCAGCTTGGCCCGCGGGCCCGTCGTGGCCTTGGGGGCGTCCAGTGGCTCGGCGTCGCAGCCGGTGAGCCCCCCGAGGGGGCCGAGGGCGAGCGCCGCGAGCGCGACGATGGGGAACAGCCTCTTCATACATTCGCCTCCAGTGTGGCTCCCGAGGAGCGACTGGTCCGCCAACGCACCACCGGTCGCCTCCCGCGAGGCGCCAGGGCGTGCCCACCGCCGCAAGCGGGGGCTGTCGAACGACGGGATCTCCAATCTGTAGGGCCGCATGCGTTCGCTCGTCGTTGGGGCGGGACACGGTGGACGGGTCCCGCCGCGGCGAAGGTTCTGGCCGCGGCGAGGTCCGCGCAAGGGCTTTCATGCTCCGCTAAGGTAATTGCGCAACAGCAACAACTGTGTTGGCCCATTACCATGCGGGGCATCGAGAGATAACCTCTCGGTCGGTTTTTTCTCGCGACCCGACAAATCGGACCCTGGAGGTCCCCGTTCCGCGTAGATCGCCCGCACGGCTGGGATTGACGCGCGGCGTCATACCCACGTCGTGGGGCTTCGAGAAGCAGGTCGAGCCCATCCCTGGCTCCCCAAGGTCGCCCTTGCTATGGCACCGAGACGCAACCGTTCACATGGACGCACGCTCCTCGCGGCTCACGCCCGGGGGCGCACTGGAGGATCGCATGGAAGAGATCATCGAAGGGCTCATGAACAAGGTCGGTCTCAGCGAGGAGAAGGCGCAGGAGGTCATCGCCTTTCTCAAGGAGCACGCGGACAAGCTCCCGGCGCTCCTGGGCTCGTCCGGCATCGCCGACAAGCTCCCCGGCGGCCTGGGCAGCATGTTCGGCGGCGGCGACGACTGAACGGGGCCCCTCCTACCCCAAACCCGCTGGGCGGCCAGGGTGCTCCCGGCGGGTTCGGGCCCTCTCTCAGCGTGGGCCTGCTCGCCGTCGCCCGCGGGCTTCACGCCCCCGGCCATTCCACGCCGGGCATTCCCCATCGGGGCTATTCCACGAAAGGCACGAAGAAGACGCCGGGCTCCTCGCCCTCGGGGAGCATCCAGTAGCCGTCCCGCGCCCGGGAGAAGCTCAGGCTCTCCACCTGCCCCGGCGCGATGGGGCCGCGGCAGGGAGCGTGCTGGAGCGCCTCCCACAGCGGCGCCGTGCCCGTCCCCACCGGTCGGAACCAGAACCGGGCCTCGCCGTAGCGCGTGAGCAGCCCCGCCCAGTCGCCCTGGGGCGTCACGTCGGCCGCCGTCACGGCGCCGTGCAGGTGCTCGGCCTGGGCCTCGGTGAGCACGAGCTCCAGGTCGACCTTGGCCTCGGGGTTCAACGTGCGCGCGGCGTACAGGCGCGTCTCGTCGTCGTCGTGGTTGCGCTTGGTGAAGATGTAGACCGTGCCGTCCACGGGGTCCACCAGGAGCCCCTCGGCGTCGTGCTCGGCCTTGCCCGGGTACTCCAAAGCGAAGACCTCGTAGTCGGTGATGGGCTGGACGCCCATATCGGATAGGGCGGCTGCCTCCGCGCCCAGGTCCCCATCCACCGCGGGCTCGGGGAAGCGGAGGACCTGGACGTGCTTGCGGTCCAGCTTGTTGTCGCCGATGTCGGCGACGTAGACGTAGTCGCGGGCGGGGTCGGGGCCCGGCCCCAGGGCGATGTCCTCCCAATCCACGGCGGGATCGCCCTCCAGCCAGAAGATCGCCAGGACTTCGCCCGAGGGCTTGAGCGCCATGAGCGTGTTCCGATCCCCGTCGTTGTGCGCCCACAAGACGTCCTGCCGGCGGCTGGCGACGACGCCCGACAGCTCGGTGGCGCTGGCCTCCCGCACCGTGCCCGCCAGCTCGACCTCTCCGGCCACCGGACAGGGCGCGGCCGGCTCCACGCGCGTGAGCGGTGCGTGCTTGCCCTCGGGCACCAGGACCCAGGACGGCGGCCACGCCGGGCCTTCGCCCCCGGTCAGCGCCAGGGCGCGCGTGTGCTCGGCCCCGCCCGGCCCCTCACAGGGGGCGCGGCGCAGCGTGTCTAGGAGCGTCTCTGGCAGGCCCTCGCCCCCCTCGCGCCGCCACACCCGCACAGCCCCCGACTTGAACAGCACGGCCACGGCGTCGGCGCTGGCGTCCGCCGCCACGACCTCGCCGCGCAGCCCCGGGGCGTCCGCCTCGGTCAAGGCCACCTCCAACGCGCCGAGGCCCGCCTCTGCGCCGGCGTCTGGGCCTACCTCCGGCCACACGACCCGCAGCACCACGGTCTCCTCGCCGTCCCGGGCCCGGGAGATGGCCCAGGCGGCGCCGTCCACGGGGTCCACGACGAAGGCCTCGACGTTCCGGGGCACGCCGTCGGCGTGGACCAGCTTCAGCTCCTCGTAGTCCATGACATCCACGCGCGGGCCCTGGGCGTCCAGGCTCCAAGACGCGGCGGCGTCCACGCGCGGCTCCTCCAGCCGGAAGATCCGCGCCGACTCCCGCGTGCCGCCGTTGTCTCCCATGTCGGCCACGTAGAGGACATCCGGCCCCCCGGGCAGCCCTGGCCCCAAGCTCAGGGCCTCCCAGTCGCGGTTCTTGGCGCCCACCAGCGTCCAGCGCCCCAGATCCCGCCCCCGGCGGTCGGTGGCGAACAGGGTCGGGGCGTTCCCCTTGTCCTCCACGGCCCACAGGACGCCCGGCTGCTGGCGGCTCGCCACCAGGGCCGAGACCTCGTCGGCCGCGCCGGCGTCCAAGTGACCCGTCAGAAAGGGGCTCGACCACGCGGGGCAAGCGCCCGCGCTCGCGCCCGGCAGCGCGCTGTCCCCCTTGCCCGCCGGGAGCGCCGCCGTGGGCTGGCTCCCCAGTGGAGCCACCGCCGTGGGCGTATCCCCACACGCCGGCGCCGAGCCGATCCCCAGCAACGACAGCAGCCAGCCGAACATGAGCAGCCTCTTGGTCACCCGCATCGTCTCTCCTGCGGCGGTCACGGGAGCCTCTCCACGCGCCGCACGAAGCCCAGGTCGTTCTCGGTGATGAGGACGTTCCCCGCCGCGTCCATGGTCACCGCGCGGGGCTCGCTGATCTTGGGGCCGGGCGCCGTCACCGGCAGCCCGTCGCCCGCGTGCGTGTCCCCCCCCTTGCCCTCCACGAAGACGTGGATGACCCCGTCCGGGTCCACGAACCACACGTCGTCCCCCTTGTGACAGGCCAGTAGGTAGCCGCCCCGGGGGTGGGGCCACACGCCGCGCACCTCGTCCAAGCCCGTGAGGAGGGCCAGGCCGCCGTCGCCGCCGCCGGGCAGGTCGTCGGGCGTGCCCGTACCGGCCAGGACGGTCTTCGCGCCGCTGGCGGGGTCCACGCGGTAGACGCGGCTCCCCCCGCGGTCGGCCACCAGGAGCTGCCCCGCCCAGGCGTCGGGGCTGGCCGTGCCCCCGGGCGCCCCCTGGGGAACGACGGCGAGGTTGCCCAGGGAGACGAAGCCGTCGGCCAGGACTTCGACGCCCCCGGCGGGCGTCCAGCGCTTGAGCTGCGTGCCCGCCGCCACGTAGGCCAGCGCCTCGTCGTCGGCCACCCACAGCCCGCGCCCGGCCCCCACGCCCCCCACGACGAAGAGCGTCGAGAGCTGGCCGTCCACCGACAGCCGTCGCACCTTGTCGTTGCCCAGGTCCAGGATGTAGACGGTCCCGTCGGACGCGACCCACAGCCCGTTGGGCGAGGACAGGCGCCGCTCGGTGGCCGGCCCCGGGGCGTCGCCGTCGTCGCCCGGAACGCCCGTGCCCGCCGCCGTCCAGATGCGACCGTCCGCGGTGACGCGGCGCACGGCATGACCGTCCTTGTCGGCGATGTAGAGGTCGCCGCCGTCGGAGTTGGGGGCGGCCAGGGCGATGTGGGGGCGCGACAGCTCGGCGTCCACCGCCGGGCCGCCCTCGAACGACGGATCCCATCCGTTCACGCCCTTGTCGCCCACCAGGCCTCGCCCGGCGACCGTCGTGATGACGCCGTACTGGGCCAAGAAGGCGTCGAAGGTCCAGGCCGAGGCGTCCGTGGCCGTATCCGCCGGCGTGTCCGCGATGGCGTCTGAGGTCGTGTCCGTGCCCGTGTCCGAGACTGCGTCCGCAGCCGTGTCCGTGTCCGCCGCCGCGTCCGCCGCCGTGTCCGCGTCCGCGTCCGAAGCCGCGTCCGAAGCCGCGTCCGTGTCGGTGGCCGTGTCCGAAGCCGCGTCCGTGTCCGTGTCCGCCGCCGTGTCCGCGACCGAGGTTGGGGCGTCCGCGCAGGCCGCCCAGGTGGCGAGGAGCAGGAGGGCGATGGCCCAGACGGCCTCGGCGCGCCGGCTCACGGGTTGGTGGTGGGGTCTTCGTCGGTGTCGGTGAGGATGCGCAGGGCGGTCTGGCCCTTGGAGTACTTGGCGGGCTCCCAGGACACGTCCTTGAGCCCCTCGTCCTTCAGGCGGTCGATGATGTCGTCGCCCTTGAGCTCGGCCAGGATCTGCAGGGTGCGGATGGACTCGTCCAGGATGAACTGAGCCCCGGCGAGCTGCTGCTCCAGCTCGGGCGTGGAGCCGTCCTTGGCGATCTGGTCCTTGAGCTCTTGGATCCGCTCGATGTAGGGCTCCACCTGGGTGAGCTCGATCTGGACCTCGTTGACGACCTTCGTGTGGAAGATGGACTTCCCGGGCAGCTCGTAGGCAGGCGTCCGCTGGTCCTCGGGGATGCGCGCCCACTCCTCGGGGGTCACGAAGTAGGTGACGTCGAAGGTGTCGATGACGAAGTTGCTCCAGGACGAGCTCGCCGCCTTGGGCACGTAGAACTTCCGCGCCAGCTCGAACCACAGGGCGTGGGCGATGGTCCCCGCGTTCTTCACCTGCCGCTGGGAGATCTTGAGCACCTCGAAGTCCAGGTGCTTGCCCAGCGCCTCCCAGGCCTCCTGGGTCATGGGCTCGAAGTCCACGAAGTCCTTGTTCTCCGCCGTCTTCTGCTGCGCCCCGTAGGCGTTGAAGGCGGCGATCTCGTCGGCCACGGCCTGGGCCCCTGCCGCCACCACGTCCCGGTAGGCCGCCTGGAAGGGCTGGTAGGTGGTCTTGATCCCCAGCGCCGGGGCTTTGCTCACGCGGTAGGCTACGTAGAGGTCCACGTACTCGTCGAAGTCCAGCTTGCGCGTGCCCGCGATCTCCTTGTCCACGCCGTCCAGGGCGTCGGAGAACGCGTCGAACAGGTCGTCGGCCGCCTGGGCCACGGCCTTGTCGATGTCCAGCTCGCGCTGGTTCTGGATGGTCACCCCCGCGAAGGCGTCCGGCAGCGTCGTGATCTCGGTCACCGGCGGGTCCATGGGCACCGCGGCCAGGGCCTCCAAGGCCCGGCTCTTGATGAGCGAGCCGTCGATGATGCCCTGGCCCAAGGCGATCATCGCCTCCACGTCGGCCTTGTCTCCGTCCGCGATGGCCCCGGCGTCCAGGGCCGCCTGGGCCGTGTCCATGGACTGCTGGATGCGCGCCAGGCCGTTCTTGTAAAAGGCCGTCAGGTTGGCGCGGTCCGTGAGGTTGAAGTGGAAACGGCTGCGCTTGCTCCGCAGGTTGGCCTTGGGGTCCAGGATGAGCACGCCCTCGTAGCCCTGCATGTCGTGGAGCAGCCCCTTGGCCTCCAGGGCGTCGTAGACCGTCTTGATGGGCTCCACCGGCACGCGCGTCCCCGTCCACGCCACCGTGCCGCTGCGCACGTCGTCGTCCAGCGTGGAAAGATAGCGGTCGCCCGAGTCGGTGCGGACGTCCACCTTGGCCGCGGACTTGATGCCGTTTTCGTCCACCGTGGAGGCGCTCTTGGCCTGGATGAGCAGGCGGCGCACCGCCGTGTCGCTGTCCCACCGGGCGCGCCCGCGCAGGACCATCCCCTCGTTGAACAGGTCGTAGTCCTTCGTGTCGTAGTAGACGTCGTCGAAGATGTCCGTCCCCAGCGACAGCTCGCGCGGCCCATCATCCCCGTCGTCCTGGACGTAGCGGTCGCTCTCGATGGACAGCGCCACGTAAGGGATGGCCTCGCGCGCCGCCGTCTCGGCCTTGCCCCAGGGCATCTCGTCGATGGCGAAGCCGTAGGTGAAGGCCGTCATGATCTCGTTCTTGCGCAGCCGGCTGAAGATCGTCCGACCCTTGGCATCGGTGCGGTTCAAGACCTCGTAGAGCGCCCGGGGCTCGGCCCCCGTGACCGTCATCGTCGCCTCGAACTCCGGCGCGTTCCGCCCCCAGCCGCCCCCCGTGGAGTGCGCGAACGTCTCCTTGGAGATGAAGGGGCGCGTGCTCAGGTCCACCTCGCAGCGCGGGGCCACGTAGTTGGCGAAGGCCTCCAGCGCTTTGGGGCCCACCCAGGGCACGGCGTCCAGCTCGGCCAGGTCGTCGAACAGGTCGTCGTCGGCCGTGCCGTCCACGCCGTCCGGGCCCACGCGGTGGGCGACGATGCGCAGCGCCGCCTTCGTGTGGACGTGGATGTCGTCCTTGAGGAGCTCCACCGTCGTCGCGGACTCGTTGACCAGCTTGAGCACCTCGCGCAGCTCACAGGCCGAGAAGCCCCCGGCCGGGCCGTCGGCCTTGCCGAAGCCGAAGCTGGCGCCTTCATCGTCCAGGGCGGGCTCTCCGGGCGCCCCCGTGTCACAGGCGGGGGCCCCTAGCAGGAGCGGAACGGCCATCAGTGAGGCGGCGAGGGTCGTGGTGAGCAGGGTGGCGCGCATGGCGGGCTCCAGTCAGGGGCGGGGGGAGGGGAGGGCTTGTGCGTGTCCGGCGGCTCGAGCCCGGTCAGTCCGACTCGGGGGCCGAGATGATGCCGTCGTGGATGACGGGCGTGCCGGCCGAGGTGTTGCCCCAGCGCACGGTGAGGCCGGGCATGATGTCGAAGCCCCAGGCCTCCAACAGCGCGATGGGGTCGATGAAGCGGGCCTTGCCCTTGGCGGCGAGCTTGCTCAGGCGCCCGGACAGCTCCACGCCCATGACCTCGCCCCCGCGCACGTCCAGGTGACCGTTGAACAGCAGGTGCTTGCCCCGGGCCAGCGCCGGGTTCGTGAGGATGAGGCGCTGGTTGATGTCGCGCCGCGCGGCGGGCAGGCAGTGGATGGTGCCGTCCGAGAGGATGGCGAAGTTGTTGGCCCACTTCTGGCCCTGCTCGCCGCGGGCGTAGAGGTCGGGGTGGTAGACCTCGTCGTAGTGGGCCAGGATGTTGCCCGTGCCGCCCTTGCGCTCCTCGTACTTCACGGCCTGGTACTCCTGACCCCAGGGCGTGGTCTTCGTCTCCGTGCCGATGATGGCGTTGTAGACGACCTCCGTGTCGGCCACGTCGTCGGCCAGCACCTGGGGGGTGATCTCCGTGTACTCGAAGGCCATGTTGCCCACCGGCGGGGACACCGAGGGGTAGTGCGTCCAGATCTGCTCGCCGTCGTCGTCCACCTCGGTGACGTCGTAGGCCACGGCGCCACGTAGCCGCGCGTTGGCCACGACCTCGGCCACGGCGGCCGGGATCTCGGTGCCCGCGAAGGACAGGCCGCTCAGCAGCGTGGCGACCTCCTCCTCGTCGGCGATGTTGGCGATGCGGGCCAGGTTGTGGGCCTTGGCGATGGCCTCGTCGGTGACCTCGTAGGTCGCCAGAGCGCGGTCGATGGCCTCGCGGATGACGTTCAGCTCGCCCTTGCTCTTCTTCTTGCCCGCCTCCTCCCACAGGGCCTCGACGTCGGCGGCGCTCAGGCTGCCGTCGGCGGTGACCTCTTGGAGCATGAGCAAGACCTCGTCGGCGGCGTCGGCCTTGCCGCCCTCCACGTCCACGACGACCTGGTCCACGTCGTAGTCGTCCGGCGCGCTCTCGTCCACGCCGCAGGCCACGATCCCGCAGGCCGTGTCGTCCGCGGGTGTGGATCCCGTCTCGGCGGGCGCGGCGCCCTGGTCGCAGGCGGGGGCGGTGAGCAGCAGCAGGGCGGCGACGAGCGGGGCCGGGGCCCGGAAGGTGCGGCGCATGAGTACCTCGTGGGAGCTGGATGAACGCCGCCTTTTACTGTCTCAAACCCGCGAGATCAAGGAGCTGGCCCGCGCCCGCGCGCGGCCTCGTCCCCTGGTTCGTCTCCGCGCCCGCACCCGCCTCCGCGCCCGCCTCCGCCTCCGCGCCCGCCTCCGCCCCCGCTTCCGCCCCATCACCGGGCGGCCGGACTGTGGCCCAATGGTTCTCGTGTCTTACGGCGACCGAGAGTAATCCTGGCGCGCCTCCGCGCCCGCCTCCGCGCCCGCCGCTGCCTCCGCGCCCGCCTCCGCGCCCGCCTCCGTGCGCGCCTCCGCGCCCGCCTCCGCGCCCGCCTCCGCGCCCGCCACCGCCTCCGC
Source organism: uncultured Myxococcales bacterium (assembly GCA_964478315.1). Taxonomy (GTDB): domain Bacteria; phylum Myxococcota_A; class UBA9042; order PHBI01; family JAAZYN01; genus CAYZID01. The sequence goes on along the minus strand of CAYZID010000029.1, from coordinate 10,238 downwards.
GCCCGCCTCCGCGCCCGCTTCCGCGCCCGCCTCCGCCCCATCACCGGGTGGCTGGACTGTGGCCCAATGGTTCTCGTGACTTACGGCGACCGAGAGTAATCCTGGCGAGAGTAATCCTGGCGCCGGGCGGTCGGACTGTGACCCAATGGTTCTCGTGCCTTACGGCGACCGAGAGTAATCCTGGCGCCCCTCCGCGCCCGCTTCCGCGCCCGCCTCCGCGCCCGCGTCCGCGCCCGCTTCCGCGCCCGCCTCCGCCCACGCGGCCCCTCCCGGGTTGCTTCCTCCGGTGCGACGTGGGCCGCTGCGGCTGGCGCCTCCGCCCGGGTCGACGCATCATCGCGGGGAGCCCACCCGCGCGGCGGGGCGCGGCGAGGAGGTACGGTGGTTCCAGCGGATGGCGGCGCAGGCCAGCGACGGGCGGGGCTCACGTGGCTCTCGGTGGCGAGCTTCGTCGTCGCGGGGCTCCAGGCCGCGGGGCTCGCCCTGACGCTCCCCATCCTGGGCGACGTCGCCCAGCGCCTGGGCGTGGACGAGGGCACCCTCACCCTGCGCGTGGCCTTGGAGGCCCTCGCCGTCGCGCTCCTCCTCGTCGCTGCCACCGGGCTGTGGCGGCGACGACGCTTCTCGGGGCGCCTCATGGCGCACGTCTACGCCGCCGTGGCCCTGGGCGGCCAGGCCCTCCAGATCGCCCTCATCGACCAGCACTTCGGCGCCCTCGCCGTCCTGCGCCTGCTCTTCCCCGTCCTGCTCCTCGTCCTCGTGGACGCCGTCTACCGACGGGACTTCGACGCGCCGTAGCGCCAGGCCGCCGTAGGACCAGACCCGCCGTGTGACCAGAGCCGGCCGCTACTTCTGCGGCTTGCGCGCGCTGGGCGCCTGGAGGTCCTGGACCTGGACGCCCTTGGGCGGCGTGAAGTGGAAGCCCGACGCCTTGAGAGGCGCGTAGGAGAGGTCCTTGAACTGGATGCGGCTCACGTTGTCCAGGGGGTCCACCAGCTCCGTCTCGCGGATCTCGAAGCGGGCCGGGTCCACGGCCAAGACCAACCGCTTGTAGTTGGACTGCTTGTGCTTGGGCGTCAGCGCCAGACGCACCAAATTCGCCTTCGTGTCGGGAGGCAGGAGCTCCAGGTCGAACTCCTTGCGGAGGTTCCCCTGTCCGAACAAGAACTTGAGCGCGTTGTAGAGCTCGCTGTCCTTCACGCCCATCTTGTAGACCAGGCGATCCTCGGGCTGGTAGGACCACAGGACCTCGCCGTCCGAGACGTACAGGACGCGCTCGGGCTGCGTGTAGTCCCAGCGCATCATCCCAGGCTTCTTGAAGAAGACCTTGCCCCGGTGGACGCGCTTGCGGGGCAAGCTCTTGCGCTGGACCTCCTGGCGGAAGGTCGCGCGGAAGTCCGTGACCTGCTCGTAGAAGCGCTGCACGCCGTCCACGGCCTGATCCAGCGTCACGTCCGCCGCGCGGGCGGCGGCCCGCACGGCGGCGGGCGCCGCGGGCTTGGGAGAGGCGGCCGGGGGGGCGGGCGCGGCGCCCAGCGCGGTGAGCAGCGTGAACAGCAAGGACTTCATGAGAGGATCTCCGGGGGGCAGGCCGGGGGGCCCGGCCAAGTGCTCTCTACCAACGCACGGCACCGACGCGGGGCTTCCCGGCCAGATTCACTCGGCGCACTCACTCGCGCCGCACGTCGCCGCGCGCTCAGGCCGTCGGCTCGCCTTCACGGGGCAGGAAGCGCCCGGCGCCCCGCTCCACGCGCAGGGCGCCCTCGGTGAAGCGCACGCGCCCCCGGGCCACGACGTGACGCACCGAGCCCGACACCTCGAAGCCCTCGTACAGCGAGCGGTCGCACCGCGAGTGGTCCGTCTCCGTGGACAGCGTCTTGGGGGCGTTGGGATCGAAGACGACCAGGTCGGCGTCGGCACCCACACGAACGGCCCCCTTCCGCGGGTACAGGCCGTACTGCTTGGCGACGTTCGTCGAGGTGATCTCCACGAAGCGGTGCGCGTCGAAGCGCCCCGCCGCCACCCCGAAGTGCCACAGCAGCTCCAGGCGGTTCTCCACGCCCGGGCCGCCGTTGGGGATCTTCGTGAAGTCGTCGCGCCCCAAGACCTTCTGGTCCGCCTGGCGGAACGGGCAGTGGTCGGTGCCCACCGTGCGGATGAGCCCGTTGGCCAGCCCGCGCCACAGCCACTCGCTGTGGCCCGCCGGGCGGATGGGCGGGCTCATGACGTAGGCCGCGCCCTCGAAGTCCGGCTTGTCGTACACCGAGTCGTCCAGCACCAGGTACTGCGGGCACGTCTCCGCGAAGGCGAGCTGACCGCGCACACGGGCTTCGGCGAAGGCGCGGTAGGCGTCCCCGCTGGACATGTGGACGATCCCCACGGGGGCGTCGACGAGGTCGGCGAGGACCAGGGCGCGATGGACGGCCTCGCCCTCCAACTCGGGGGGCCGGCTCCGTGCGTGCCAGCGCGGGTGGGTCTTGCCCTGGGCGATGAGCGCCCGCTGGCGATCGGCGATGGCGTCACCGTTCTCGGCGTGGAGCCACAAGACGCCGCCCGCGGCCGTGACGGCGCGCAGGAAGCGCACGAGGATCTCGTCGTCTACGCCCACCGTCCCCTTGTAGGCCATGAACGCCTTGAACGACGGGATGTGCGCCTCGCGCACCACGCGCGGGATGTCGGCGAAGACGTCCTCGCGCGCCTCGGTGAGCGCCATGTGGAAGCCGTAGTCGCCCACGCTCTTGGCCGCCTTGTCGTGCCATCGGGCCACGGCGTCCAACAGGGGCTCACCCCGCTCGGGGACCACGAAGTCCAGGACCGTCGTCGTCCCCCCCGCCATGGCCGAGGCCGTCCCGTCGTAGAAGTCGTCGGCGCTCACCGTCCCCATGAAGGGGAACTCGAAGTGGGTGTGCGGATCGATCCCACCCGGGAAGACGTAGGCACCGTCGGCGTCCACGATCTCATCGCCCGGGCCGGCCAGGTCCCCCAGGTCCGGGCCCACGGCGGCGATGGTGTCGCCCTCGCAGTAGACGTCGGCCCGATAGCGGTCCAGCGCCGTGATGACCGTGCCACCTCGAATCAGCGTGCCCATCTTCTCGCCTCCCGGCTCCCGACTCGCGCCCCATGCGCGGTTCGGCGGGCCGCGACCCGCCGCGTCCCCGCCGCCTGCGCGAGCTTGTAGCGCGGGGGCAGGGGGGGAGCAAGGCTCAGCGCTGGACCCAGATCCGCCACCTACTCTGGGATTCGGCTTTGGATCCCGCGTGTGGGCGGCGTCGAGCTGCGCGGCCCCACAAGCGGCTGGCCGCTCGACGTGACGCGGCCACGCCTCCGCGCCCAGCCGCTTGTCTCGTTGCCCAAACGCGGCCTCCTGCGCCTCGGTCCGCAGAGCAAGTGGCGGATCTGGGCTGGAACCCCCGCGGTCACCGTGGTCCAGGTATCGGGCGGTGGAGCGGGGCCGCCACGACGAAACACGCTCGAAACACGTCAGGAGTTCGTGTTAGAGGAAGGCGTTCCGCGGAGGGGCAGGGCCGGAGGGCCTGACCTGCCGAGCAGGGGACGAGAGGCGAGGGCACCGCGAGCTCGCGGGCCCATGCGCGTGACGTGACGACACGACTGACATCAGGCACAAGGAGGTCGGGCGATGGGTAAGGGCTGGGTTCAGCTAGAGGAGGACCGCTGCAAGGGCTGCGGCTTGTGCGTGGACGCCTGTCCCCAGGACATCCTCGTGCTCGCCGACGACCGCTTCAACGCCAAGGGCTACCCGCCCGTGGTCGTCACGGACATGGACAAGTGCACGGGCTGCACGGTCTGCGCCATCGTCTGCCCCGACGTCGTGTTCTCCGTCTACCGTCGGAAGAAGCAACCCAAGAAGGCCGCGTAGGTACGCCCGGAGGGAACCATGGCGAAGGAACTGATCAAGGGCAACACGGCCATCGCCGAGGCGGCCATCCGCGCCGGCGTCGAGGCCTTCTTCGGCTACCCCATCACGCCCCAGACGGAGGTCTTGGAGCACTTCTCCAAGCGCATGCCCGAGGAGGGCCGCGTCTTCCTCCAGGCGGAGAGCGAGGTCGCCTCCGTGAACATGGTCTACGGCGCCGCCTCGGCTGGCGCGCGGGCCATGTCCTCGTCCTCCAGCCCGGGGATCAGCCTCATGCAGGAGGGGCTGAGCTACATCGCCGGCTCCGAGGTCCCCGCCGTCTTCATCAACGTCATGCGCGGCGGCCCTGGCCTGGGGAACATCCAGCCCAGCCAGGCCGACTACTTCCAGTGCGTCAAGATGGCCGGCCACGGCGACTACCATATGATCGTTCTGGCGCCCGGGAACGTGCAGGAGGCCATCGACCTCACCGTGCTCGCCTTCGACCTGGCCGACAAGTACCGCACCATCGCCATGGTCGCGGCGGACGGCTCCATCGGGCAGATGATGGAGCCCGCCGAGCTCCCGGACTTCCGCCCCGTGCGCACCCCCGAGGAGCGCGCCGAGTGGGCCCTCACCGGCGCCAAGGATCGTCCCCACAACGTCATCACGTCGCTCTATCTGGGCGCCGACAAGCTGGAGGAGCTGAACCTCCGGCTCCAAGCGAAGCTGCGCGAGATCGAGGACAACGAGGTCCGCTACAAGGAGTACGACGTCGAGGACGCCGAGTACCTCCTCGTCGCCTTCGGCACCGTGGGGCGCATCTGCCAGACCGTCGTCCACCAAGCGCGCCAGCGGGGCCTCAAGGTGGGCCTCCACCGGCCCATCACGCTGTGGCCCTTCCCGTCCAAGCGCATCGCCGAGCTGTCCAGCAAGGTCAAGGGCGTGCTGGTCGTGGAGATGAACGCCGGCCAGATGGTCGAGGACGTCCGCCTGGCCGTGGAGGGCCGCGCCCCCGTGCGCTTCTACGGCCGCATGGGCGGCGTCATCCCCCTGCCCGAGGACATCATGCCCGCCCTGGACGAGCTCATCGCCACCACAACCACCACCCACAGCGAGGAGGGCTGAGCCATGACCACCGCCACGCAAGAGGTCCCCGCGGGGTTCGAGAAGGTCTACTCCCGGCCCAAGAGCCTCACGGCCGTCGACACCCACTACTGCCCGGGCTGCACGCACGGCACCGTCCACCGCCTCGTGGCCGAGGTCATCGACGAGCTGGGCGTGCGCGAGCGCACCATCGCCGTGGTCCCCGTGGGCTGCGCCGTGCTCGCCTACAACTACTTCAACATGGACTCCGCCGAGGCCTCCCACGGGCGCGCCCCGGCCATGGCCACGGGCATCAAGCGCGTGAGCCCCGACCGCGTCGTCTTCACCTACCAGGGCGATGGTGACCTCGCCTCCATCGGCACGGCCGAGATCATCCACGCCGCCAACCGCGGCGAGCACATCACCACCATCTTCATCAACAATGCCATCTACGGCATGACCGGCGGCCAGATGGCCCCCACCTCGCTGCTGGGCCAGGTGACCACCTCCAGCCCCACCGGGCGCACGGTGCCCACCGCCGGCTACCCCATGAAGATGGCCGAGCTGTTGGGCATGCTCCCCGGCGTCGTCTACAGCACGCGCCAGCAGGTCCTGGACCCCGGCGGCATCCGCAAGACCAAGAAGGCCATCCGTCGCGCCTTCGACGTCCAGCTCGCCGGCCTGGGCTTCAGCATCGTCGAGATCCTCTCCACCTGCCCCACGAACTGGCACATGAGCCCCGTGGAAGCCACCCACTGGGCCAAGGAGGAGATGGTCTCGTTCTACCCCATCGGCGACGTGCGCGTCTCGGACGAGGTCGCCGCCCTCGGCAAGAAGCGCTAGGAGGTCCCCCATGTCCAACCCGTCGACCCCGTCCACGGGCGAGCACTCGGTCATCGTCTCCGGCTTCGGCGGCCAGGGTACGCTGTTCGCCGGCCAGCTCCTGGCCTACGCCGCCATGGAGGCGGGCAAGGAGGTCACCTGGTTCCCGGCCTACGGCCCCGAGAGCCGCGGCGGCAAGGCCCGCTGCACGGTCATCGTCTCCGACGAGCCCATCGGCGCCCCGGTCATTCGCCGGCCCCGGAGCTGCATCGCCCTCAACCTCCCATCCATGGAAGGGTTCGAGCCCGAGGTCCTCCCCGGCGGCACGCTCGTGGTCAACACCTCCCTCGTGAAGACCCGGAGCGAGCGCGACGACATCCAGGTCCTCTACGTGCCCGCCACCGCGGACGCCACCAAGCTGGGCAACCCGCGGCTCGCCAACGTCATCGCCCTGGGCGCGCTGGTGGAGGCCAACGGCATCGTTCCCCTGGATGCCATCATCGAGGCCCTCCGCCTGCACCTGCCCGAGCGCCACAAGAAGCTCTTGGGCCTGAACGTCGAGGCCATCCAGCACGGGGCCACCTACGCCCACGCCGGCTGAGACCCGGGAGACATCCAACCGCGGCGGAGCCGCCCGCCCCACGTGGGGCGGACGGGGCGGCCAGTCCCCGATCCGCCACCTGCTCTGCGGACCGAGGCGCAGGAGGCCGCGTTTGGGCAAGGAGGCAAGCGGCTGGGCGCGGAGGCGTGGCTGCGTCACGTCGAGCGGCCAGCCGCTTGTGGGGCCGCGCAGCCCCACGCCGCCCACACGCGGGATGCAAAGCCGAATCCCAGAGTAGGTGGCGGATCGGGGCCAGAGCGAACTTGCAGCGGGGCGCCGAGATCGCCACCATGATCGGGCCTCCCCGTCCGTGGAGCTCCGCCGTGCCCCGTCTCCTTCATCGCTTCTCGCGCCCCAGCGCCTTCACGAGCGTGGCGCTTCTCTGCTCGCTCGGGGCGGCTTGCACCGATCCGATCCAGGGCCGCGTGACGTCGCCCCACGCCGTGCTCACCGACGGATACCGCACAGACGGGTTCGGGCCGGACGCGCCGCTCTACGACGTCACGATCTACGACGTGCCGACCTACGACGTGCCGGGGCCGGACGTGCCGCTGCCCGACACGCCCGGGCCGGACGTGCCGGTGTGGGACGGCTGGAAGCCCGACACGGCGCTCTACGACACGCCCGGGCCGGACGTGCCCGCGTGGGACGGCTGGAAGCCCGACACACCGCTGCCCGACACGCCCGGGCCGGACGTGCCGGTGTGGGACGGCTGGAAGCCCG
>CAYZID010000029.1:0-3053 GCA_964478315.1 uncultured Myxococcales bacterium | reverse complement strand
ACACGCCGCTGCCCGACGCCCCGTGGCCGGACACGCCGCTGCCGGATGGCGCGGTGGACATCGGGCCCACCGACGTGCCCACGGACGGGGGCGGCGGGGGCTGGGACATGCTCTGCGTGGCCTGCGCGGCGCCCTCGGATTGCGGGACGGGCGGCGCCTTCTGCGCCAGCTTCCCCGGGCTGGGCGCGCGGTGCACCGTGCTGTGCGACGGGCCCGGGGGCTGCCCGGCGGGCTACCTCTGTGAGGACGTCCTCGTGCCGGGGCTCGGGACCTGCGTGCCCGCCAGCGGGACTTGCGCTTGCGGCGAGGAGGTCTGCGACAACGGCCAGGACGACGATTGCGACGGGCTCACGGACGAGGACTGCGGGGACTGCACCGCGTCCACGGCGGGGCTGCTGCGGCCCTGTGAGATCACGAACGCGGCGGGGACGTGCACGGGCTTCGAGGTGTGCGAGCCGCCCCAGGGCTGGGTGGGCTGCGACGCCCAGCAGCCGGCCTTCGAGAGCTGCAACCTGGCCGACGACGACTGCGACGGGGTCATCGATGAGGACTTCCTCGACCCCCAGGGGCTCTACAGCGACGACGCCAACTGCGGCGAGTGCGGCCACGCCTGCGCGGGGACCATCCCCCACGCCACGGCCACCTGCGAGGCCGGCCAGTGCGTCGTCGCCGAGTGCGACCCCGGCTGGGTGCCCGTGGGCCCCGCCGCCTGCCAGCCCGCCAGCGCGAGCCTGTGCCAGCCCTGCGACCCGAGCGCGCCCCCGGAGGCGGCCTGCGGGCCGGGCGGCGCGTGCGAGGTCCTGGACGGCCAGCCCGTGTGTTTGACGCCCTGCGACGCCACCGCCGGCGCGGGCGCCTGCCCGAGCGGCTACGTCTGCGAGGGGCCTGCCGGGCCCACGGGCGCGAGCACCGTGTGCACGCCCGTGGGCGGGACGTGTAGCTGCACGCCCGAGACGGTGGGGCTCACGCGCCCCTGCGCCGTGACGAACGCCGCCGGGAGCTGCGCCGGGCAGCAGGTCTGTCAGAAGGACCTGAGCTGGAGCCCCTGTGACGCCCCCACGCCCGCACCCGAGCTGTGCAACGCCCAGGACGACGACTGCGACGGCCTCGTGGACGAGGGCCTCTCGGGCGTGTCCCCCTGCGAGCACGAGGTTCCGGGCTTGGGCGCCTGCCAGGGGACGCTCCTGTGCACGCCCGGCGGGCAGCTCACCTGCGACGCGCCCTACCCCACGCCCGAGGTGTGCGACGGCGCGGACGACGACTGCGACGGCGCGGTGGACGACCCCTTCCGCGACCCCGCGACGGGCAAGTACGTCCACCCCCAGCACTGCGGGGCTTGCAACGTGGCCTGCGACCTGGGCGGGACGCCCCACGCCCAGGTCTTCTGCGACCCGGCGCCGCCCATCCCCACCTGCTCCTACGCCTGCCAGGCGGGCTGGGTGGACGTGGACGGCGAGCAGGCCAACGGCTGCGAGTGCGAGTACCTGAGCCCCATCGACCCGCCGGACGGCATCGACCAGGACTGCGATGGCGTGGACGGCGTGTTGGACGACGCCATCTTCGTGTCCGTCTCGGGCAGCGACGCCAACCCGGGGACCAAGGAGCTGCCGCTACGCACCGTGGACGCCGGCGTGAATCTGGCCCAGCAGACGGGGCTCGGCCAGGTCTACGTGGGCGCCGGGACCTACGTGGAGGCCGTGGATCTCGTGCCGGGCGTGGGGATCTTCGGCGGCTACGCCCCCGACTTCTCGGTCTGGGACCCCGCGGCCTTCGAGACGGTCCTCACGGCCCCCGAGGGCCTGGCCTCGCCCGGCGTCGTGAACGCCGTGGGCGGCCTCCTGGGCGGTTTCACCGGCACAGGTCCGGTGGCCACGCTGGCGGGCGTCACCGTGCTCGGGCCCACGGTCGTCACCAAGGGCGCCCCCAGCTACGCCGTCTACCTGCGCGACGTGGGCGACCGCGTCGTCCTCCACGACAACCGCCTCGTGGGCGGCGTGGGCGGGCCCGGCGCCGACGGCGCGCCCGGCGCCTTCGGGGAGGACGGCAAGACGGGGGGCGCGGGCGTGGCGGCCCACGAGGCCGCGGGTGCGTGCGACCCCTCGGACCACACGGCGGGGGGCGCCGGGGCGGTCGCCCAGTGCGGCGGCGTGACCACCTCCGGCGGCCAGGGCGGCTCCGCCGTGTGCCCAGACTTCGACGAGTACGGCCCGGCGGACGAGTGCCCCGCCGTGGACAACCAGACCCCCCTCGCCGCCGCCACGGGCAAGTCCGGCGTGGGCCCCGGGGGCGGCGCCGGGGGCGCCCCGGGGACCGACGGCCTCATCACCGCCTACGACGACGGCAAGGTGTGCGGCTACGACACGCTGAACTGCTACTCCTGCCACGTCGCCCTGGCGAACCCCGACGGCGGCGCCGGGCAGGCGGGTGCCCCGGGCGGGGACGGCGCGGGGGGCACGGGGTGCGCGACGACGCTGGGGACGGTCTCCGACGGAGGCTGGGTGGCCGCGGCGGGCGCCTCGGGGGGCGCGGGGCAACCCGGTGGCGGTGGCGGCGGCGGCGGTGGCGGCGGCGGCGTGGAGACGGCGGGCTGCGACCCCGGCGTGGTGGGCAGCTTCGACCTGGGCGGTTCGGGCGGCGGCGGCGGCTCCGGGGGCTGCGGGGGGCAGGGAGGCGGCGGCGGCCAGGGCGGGGGCGGGTCCTTCGCGCTGTTCTTGGTCTACACGAGCCCGCCCCAGTCGCTCCCGGTCTTGGAGGACAACGTCCTCGTCACGGGCGAGGGCGGGCCCGGGGGCCACGGCGGTTCGGGGGGCTCGGGGGGCTACGGGGGTGCGGGCGGCGCGGGCGGCGCCAACGGCTCGGGGCAGGAGCTGCTGTGGTGCGCCCCCAACGGCGGTCATGGTGGCCAAGGCGGGCATGGGGGCGCGGGCGGCGGGGGCGGCGGCGGTTGCGGCGGCCCCGCGTTGGGGCTCTACGTGGCGGGCCCGGGCGGCGCGCCGCCGGCGGGGGCGGCCGGTCTGGTCGCCGCGAACACGGTCGAGCTCGACGGCGCGGGC
>CAYZID010000028.1:15950-32912 GCA_964478315.1 uncultured Myxococcales bacterium | reverse complement strand
CAGCCGCTTGCCTCCTTGCCCAAACGCGGCCTCCTGCGCCTCGGTCCGCAGAGTATGTGGCGGATCTGGGTAGGCCGCGGCGGGGTAGGCCGCGGCGGGTGACGCGCCGGGGGCGCCTTGTGGTAGCATCCGCGGCTAGGCGCGCCAGGGAGCCATCGGCGGTGGTGGAGGCCGCGCGCGTCGCGGACACCACGATGGGCTGGCGCCCAGGGGGCAGGCGGGGCAGGACGTTGGCGGACAAGCACTCTCCACAGCCGCGGCACTACGCGCGAAGGAGCTCTCGGTGATGCTCCTCTCCGCGGGCGTCCCGCTCTATGTGGGCGTGGGCGTGGGCGCCGTCGTCGTGTTGGCCGCGCTGGTCGTGGTGGTCGCCCGCGGCCGTCGGCGCCGTCTGGAGGCCAAGCTCGCCGCCGAGGTGAGCCAGGGCAAGTACTACCGGGCGCTGCAGTACTACCTGCAGCACGAGATGTGGGCCGAGGCCGCCGCCGTGGAGGTCAAGCGCGGCAACCCGGACAAGGCCGCCCGCCTGTTCGAGCGCGCGGGCGAGATGTCCAAGGCGGCCGAGGTCTACATGGCCGCCGGGGAGCCCGGCATGGCGGCCCTGCTGTTTCGGGACGCCGGTCAGCTCGAGGACGCCGCCGACGCCTTCGCCCGCGAGGGGCGTCGGGACGCGGCCGCCGAGCTCTACGAGCGGACCGGACAGCACGAGGAGGCCGCGGAGCAGTGGCGGCTGTTCGGGGACATGGACCGCGCGCGGGCCGCGCTGGAGCGCGCTGGCGTTGGCCCCCAGGCGGCGCAGCGGCTGGCGCGTTGGGCCGAGGAGGCCGGCCAGCTTGGGGTCGCCGCCGAGCACTGGGTGCGCGCCGGAGAGCTGGAGCGGGCGCGAGAGCTCGCGCGTCGCTCGGGAGAGCCCGCGGTCCTGGCGAGGGTCCTGGAGGCCCGGGGCGATCTCAACGAGGCCGCCGCGCTCCGCATGCGCGCGTCCGACTTCGACGGGGCTGCCGCGCTGTACCTGCGCATGGGCAAGCAGAAGGAGGCCGCGCGGGCCCTGTGGCGAGCCGGTGACGTGGGGCGGGCCACCGAGCTGCTCAAAGAGATCGGCGAGTGGCTCACGGCCGCCCGGCTGTTCTTGCGCCACGGCAAGCAGGCCGAGGCCGAGGAGGCCCTCTCGCGGGTCACGGCGGACTCCCCCGACTACCCCACGGCCCTCCAGCTCCTGGCGAGCGTCTACGAGGAGTCACGGCGCACGGAGGACGCCTACCGCGTCTACGACACGATGGTCCTCCACGCCATCGCCACGGGCTCCGTGGGGCCGGAGACCCGGCGCTCCATCGTTCGCATGGCCGAGATCCTCTACCGCGCCGACCGGCCCACCCAGGCCGCCGACCAACTCCGCCGCCTCCAGGACCTGGGCCTCATGACCCCAGAGCTCCAGACTCGCGTCCAGGCCCTGGCCCAGCCGCCAGGCGCCACACGCTACACCACGGGCCAGTTCCGCGCTCTCTCCTCCGTGCTCAGCTCGCCCGCGAGCGATCGCTACGAGTTCATCGCCCAGATCGCCCAGGGCGGCAACGGCGTCATCTACAAGGCGCTGGACCGGAACCTGGAGCGCGAGGTCGTCATCAAGATGATCCGCAACACGGCCCTGCCCACCGACATCGCGCGTCAGTGGTTCACCCGCGAGGCCAAGACGGCCGCCAAGCTCAACCACCCGAACATCGTCACGATCTACGACCAGGGAGAGCTGGACGGGCAGCCCTTCATCTCCATGGAGCTCGTGGACGGCGAGACGCTCGTGGACCTCATCGAGCGGACCGAGCTGCCCATGAAGCTGCCGAACCTCGTGGCGGTCTACGAGCCCCTGTGCTCGGCCCTCGCCTACGCTCACGCCAAGGGCTTCGTCCACCGCGACATCAAGCTCGAGAACGTCATGATCACCCGCGAGGGCGAGGTTAAGCTCATGGACTTCGGGCTCGCCCAGGCCATGAACAGCCCCGACAACGACGAGATGGTCACCGGCACCCCGCTGTACATGTCCCCCGAGCAGATCAAGGGCGGCGATCTGGATCACCGCTCGGACATCTACTCCCTGGGGATCATGCTGTTCTTGCTCGCGTGCGGGAACTGGCCCTTCGACCGCGACAACGTCCTCCACCATCACCGGGTCACCCCGCCCCCCGACCCCCTGAGCCTCAACCCCGCCCTGCCGCCCGGCTTCCGGCAGATCATCGCCAAGACGCTGGCGAAGCGGCCTGCCGATCGGTACGGCGACGCCAAGGAGCTCGCGCGGGACCTCCGGGGGCTGCTGTCATGATCCCCCGCGCGGCCGCCCATGCGTTCCTCGTCGCCCTCGCGGGGGCGGCCTTGGTGCCTGGCCCCCGGGCCGCGGCCTCCCCGGGCGCTCCGCTCCCGCGCCTGGTGGTCACCGATCTCGACGCGCCCTCGAACGCCGAGGACCCCGCGATGCCGCTCTTCCTCGCGGAGCAGGTCCGGGGCGTGGCGCTCCGCCGGCTGTCCCCGCGGTTCTCCGTGGCCCCGCTGCTCGCCGTGCAGCCCCAGCTCCCCGCTGGGGCTCGCTGCGTGGCCGCCTGCCGCGCGGCCGCGGCGGGGCGCGCCGGCGCCGCCGTGGCGCTCGTGGGGACCCTCTCCCCCTCCGCCGGGGGGACGTCCGTGCGGCTCCAGGCCGTCCAGCTCCCGGCCCGCCGCGTCTTTGCCCAGGCCGTGCGGACCGACGAGGACCCCGTCGTGGCCGCCGTGGCCGCCGCCGAGGACCTCTGCGACCTGGTCCTCGCCGCCCCCCTCTCCCCGCCACCTCCCCCCCCGCCCATCCGGGGAACGCGCGCTCCCGCCCACGGCTTCGGAGGCCCGGGGCCCAGCCCCTTGGCGGCCTTGGGGTTGGAGCTCCTCCTTCCCAGCTCGGGTCTCTTCTACGCCGGCGAGTCCGGCGCCGGGGCCTTCGTCCTCCTGGGGCTGGGCCTGGGGACCGGCACGACCATCGCGGGCATCGACCGAGGCTCTGACACGCTCGCCGTCGTGGGCGTCTCCTTGCTCCTCGCGGCCCGGCTGGGCGGCCTCGTGGCGGCGCCTCTCCTCGCCGCGGACAACCGCGACGCGCCGCGGGCGGCGCTCCGCGCCCCCAGCCCGCCATCCCTGGACTTGGCGCCTGACGCCGGGCTCGCGCCGCCTCCCGCCCCAGCCACGTGGTCTTGGACCGGCACGTTCTGAGCTGGTCTCACTGGCGACGGAGAGCCGCTCCAGACACACGAGAGGCGGAGTCCCGGTCCGGGGCTCCGCCTCGCTCGCTCGGTGGGGAACGCGGCTCGCTCTACTCGCCCCGCTCGTAGGCGAAGTCGTCGTCCACGTCGGCCTTGGGCTTCGCCTGCGCCGTGGGCTCCGGGCACGTGCAGCGGCAGGCTCCGCCCCGCGCGGGGCGCAGCGCCCGGCCCAGGTCCAGTGCCTTGCCCTTGGTCTTGCCCTTGGCGGACGCGTGGGGCTTGGTCTTCGCGCTCGCTGGCGCCTGGGGCTGGGGTCGCGCGGACGGGCCGCCCTTGGGGCTCGCCTTGGCGGCGGGCTTGGCGGCGCCCGGCGCGCTCCCCGTGGCCCGGGCCACGACCTCGCCAGCGGCCGCGATGGCCCCCTGGGCCTGCTCGCTGGGGGTCGCTGGGACCTCCCCGTCGTCGAAGTCGTCGATGTCGATGTCCACGTCGACGTTCCCGTTCGCTTCTTCGCTGGCCCCATCGACCGCGCCCGCGGCCGACACGGCCCCGTCGTCCGCTCCCGTCTGGGAGATCACGGTGGCCTCCTCGTCGCTCACGGGCTCGTAGCGGTAGACGGTCAGGAGCTGCCCCACCTCTAGGTTTCGCAGGTCGGCGTCCGGGTTGAGGTAGCGGATGTGGCGCACGGGCACGTCGAGCTGGCGGGCGATCTTCGCCACGGTGTCACCCGGGCGGACCTCGTAGCCGTAGGTGTGCCGCGTGAGCGCGGGGCCCGCCGTGGGGATCTCCAGCCGCTGGCCCACACGGATACGGTCGCCGGAGATGGCGTTGTAGAGCCGAATCGAGCGCGCGTCCGCGTCGTAGCGATCGGCGATGCTCAGGAGCGTCTCGCCCGGGAGCACGCGGTGCTGGGAGATGTGCACCACCGGGGCCACGCGCAGGCGCGGGTCGGGCCAGGGCACGGTGAGCTTGGAGCCCACGACGATGTGATCGCTGCGCAGGTGATTCCGCTGGAGCAGCTCCTCCAGGGGGCAGCCGTAGCGGTGGGCGATGGCGCTGAGCGTGTCGCCGCTCTGGACGACGTGGACCAGCCGGTGAGCCGGGGGGGCGGCGATCGAGGCCGGCGCGGCCGCGGCGAGCCCGGCGACGATGGCGAGGGGCGCGATGAGACGAGACATAGGGGGCCTCCGTGAGCGTTCTCTGTGACCTTGGAGCGGGCCCGGCGGGCTGTCCAAAAAACGCCGATCCCCCGCCGGGTGCCAGGCGCCCAACACGCGAGATCTTCGCGCACTCGACGGGGCAGGGGGGGCCGGGGTATCACCCGGCCATGTCCCCGCGCACGATCCCTCGGCTCTCCATGACCCACGATCACCCCGCCCCTGGCGGCCGCGCCGGGCGCACCCCGGGGCCCGCCGCGGCGCCCGCAACGCCCGTGCGGGTGGAGCCCGGCGTCCCGGTGCGACTGCCGCGGGGGCTCCGGCGTGGCGATGAGGTGGAGCTCACGATCGAGCGACTGGGAGACACCGGGCGCGGCGTGGCGGAGGTCGAGGCTCTCGTGGGGCCGGGAGCCCAGCCGCTGCGCTATCGCGTGGAGGTCCGCAAGGCCGTCGTGGGGGACCGCGTGCGGGCGCGGCTGGAGGGCGGGCGCCGCCGGCGGTTCGAGGCGCGGATGGTGGCCCTCGTGACACCGGCGCCCGAGCGCGTGGCGCCCCGCTGTCCCCACTTCGGGCCCCGGGAGCAGCCCGGGAAAGGCTGTGGGGGCTGCACCCAGCAGGCGCTCCCCTACGCCCGCCAGCTCGAGCTCAAGCGGGAGCTCGTGCGGGCGGCGCTCGCCCCCGCGGGCGTGGCGCCTCCCGCCGTGGCGCCCGTGGAGAGCGCCGGGGAGCCCTTCTTCTACCGGAACAAGATGGAGCTCTCGTTCGGCGACGATCGGGAGCGCGCCTTCGCCCTGGGGTTCTATCCCACGGGCTGGCACAACGAGGTGGTCCCCCTCACCGAGTGCTCCCTCATGAGCCCCTTCGCCTCGGCGCTCCCGCCGCGCGTGGCCCGCTGGGCCCAGGACCTCGGGCTGCGGCCCTTCAAGGCCCGGGAGGGGCGAGGCTTCTTGCGCCAGCTCACCCTCCGCGAGGGCAAGCGGACCGGCGAGCGCATGGTGGAGCTGGTCACGTCCGGCGATGACGAGGTGGAAACGGCCCAGGGGATCCGCCCGGCCTCCGAGGTCGCGCGGGCGTTCGGGCGGGCCGTCACCCAAGCCGCGCAGGTCCTGGGGGCGCCCCTCACCTCGGTGTATTGGACGCAGCATCACGCCGTGCGAGGCCAGCGGACGCGCCTGGAGGAGCACCTCCTGGCGGGGGCCCCGGTGATCCATGAGGCCCTGGAGCTCCCCGGCGGTCGGCGCCTCACCTTCGCCCTCCACCCCAGGGCCTTCTTTCAGCCCAACACCCGCGGCGCCGAGGTCTTGGCGTCCGTCATCGACCGCCTCGCCAGCGGGTTCGGGGGCGGGCAGGGGGCTTCCGGGGCGGCCCTCGGCCCCCACGCGAAGATCCACCCTGGGGAGCCGCCCTGGCGCGTGCTGGACCTCTACTGCGGCACGGGGACCTGGGCGGCCGTGCTCGCGGCGGGCAGCGCTCGGGCGGCCCGCGTGGTCGGCGTGGACGTCGTCCCCGAGGCCATCGCTCAGGCTCGCGAGAGGGCGGCGGCCAACGGCCTCCACAACGCGACCTTCCTGGCCGCCGACGCCGGGGAGGCCCTGGCCTCCGGCGCCGTGGCTCAGGCCCTCGGGGGGGCTCCGGACGTGGTCGTCGTCGATCCGCCCCGCGCGGGGCTCTCGCCCAAGGCGCTCCGCCACCTCCTGGAAGCGGGTGGGCGTCGCGTCGTGTACGTCTCGTGCAACCCGGCGTCGCTGGCCCGGGACCTAGGACCGCTGGTGGAGGCCGGGTACGCGGTCGAGGCCGTCCAGCCCGTGGATCTGTTCCCCCAAACCCACCACGTGGAGACCGTCGTGGCCCTCCAGCGCTGAGCGCGCCCTCACACCTCGCAGTCCGACAGGGGATCCGGCTCGTGCGCCACTCCCACGATGCGCTCCCCGACGACGGCCAGGTGCCACTCTCCCCCGTTCTCGAAGTCCGAGCCCCCGTCGCGCTGGAACACCCGGTAGCGCGCCCAGATGGTGCGCTCCGCTGGGGGGAGCTCGGGGCGCGGGGGCGCCGGTCGCCACGCCACGATCTCGTAGCCGAAGCGTTCGGCGGGGGCCTTGTCGATCCACGCCGACACGCGCTCGATCCCGTCGAGGATCGTCACGGGCCCGCCGCGCCCCTCCTGGGAGGCGAAGATCGTCACGTCCTCCGCGAGGATCGAGGGGGCTTGCGCCATCTCCTGCTGGTCCAACAGGTGGACCCACCGCTGGAGGGCTGGGTCCGGGGGCGCGGCCCCGCTCGTTTCCCGCCTCCCGTCGCCCTGACCTTCCATGCTCTCCCCGCCTCCCGCGCCGCGCGCGCCGTGGGTGCCTTGCGTCGGGGAGTCTACGGCAGCCTCTCGTCGGCGTCTCCCCCCGCCCGCCTCCACGGGTCGGAGGGGCCCGCGCGAGTCCGGGGCTCGTGCGAGTCCGTTCGCGTGCGTCCGTTCGCGTGCGTCCGTTCGCGTGCGTCCGTTCCCGTGAATCTGGGGCAGCCGGCCCGCGTCGGGCGAAGCGTGCGGTTTCTGGTATGCTCGCCACCGCGCCAGCGGGCCCCCTCCGGGTGCCCGCCTCGTTCATCCTCTGGCCGTCGTGATCGAGGTCCCTGTCATGCTACGCCCGCGCTCGCGCCTCCTGGCCTCCCGTCTCGCGCCCAGCCCCGCCGCGCGCGCCGTGCGGCTCGTCTTCGCCTCGGTGCTGGCCCTCGCGCTGCTCACGTCCACCGCGGCTTGGGCGTGGAGCAGCTTCACGGCCGTGGACGTGCGGGACCACGGGTTCTCGTTCCGGGGCGTGGA
Source organism: uncultured Myxococcales bacterium (assembly GCA_964478315.1). Lineage (GTDB taxonomy): Bacteria > Myxococcota_A > UBA9042 > PHBI01 > JAAZYN01 > CAYZID01. Next base: position 25,728 of record CAYZID010000028.1, on the reverse strand, counting down.
GCTCGACAGCCCCAACGAGGGGCCCCAGCGGTGCCTCCTGGGCGTCACCGTGACCTACAAGGCCCCGAGCGCCAAGCGGGCGACCTTCTTGCTCACCGTCCGGACCCGCGAGGGGCGCGCCGTGACCTCGCGGCTCGACAGCCAGCGGGCGGGGACCCAGCGGTATCACTTCACCTTCGACACCTCGGCCGAGGGGTGCTGGGCCCGGGAGATGACCCGCCCGGCCTCCCTCACCGTGCGCTACTGCGCTGGGGGTAAGTGCTGAGCCGCCGCCGCCTCTCCCTCGCCGGGGCCCTCGTCGTCCTCTGCGCCGCGGGCGCCGCCTGGTGGGCCGCCACGGTTGAGCCAGCTCCCCCGCCGGATGCCTCCGAGCGCCTGTCCGCTCCCGCCGTGGACGCGCCCCCTCCCGCTCCGCAGCCCGCCCTGGCGGGGTACGTCGTGGACCTGGAGACGCGCCAGGGCGTGCCCGGCGCGGAGGCCCTGGTCGCGTGCGGCGACGGCGCCCCGGTGCGCGCGCGGGCCGACGCGGAGGGGGCCTTCGCCTTCGACGCCTTGCCGGCGGCGCGCTGCCGCTTGTGGGCCCAGGCGCCGGGCTTCGTGGCGGGCGGGCCGGACCCCGACGGCGCGCGGACGCTGGACCTCACGGGGGGCGAGCCCGTGGACGATCTCGAGCTGGGGCTCTTTGAGGAGGCCAGCGTCCAGGGCCACGTCATGGCCCACGGGGAGCCCGTGGAGGGCGCGACGCTCACCGTGTTGTATCTGGAGTCCCCCGTGGCGGACGGGGCGTACACGGCCACCGCCGAGGGGACCTCGGACGCCGCGGGGGCCTTCCACATCGAGCACATGGGGCCGGGGCGCATCCAGCTCCTGGCCGAGCACGACGACTACGCCATGGCGGAGAGCGAGGCCCTGTACTTGGCGCCCGGGGATCACCTCCGCGACGTGGACATCGACATGAGCCGCGGTGGGTCCGTGGTGGGGTTGGTCGTGGATGACGAGGGGCGCCCCGTGGCGGACGCCCGCGTGGAGCTGGTCGCGCCGGGTCGCAAGCGGCCCCGTGAGGCGTCGGTGGACGAGGGGGGCGCTTTCTCCTTCGAGGGTGTCGCCCCGGGGGAGGCCACCGTGACGGCGCGGGCCATGGGTTTTCGGCGCGCGCGCCAGGTGGTCCACGTGGGGGCGGGGGATGAGGTGGAGGCGCGCCTCGTGCTGCGGCCGCGCGAGGGTTTTGGCGGGCGCGTCGTGGGCCCGGACGGTGAGCCCGTGGCCCGGGCGGCCGTGATGGCCTGGCCCGACGGGCCGCCCGCGGGCGCTGGTGCTGCGGGCGACGCCCCCCGCCCGGCGGCCTTCACGGACAGCCAGGGGCGCTTCTGGCTTGGCTGGGTGCCCAACGAGCGGACCCGGGTGTGGGCGAGCCACCCGGCGTATGCGCCGTCCCCCCGCGAGTCACCGCTGTCCGCGGAGGGCGAGCTCGTCCTCACGCTCCGGCCGGGCGGTCGTCTCCGGGGCCGCGTCGTGGAGCGCGGCGGTCGGCCCGTGCCCTTCTTCCGCGTGTTCGCCGTGGGTCCTGGGAACGGCGCTCGCCCCCTGGACGTGGGGGACGGGGGTGGCGCGTTCGAGTTCGAGGGGCTCACGCCGGGGCGCTACGCGGTCTACGTGCGCGCCGACGGCTACCCGCCCGTGAGCACGCACGGGCACGTGGTGCGGGCCGGTCAGGTGACGGACACGGGGGACATCGTGCTGGACCCGGGTGGGGGGCTCGTGGGGACGGTCGTGGACCGCGACACGGGGGAGCCGCTGGCGGGCGCCCTGGTGATGATGTCCGGGGCGCGGGCGGCTGGTTACCGGGGAATGGGCCCCAGGGCGCGCACGGGGCGGGACGGGCGGTTTCGGCTCACGGGACTCCCGGCGGGGCGGTTGAGCCTCCAGGTGCGTCGCGCGGGCTACGTCATGCGGGTGGTCTCGGCGCTGGCGGCGGAGCCGGGGGGGGAGGCGGACGCGGGTGAGATCCCCTTGCGGCGTGCCCTGGGTGGGCGCGACGCGCGTCGCATGGAGTACTCGGGGATCGGCGCCGTGCTCGCCGTGCGCGGGGGCCACATCTACGTGGGCAAGACGTTCCAGGGGGCGCCCGCGGCGGAGATGGGGCTGTCCCACGGGGCCGAGATCCTCCGGGTAGACGGCGTCGACGTGTCCACGCTGGGCCTCCGGCGCACCGTGGAGCTCATCCGCGGGGAGGAGGGGTCGGACGTGACCCTGGAGATCATCCCGCCAGGGGGGACCCACCCCGAGGAGGTGCGCGTCACGCGCGGCGAGGTGGTCACGCCCTGAGCGGGCCACGGCCGCGCAGGCGGCAGCGGTTGCGGTTGCGGTTGCGGTTGCGGTTGCGGCAGCGGTTGCGGTGGCGGATGGGGTCGCGGTCGCGGTCACGGTGACGCACTGCGCGAGCGGCGCCCGGTGGGACGCCGCCCGCGCAGTGCGTCACCGCGCCAACCGCCAGAGGGTGGCGATGATCTTGTCCATGCGGTCGGCCTCGGCCCCGGCGAGCCCGGGGAAGTAGCCCAGGGCCTCGGCTGCGTCGAGGCAGGCGCGGACCTCCATGGCGCTCCCGAGCGAGGTGCCGAAGCGCTCGCGGGCGTGGCCGGCCCGGAGGCCGGCGCCCTCGGCGAGGTTGAGCAGGACGCTGGCCGCGGCCCGGCGGAGCTGGCGGGCGAGGTCGCGGTCGTGGCGCTGGATGGTGGCGATGGGCCCGCGCAGGTCGCGGAGGTGGTCGAGAACGTCGCGGTAGATGTGAAGCATGGTGTGACTCCGAAGTGTGTGCCGCCCGGCCCGTCCGGGGGACGGTGTCCCCCACCGGCTGGGGTCGGCGGGGGGCAAGGCTGGCGCCGGAGGCGCCACCAAGAGCCACCCGCCCGGAGCCACGCGCACCGCAGCGAGCCTAGCGAGCGGAGGGAGCATGGCGAGGAGCGGGTGGGTCTTGGCTTGGCCTTGCGGCCCGCCGCGCCCCAGCCGGTACCCTGGTCATGCCCACGGCGCCCCCCCCCACGGAACAAGGCCCGGCCCGCCACGTGGCGCTCAGCCAGAAGGCAGGCGCAGCGGACCGCGCGGAAGCAGAAGCGGTCGCGGTCGCGGAGGCGGTTGCGGTCGCGGAGGCGGTTGCGGTTGCGGTCGCGGCAGCGGTTGCGGATGCGGATGCGGATGCGGCGGCGGTTGCGGGAGGGGATGCGGGATCGGCGGTCGCGGTCCTAGGAGCGGCCCGTGGGGCCTGGAAACTTGCCCGCGCCCAGCGGCCCCGGTATCCGAGAGACCATGCGCCACCCCGCTCACCTTCGTCGCGCTGCCTTGGGCCCCTGGACTCAACTCCTCCTGGCCCTGGTGGCCCTGGTGCCCCTGGTGGCAGGAGTCGCCGCGCCTCGGGGGCGCGCCGCCAGCCCCGCCCCGCGCGTGCTCGTCTTCGGCGGCGACGTGTCCATGACCTGGCGCCCCATCGCACCCAACGCCACGCACCTCAAGCCGTCTCAGAACCCCCTGCGCCACCTGGCGGCCCTCTGGAGGGACGCCGACCTCGTCACCGTGAACGCCGAGGCGGTCTTCCTGCGCACCAACCCCCAGTACGTGGCCCGGCGCTGGAACCTCTGGGCCCCCCGCGCCGCCGCCCAGGTCTTCGCCATGTCCGGTGTGACGCTCGTCACCACGGCGAACAACCACGCCCTGGACGGGCGCCCGGCGGGCGTCTTGGAGAACCTGGAGGCGCTCCGCGCCACGGGCGTCCAAGTCATGGGCACCGGGGACACGGACGAGGAGGCGCGCCGCGCCTGGATCGCGGGGGAGGGCACCCGCTGCGTGGCTATCGTCCCGGCGACCACCAAGCTCAACAAGCCGCCCGGAGAGGCGGCCATCGCTTACTACCCCCTCCGGCGGGACCGCGCCGTGCGTCGCCGGGCCACCGGCCCCAAGTACCAGCCCGAGGCCCTGGTGGAGCGGGTCCGCGCCCTCGCCGCGCGGGGCTGCTTCGTCGTCGTGTCCATCCACTGGGGGCAGCAGTACCTGGTCCCCCCGCTGCCCCGCATGAGGCGCCTCGCCCACGCCCTCGCGGACGCTGGCGCCAGGCTCATCGTGGGCCACCACCCCCACGTCTTGAGCGCCTTAGAGCGCTACCGAGGGGCGCTCATCGCTTACTCGCTGGGCAACCTCGTGTTCAGCAACCCCGCGCGGGAGATGCGGCGCGGGGCGCTGTTGCGGGTCACCTTGGGGGAGCGCGAGGGGGCGCCGCCTACGGTGGGGGCGTCAAGCCTCTCGCTCACCGACGCCCGCCTGCTGCCGCTCTACATCGAGCGCCGCGACTACACGCCGCGGCCCGCGACGCTGGGTGAGACGCGCGAGATCCTCCGCTCCCTCCGCGGCCCCAGCCAGCGGCTCGGCGTGTCTCTGACGCTCCAACCGCTCACGCCCGCGCGTGCACCCAACGCGGAGGACGTCCCTAGCCCCGTGGCGGAGATCCTCGTGGGCACCGTGGGCGCGGAGGCCCGGGCCGCCGTCTCTACTGGCAGGTGAACGAGCTCGGCAGGCACTGCCGGCCGGTGATCTGGTTGCCCACCGCGATGTCGGCGCAGCGGTAGCCCTCGGGGCAGGCGTCGTCCGCCGTGCACTCGGCGCCGCACACCGAGCCCGTCTGGAGGCGCACGCACAGGTTCCCGTTACCCGGGCAGTCGCCGTTGCGCCCGCAGGGCTCGCACAGCGTGCTCGTCACCGCGTAGGGGTTCAGGTGGGGGTTGTCGTCGATCCCGTGGACCCCGTAGTAGACGTTGGCGTTGGCGGACTTGTTGATCTGGGTGAGGATCTCGCCCCAGGTCCGCGGATCGTGGCTCCCGGCGGACCGGGCCATGAGCTGCACCAAGAAGCCCGAGGTCGTGAACGTCTGCTGGCTCAGCCACGAGAAGTCCACCGTGGACACGATGTCCAGGTTCTTCGTGGTCTTCGTCTCGTTCTTCATGACCGCCTCGGGGTAGGCGCTGTAGGTCTTGCAGCCGTTGAAGACGTAGATCTGGTACTTCTCGGGCAGCGGCAGCTTCCCCAGATCCGTCGCGCTGATGGCGTGGCGCGGGTGGTAGTGGTAGACGACGCCCGAGTAGTCCGGGTCCTGCCCGGCGTGGCCGTCGTAGAAGACGACGTCGGCCGTCTCGTAGCCCTCGATGATGGCGTCGCGGAGCTGGTCCAGGTCCGCCACCGGCACGATGTCCGGGTGGACCAGCGTCACGTTCACCTGGATGGTCTCGCCGTTCGCCTTGAGCGTCTTCGTGAACGGCCCGGAGTCCAGCTTCAGGTCCGCCAGCGTGTCCACCGGGCTCTCGTAGCCGGCCCCCCGGAGCCAGTCGAACATGGCCTGGGCGTTCTGGCGGTCGTAGCGCGCTTCGTTGTAGTCACCGCCGATGATGACCAGCACGTCCAGCGCCCCGTCCGCGAACATCTGGGCGTACTCCGGGTAGCCGTCGGCGGACGCCTCCTTCGGCTGCACCATGACCTCGATGGACTCCATCTCGCCCGCGTAGGTCGCTGGGTCGAAGTCGCGGGGGTAGCTCGCGTACTCGAGCTGGTAGTTCGTGAGGACGGGCATCTTCACCTCCAGGTACTGGTCCCCGTCCGCGTTGACCTGGAAGGGCAGGCGGTCCATGAGGTCGCGCGGCCCGCCCATCTCCAGCTCCCAGATGAAGGCCCACGTGAGCTTCGCGTCGTCCATGGGGTCGTAGATCCAGTCCAGGCTGGTGCCCCGCACGAGCCCGGCGAAGCCCCCGTAGTTGGCGTTCGCCTCCTCGCGCTCCTTGTCGGTGAGGTACTCGTTGATGAAGTAGGTGTAGGCCTTGAGCCGGTAGGCCAGCAGCTCCCGGACGCGCGCCTCCTTCTCGGCGTCCGACTTGTCGGCGTAGCTCGCGTCCAGGGTCACCTCACCCAGCCCCCACAGGCCGTACTCGCGCGACGTGGGCGACAGGTAGTCGTCGGCCTTGCCAGGCATGACCGCCGTGGCGGGCTCCTCGCCCTCCGCCACGACTGCGTCCGCCGCGCAGCCGGTCGACAAGGACACCGCACCCGCGAAGAGCGCGCCGAGCGTCACGGACAGGAGGAGCGAAGGGCTCCTGCCACCGAGGGAGAGGATCGTCGGGTGTGCCATGAGGCGGGCCTCCAAGGTCGGCACGGGCGCGTCCGCGTAGGGCGTGGTGCCCCGGGGACGGACGCGGCGTCGCTGCGATGAGAGGCGCAGAGTTTAGTCGACCCCGCGCCCGAGGTCGAGGGACAAACGCCGCCCCCGCGCTCTTGCGTTGGCCGCAACGAGCGCGCGGGGCGAAGGGGCTCCCCCGTGGCGCCGAGTCCGGGAAATCGATGTTGTGAAGGTCCTGAAACTGAGGGATATTCTCGGCCACGGCGTGGTCGAATGGTGCGCTCACCCCGAGGAGGGGGCATGGCCCGAGTGCTCATCGCTGACAGGTTCCGCGTGGTGGCCGAGGGGATCGCGGCGCTGCTGCGCGCCGCTCCGGGCTTCGAGGAAGTCCGGGCGGTGACCACGGCGGACGCCGTGCGCGAGGAGGCCCCACGGTTCAAGCCCGACGTGGTCGTGAGCGACGTGGACCTGGGCCGTGGCTCGGGGTTCGACGTGGCGCGCTACCTGCGGAACCGCCGCCCGCGCCCGCGGCTCGTCTTCCTGAGCGAGTACGTCAACCCCGAGTTCGTGCTGGGGGCCATCGCCGCGGGCGCCGCGGGCTACCTGGTGAAGGACGATCCGGGCGAGGAGGTCGTCGACGCGCTGCGCCGCGTGCTCCGCGGGGATCGCGTGTACTCCCGCGAGGTGCGCCGCGTGGCCGCCGCCATGGGCCAACCTCGGGGCACGGACGCGCGCGAGAGCGACGAGGTGCTCAGCGGGCGGGAGCGCGACGTCATCCTGTGGATCGCCAAGGGGGCGACCTTCAGCGAGGCCGGCGAGGCGCTGGGGATCCAGCCCTCCACCGTGCGCACGCTCTACAACCGCGCCCAGGAGAAGCTGGGGCTTCGCACGCTCCCCCAGCGGCGCGTGGGCGTGGAGCGCCGCCGGCGGCGCTGACCCCTCGGCAGGGCGCCAGACCAGCCGACGCCACCAGATCGGCACAAACCTGGGGGACGCGCTGTGCCGGATCGGCGCAGAGCGGAGCGCCTGGTGGGCGTGACCATACCGGGGACCTCGCGCCCCCTTCGATCCTCCCGATGCCCACGTCCAACGCGGCCCGCGTGACCACGACGGCGTCGTGAGGCCCGCTCTCCGAGGACTTGCCAGGGCGCCGCGACGCGTTGGCACCGATCTTGTTGGGAGGCACAGCGGCGCCGCTCGGGCGGCGTCGTACCGGCTCCGCGTTCTACCGGGCGCGCGCCTCACGTCACTCGCCTCTCCAGGGGGGGCCTCATGAAACGTGTCTGCCCTCAATGCGGGACCCTCTATGACACCCGAACGCCCTTCTGTCCCCGCGACGGGGCCGTCCTGGTGGCGGCCCCCGTGCGCGACCCGCTGGTGGGCGTGCTGGTCGATGACCGGTACCGCCTCCAAGCCCGGATCGGCTCCGGGGCCTTCGGCTTGGTCTACCGCGCGCGCCACGAGCGCATGCCCCGGGAGATGGCCGTGAAGATCCTCACGGCCTCCATCGCCCGAGAAGAGCGCTGGGTGAAGCGGTTCGAGCGCGAGATGCGGGCCCAGGCGCTCATCGAGCACCCGAACATCATCGAGATCTACGACTACGGGCTGGACCCGAACGTCGGCTACTACATCGCCATGGAGCTCCTCCAAGGCGAGGACCTCGCCACGCGCATCGAGCGAGAGTACGCGGTGCCCATCGTCGACGCCTACGCCGTCATCCGGCAGACGGGCGCCGCGCTCTCCGCCGCCCACGAGGCGGGCATCGTCCACCGAGACTGCAAGCCCGAGAACATCTTCCTCAGCGCCCAGCCGGGTGACCCGCTGCACGTGACCCTCTTGGACTTCGGCATCGCCAAGGAACTCGATCTGGAGGCCGAGGTGCTCGCCGAACCGGATCCGGACACCGACGGGTACATCGCCGGGAGCGTCTACACGATGAGCCCCGAGCAGGTCCTGGGCACCGCCCTGGATGGCCGCAGCGACCAGTACAGCCTGGGCGTGGTCATCTACGAGATGCTCACCGGCGCCGTGCCCTTCCACGCCGACAGCAAGGAGGAGATCTGGGCCCAGCACGTCAACGCAGAGCCCATGCCGCCTTCCTGCGTGGAGGGCGCGGGGTGGATCATCCCCCAACTCGACGCCGTCATCCTGCGCATGCTGTCCAAGGACCCGGCCCGTCGTTTCCCCTCCATCGACGAGGCGGTCGCCGCGCTGGAGTCGGTCCGCAAGGAGGTCGAGGACGCCTGGGCTCGCTACACCTTGGCGCGCGTGCCCACGGACGAGATCCGCGGCCCCCTCGTGCTGCCCCCCGCCCCGGCCGTGGGGACCCCGGGGAGCCCCCACCGTCGCGTCGCCGCCGCCCCACGCCACGTCCTGGTGGTGGACGACGAGGAGTCCATCCGCACCCTCATCCGACGCATCCTCGACAGCCACGGCTACGAGTGCCACCTGGCCTCGGGCGCCGACGAGGCCGTCTCCTGGGTTCGCGAGCACGACGACCCCGCCGCCATCGTCCTCGACGTCCTCATGCCCCACGTGGACGGCCTCACCCTCATGAACGCCATCCGGCGCGAGGGGTACGCGGGCCCCGTCCTCGTGTGCACGGGGCTCGACGCCCCCGAGGTGGCCCGGGAGGCCTTGGCCGCCGGTGCCGCCGAGTTCCTCAACAAGGAGCAGGATCTCCACCGCCTCCCCGAGGTCATCGACCGCCTCGCGAGCTGAGCCAGCCCCTCGACCGCCTCCCGCCGAACCGCCTCGCGCCCGGAGCGGTCGCTCACACGCAAACGCCCCCGCCCGGGCAGCACCGAGCGGGGGCGTCGTCTCCCCAGAGCCATCTCCTTGGCGTGCGCCGGGGAGATGGCTCGCGAAGCGCCTGCGGCTAGCCGCGGCGGCGCACCGCCAGCAACGCGAGCAGCGCCAGCAGCACGGCGCCCGCCAAGGGAGCCGCGGGCCCGCGCCCGGCCGCCTCGCAGCCGCCGCCCCCCTTGGGCTGGGGCGTGGGCTCGTTGGGCACGTCCGCGCCGGGGACGTCCAGGGTCATCCCGTGGTCGCCGCCCGTCGTGTCCTGAGCGCTCGTGGTGTCCTCGCCCGCGTCCACGGGGCCCGCGTCTCCGGCCACGTCCTCGCCGCCCGCGTCCGTCGGCCCGGCGTCCGGCGTCTCATCCGGCGTGGGCGTCGCGCACATCCCCTCCACGCAGACGTCGTCGCCCTCGCAGTCGTCGTCCGTGATGCAGCACCCGGCCACCTCCGTGTTCTCGCAGGCGCCCGTCGTCACGTCGCAGGTGTCGTCCGTGCAGGCGTCGCCGTCGTCGCAGTCGGCGTCGGAGGTGCAGCCGGTGGCGACGGGCTCGTGGGAGCAGAGGCCCGTGCCCGCGTCGCAGGTGTCGGTGGTCGCGTCGTCGCCGTCGTCGCAGTCGGCGTCGGAGGTGCAGCCGGTGGCGACGGGCTCGTGGGAGCAGAGGCCCGTGCCCGCGTCGCAGGTGTCGGTGGTCGCGTCGTCGCCGTCGTCGCAGTCGGCGTCGGAGGTGCAGCCGGTGGCGACGGGCTCGTGGGAGCAGAGGCCCGTGCCCGCGTCGCAGGTGTCGGTGGTCGCGTCGTCGCCGTCGTCGCAGTCGGCGTCGGAGGTGCAGC
>CAYZID010000028.1:0-15850 GCA_964478315.1 uncultured Myxococcales bacterium | reverse complement strand
AGGTCGCCGTCGTCGCAGCTCGCGGTGTTGTTGGTGTGCGTGCACTCGCCCGTGGTGGCGTCGCAGGCGTCGTCCGTGCAGACGTCCTGGTCGTCGCAGTCGGTGGTCGTCCCCACGCAGGCCCCGTCCACGCAGGCGTCGCCCGTGGTGCAGAGGTCACCGTCGTCGCAGCTCGCCGTGTTGTTCACGTGGACGCACGCGTCCGTCGCCGTGTCGCACGAGTCGTCCGTGCAGGGGTTGCCATCGTCGCAGGCGGCGGCGTCCACGACGTTCGTGCACGTCCCGTCCGCGGGGTCGCAGGTGTCCAGCGTGCAGGCGACCCCGTCGTCGCAGCTCTTGGGCGTGCCGGCGCAGGCGCCGTCCACGCACGTGTCGCCGGTGGTGCACAGGTCGCCGTCGTCGCAGCTCGCCGTGTTGTTCGCGTGGGTGCAGGCCCCGTCCACCGGGTCGCAGGAGTCGTCGGTGCAGGGGTTGCCGTCGTCGCAGGCCCCGCACGCCTCGGCGCAGGTCGCCCCCCAGAAGCCGTCGGGGCAGGCGCAGGTGAAGCCGCCGTTGCCGTCCGCCGTGCACGTCCCGCCGTTGGCGCAGGGGTTGGGGTCGCAGACGTCGCCCGCCGTGCAGGTGAACCCGTCGCCGATGAACCCGGCGTTGCAGGTGCAGGTGAAGGAGCCGGGCGTGTTCGTGCACGTGGCGTTGGGGTCGCAGGTCTGGGGGGGCGTCCAGGTCCCCACGGGCCAGGGCGCCCCGCTCGTGGCGTTGTCCGCCGCGCCGTCCAAGGCGTTGGGGCCGCTGAACATCCACTGGGCCAAGTCGAAGGTCCCCGTTGGGACGCCGGGCTTCCGGTAGGCCCAGCCGTCCAGGTACTCCCAGGGTTGCCCGCTGCCGTCGACCCCCACCTCGCCGAAGACGTCGGCGATGTCCGCCAGCGTGTTGCCGTCGTAGAGGATGTAGACGTCGTCGCCGTTGCCGTTGATCTCGCTGGACTCGTACGTCGCGTCGAAGCCCATGAAGGCCGTGAATTGGGCGCTCGTGTTCGCCCTCGTGACCCAGATGTGCGTCCCTGCCGCGACGGCGTCCGCCGGGAAGGCCCAGCCCGAGGCCGGGCCGGAGGCGCTGGCCCCGTTCGTGGCGATCTCGACCGTGTAGACGCTCAGGTCGGGGATGTCGGTGAGCGCCGTGAACTCCAGCGCCTTGGGTGTGCCATTCGAGAGCGTCCCGTCCAGCACGCCCGTGATCGCCAACGCCGTGGCCGGCGCCCCCGCGGCGCACTCGTCCACGTCGGCGCAGGTGGCCCCCGCGTAGCCCGGCGCGCAGGCGCAAGCGCCCCCCGCGCTCGGGCACGTCCAGCCGTCCTCGACGCTCAGGCAGTCGGCCGCGCAGCCGTCTCCCCCGACCTCGTTGCCGTCGTCGCAGACCTCGTCGCCCGCCACGGCGCCGTCGCCGCACACCGGGGCGACGTAGCTCTGGAACATCGTCCAGTCTCCGGCGTCCAGCGCCAGATCCGCCGCCCCGACGTTGTCGGTGGGCAGCAGCGCCACGCCCATGAGCTCGTTGGAGCGGTAGGCGTTCGTGGCGTTGAGGTAGGTGGCTACGAAGCCGAAGCCGTCCCCCGGGGTGAGCCCCAGATCCGCCAGGCTGCCCGTGGCCGTGAAGGTCGCGTCGCCCACGTTGGCGCCCGCCGCGGCCCAGGTGGCGACGTATTGGAGGGAACCTGGTCCCCCTGCCTGGAGTTGGAACAGGTAGGCCCCGCCCGCGCTCCACGCCAGGGCGAAGTCCGGCTGGAAGTCGGCGGGGAAGGTGAGGTTGGACACACCCTGGTCGTTGGTGCCCACGCCGCTGATGGCGGCGCGCCCGGCGTCTTGGTTGTCGGTGAGGGTGGCCGTGCCGTCGAAGCCGCCCGCGGTCGTGTCGAAGTAGATGACAAGCGTGTCGTTGAGGTCCCCGGTCCCCCGGGTGAGCCCCAGCGAGAGCGCCCCGCTCGCGTCCGTGTCGAGCTGCAGGGTCCCCTCACCGACGGGGCCGCCGAAGCCCGTCCCGCCGTTGCCGCTCACCGAGGCGGGGGCGTTGAAGACGTCCACGCCGGCGGTCGTGTCCGTGACCGTCGTGGCCGCGGCCGCCGGCAAGGCGACGCACAGCGCCGCGGTGAGGGTTCCTACGAAGGTCGGTCGTCGCATGGCCTGCTCCTGGGCTCGCGTCCTGCTCTCGTTCCGTGCCCGCCCGCGCCCGATCTGGCGAGAGGACCGAGGGAGCCATAGCGCAATCGCACCTCCAATTGAAGCCCGTTGCCCGGAACAGCGCTCCAAGCGCCGTGCCCGGCCCACAAGGGGGTGGGATTGGGCGTTGGTGTGGGCGTTGACACGGGGCTGGGCGCTCGGGTGTCATGGGGCCGACTCTCGACCGCTTGGAGCTTCATGTCGCGTTCAGCCATGTCCCGTCTCCGACGCACCCCGCTCCGACGGCCCGCCGCGTGGCGCGGGCTCGCTACCGTCGCCTGGCTCGTATCCGCGGCAGGCACCGCCCACGCCGCTACGCCCGAGGCGCCCCCCGCCGAGCCCGGGTCCCCATGGGCTTTGGCCCCGCTGGAGGCCCCGCCGGAGGCGCTCCGCGCGCTGTTTCGCGGCCCCGCGCCGCCCCTGGGGCCCCCCGGCGAGTCGTTTCGGGGGGATGAGGTAGACGTAGCCCTGCACGACAAGACGATCGAGGTCGCCCCGGATGGGCGGGTCACGCGGACCTCGCGCATGATCTACCGGGTCGCAGACGGCGCGGGCGTGGACCTCGTGAAATACGTCTCGCGGGACTGGAGCCCGTGGTTCCAGGAGCGCCCCAAGATTCGGGCTCGCGTCCTCACGCCGGACGGGGTCGTCCTGACGCTCGACCCCCGCGTGATGAGCGAGCAGCCCGTGCGCACGGACCGTGACACGGACACGGATCAGCGCTCGCTCCACGCCCCCCTCCCGGGCGTCCAGCAGGGCGCCATCGTCGAGGTGGTCACCGTCGTGCGGGATCGCCTCCCCCGACCGGGCGCTGGGCGTTGGGGCCTCATGGACACCCAGATGTTCATGCCCACGCGACACTGGCGCCGCCGGATCGTCGTCCCCGCTGGCGTCCCCTTCCACTGGTACGCCTCGGGGCCACCGGGGCTCGTGGGCGTCAGCGTCCGCCACGGGGATCGCGTCACCTGGACCTGGGAACAGCACGGGGTCCCGGGCGCTGGGCCGCTGGAGCCCGGGGCGCCGCGGGAGGCGTGGGCGCGCCCCTCCCTCGTGTGGTCCACCAGCCCTGGTTGGGGCGCCGTGGCGCGGGCCTATGCTGGCGTCGTCGATGCTGCGCTGGGGCCCGACGTCCTAGCCGCCCTCCGCCCCACCGCTGAGCGCGTGCTCGCTGGCGCGCGGACGCCCGCCGAGGCGGCGAGGCGGATCCTCGTATGGGCGCGCACTCACCTTCACGACGCGGGGCGCGCCTTGGGGCAGACGCCGCGCGCTCCCCAGGACCCCGCGGCGCTCCTGGCCCACGGGCGCGGCGACGGCGAGGACCTCGCCACCTTGGTCGTGGGCCTCCTGCGCGCAGGGGGCTTCTCCGCGCACGTCGCCTTGGTCGCTCAAGAGGACGGGCCCATGCTCCGCGACGATGTGGCGGGGATCGAGGCCTTCGACCACGCCCTCGTCGCCCTGCACGCACCCCTTGGGGAGAAGCCCCGCAGCCCGGAGGCCGCGGCGGCGCGTCGCGAGTCCGTCGGAGCGAAGCGCTGCGCGGCCCCGGAGGCGGGCCCCGAGCCCGCCGCGGGCATCCTGTGGCTGGACCCCGCGTACCCCTTCTACGACGTGGGGCGCCTCCCGCTCGACGACCGCCAGCGCCGGGCCCTCGTGGTCGCTCCGGACACTCAGGGGTTGGTCTGGACCGTCCCGCGGGCGGGGGACGACCGTGAGGAGGCCGTGTTTCGCGTGACGCTGCGCCCCCAGGGGCCGGCTCGCGTGGTCGAGGAGCACCGCTATTGGGGCGCCCTGGGGAACTGGGTCCGAGCCATGGGCACCCTGGCACCCGACGCCCTGCGCAAGGAGTTCAGTGGAGCGGCACGGGGCCGCTACAGCCCCGAGGGCTCGGTGCGCGTGACCATGCCCGCCCCGGACGGCCCGGATCCGGCCGTCGTGCGCGTGGAGGTCGAGCGCGCGACCTTCGCGACGCTGGACGACTCCACGCTGGAGTTCCCGCTTCGGAGTTGGGGGGCGCTGGAGGATCTCCCGGACGCGCTCAAGGAGGAGCCCAAGGCGGGCTCTCGCGCCGAGCGGGCCCTCCGAGCGAACTGGACCCACCGGCGACACCTCTTCGGTTTTCGCTTGCCCTCCACGAGACACCTGGAGTGGCGTGTAGAGGTGCCGGACGGGCTCCGCGTGGAGCTGGCCGCTCCGCTGGGTGATGGGTTCGTCGCGGGGCCTATCCGGTTGGAGCGCGAGGTGCGTGGGGGAGGCGTGGGGCCTGGGGCGCCTCTGGTGGTCCGCACGGGCCTCACCCTGGGCGCGGGGTGGGCCACGGCGGACGAGCTGCGACGGGCTCACGAGGCGGTCGTCGCCTATGGTGAACGCAACGTGGACGTGGCGCGGGTGACCCTCGTGCCCACGGTCAAGTGGCGCCTGGGACAACGCGAGGAGGCCCTGCGCGAGTGGGCGCGGCTCGCGCGGGCCCACCCCGGCGACGTCTACTACTCCTCGCGGTGGGTGGAGGGGCTCGTGTGGGCGGGGCTTCGAGACGCGGCCATCGCCGTGGCCCGCCAGACCGTGGCTCTACAACCCGGCGACGCCGACGCCCTCCACGTCCTGGCTTGGGCGGCCAGCCAGACGCCCGTGGAGAGGACCCTGTTCGGACCGGGGATGCGCAGGGACGTGGCGCTCGACGCCCTGACGCGGATCCAGCCCCCCTCCGCCGGGAGCCTCTACCTCCTCACGGAGGCCTACAGGCGGGGAGAGGACGGGCGCGTGGGCGGCCCCGGCGCCGACATGGCCAAGGCCTGGGCCACGCGCCAGGCGTGGCGCGCGCGGGTCCGCGCCGACGCCGCCCGAGACGCGGGCTACGGGGACGGGCGCGTGGAGGCGTCGAAGCCCGCGCCGCTCAGCGCCCTGGACCTGGACCTCATGGCCGAGCTGGGCCGCTACGAGGAGGTGGAGAAGCAAGCCCCCAGCGTGCCGCCCAGCTATGCCCGGGACCTGGCATGGGCCAAGGCCGCGGCCATGCTGGGTCACGGGGTCGTGGTCCTGGGCCTCGCCAAGGCTCGCTCCGGGGAGGGGAAGCCTCACCCCGGCGAGACGGAGGAGGACTTCCGCGCGGCGGTGCTGGACTTCGTCATGCGGCACGGGGAGGGGCCTCTCGGCGGGGAGCAAGCCGCGTCCGCGGCCTCCTACTTGGTGCCCATCGTGGGCAGCTTCCTGCGTGGCGCCCTCCCCGCGCGCGAGGCCTCTTTCCGTGCGCCCTGCCAAGCGGCGGGCGCCGCGGGGTTGGCGCTGATGCTCGGGGCTGCCCGGCTCACCCCGTGGGTCGCGCCGGCCTACCACGACCTGTCCGTTTTCGACACCTACGTCACCGGCACTTGGTTGCGTGAACCCACCGGCACCGCTCTGAGGAGGCAGGGCGTGTCGGCGCGGTTGGAGGCCCTCCACAGCGTGCGCTTGCCCTGCACCCCCAAGGAGGTTCGCCCTGGCGTCTGGTTCGCTCAGGGCGCCGTGGCTGGCGGGTGGAGAATGCCCCCCGTGTTCTTCACGCGCCCCAAGCCCAAGGGGCGGCTCTGGGCGCTGCCTCCGCTCATTGGACGGGCCGCCGCGGCGCAGAGCTACGCCGCGGCCAAGCGCGGCGCGTGGGACGAGGCGCGCTGGTGGTTGGACCGCGCGGGAGCGTGGTGGGGGTTGGCGCCCCTCAAGACGCTCGCGCCCAAGGAGCTCCGAGAGTTGGGCAAGGGGGAGGGCAGAGGGCGGTGGAGCGAGGTGGGCCTGGGGCTTCCGTCTCCATCCGCCAAGCTCTCTCCGGACCGCGTGCGTCTCCTCGGCGGGGTGGCGGGGGCTCGTTACGCCTCCGGAGACGATCCGTGGCTCGTTGAGGCCGTCTTGGCGCTGGAGCCGGGTGATGGGCGCGATGAGGCGATGACGTTGCTGGTGGGCGACGCGGCCCGTGGTCACCGGAGCAAGCTCTTGCGTCGGCTGGTCCGAGGCTTGGGCCCCACCAAGGAGAGCGCGCGCGTCGTCGTGTCGGCCCTGCTCGCCCTCAAGGTTCTTCGGCGCTACGACGAGGTCGAGCGTTGGGCGCGCGCGTGGTGGGACGGTCCCGGCGCGAAGGCCTCCCCAGCCGACCGCGTCATGGTCGCTCGGCTCGCGGGGAACGCGCGGGAGTGGGCCGGCGATCCCTCCGGCGCGAGGGCATGGTTCCAGGCTGGGGTGGAGGCCGACCCCGGGGAGGGGGCCCGGAACTCTCTTGCCTGGTTGGCGTTGTTCGACGACAGCTTCCCGGGCGGTCTCGAGCAGGCGCTGACGCTCACGGAGGGCTTCAAGGAGTCGGTGGCCGTCCACACGCGCGCGGCGCTCTTGGCGGCGCTCGATCGCCCCGCCGCTGCCCTGGCCGCGCTACTTCCCACGGTCGAGCCCACGCCCGAGGGCGGGTTCGAGCCGCACGACTATCTGGTGCTGGGGCGCGCGGCGCAGACGCTGGGCCTGCCGGACGTGGCTCGCGCCTACTACGAGCGCGTGGTGCCGCGGCGGGACGGCGCGGTGCCTCCCTCGATGAGCTCGGCGTCCCTGGCGGTCCGCTGGGCCAAGACGCTGCTGCCCCCCGCCAAGCGGGCGGGCGGCAAGAGGCGGTAGGCGGCGGGCGCAGAACCGGACCGAGTGGGCGCAGGGGTGGCCACCGCACCCGCGACCGCCTTCGGTCCCGCGACCGCACCCGCACCCGCACTCGCGACCGCACCCGCGACCGCACCCGCACCCGCACCCGCACCCGCACCCGCGACCGCGACCGCGACCGCGACCGCGACCGCGACCGCGACCGCGACGGCGACCGCGACCGCGACCGCCTCCGTTTCCGCTTCTGCGCGCTTTCCTCGCGTCCCTCAGGCCCCTGCGACGATGTGGGCCAGGGTCGCGCGGTCGAGCCCCCCCAAGGCCACGAAGGACACGGCGACCCGCGCGCCGCCGCTCGGATCCGCGTCCACGCGGACCACCCGCCCCGCCGCCGCGACGTTCATGAAGCCCGGGGCGAACACGCGGACCACGACGTGGGCGCCCAGGGGAGGCGGCGCGTGCGTGCGCACGGACACGCCCGAGACGGACAGGTCCCGCACCCCGGCCATGGCCTCGCCACCATCCCACCGGCACACGGCCCGCGCGCCGCGGGTGCGGCGGCGCTGGGCGCGGCGCCGGTCCACGGCTCGCGCAGGTACGCCGCGGGTCGGGAGGGGCCGCTGGTGGGCGGCCGTCACGGCTGCACCTTTCGGCTCTCTGGGGTGCCTTCTGGGCCGCTGGCGTCCGCGGGGGCGGGGTGCTCGTTCCGCCGGATGATGTAGTCCACCATCATGTCCTCCACCGCCTCCCGCGCCCCGGGCCACGGGTGGTCGAAGGCCACCCCCACCTCCACGTCCCCACCGCCGTCCGGCCGCGGCGCCACGTGCTCCCGTACCACGTGGCCGTTGGTGGGGATGAGGCGCCCGGGCGAGCGCAGCAGCATGTCCGCGCGCGAGCCCACCACCAGGGCCCCCTCGCTCGCCAGATCGCCGTGCAACCGCGCGCCGTCCGGAGAGATGTCCACCAGCTCGTAGACGCCCTGGCTGTCCAGCACCACGCAGTCCGCCCGGGCTCCAGGGGTCTTCACCCGATAGGCGCGCCGCCGCTCTGGCCTGGTCCCCGGGCCCCCTTCGTCGCCTCTCCGCCCTTGTCGCTCGCGCATGACCGCCCTCCCCACCTCGGCGGCGACGGACGCGCCCCGACGCCCCGGCCTCGCTCGGACAGAGCGAAGCGCGGCGCCAGGCCGCGAAGCCGGCGTTTCCTCGGTGTCGGTGCCCCGAACCGCGGGACTCACTGGTTGTTGGAGTGTGTGGTGTGGTCGGGGTGCGGCCCGAGAGCCTCTCGTCGCTGTTACCTGTGAGGTTCCGAGACTGCCCCCTAAGCTACTGTTCTCCTTTCTTGTTTTTGAGTCAAGAGGGAAGGCGTGTGCGTAACCCCAAGCGCCCGAACATGGGCGCGAACTTCCTTCGGGCGGGCAGTCGACCCGGGAGGCGAGCCCGAGCACACCGGGGCGCAGTCCCTCCCCGGAGGGTGGGCAAGTGCTCGGAACCAGACGCGATCGTGCCGGCTGGACCCGCCGGGGACGGAGAGCGACGCTAGCGGACGATGGCGGCGAGATCCGCGGCCGCGAGCTGGAAGTCGGGCTGCTCGCTGACCACCGCCTCCAGCTCGGCCTTGGCCTCGGCCTTTCGGCCCCTGTCCTTGGCCTCCAAGGCCCTGGCGTAGCGCACGGCGGTCTTCGTACGGAGGCGCTTGGGGCGCCGCGGGCGCTTGCGGACGGTGGGCCGCTTGGGCAAGGGTGGGAGCGCCTCGGTGAGGAGCGTTCGGAGTCGCTCGGCCAGCGCCTGCTCCAGGCTCAGGAAGTCGTCGGGCTTGCCCGTGGCGCCGAAGCTCTGGAGGATGCGGCCCGTCTCCACCTCCACCACCCGCGCGTCTGCGCGCAGGGAGCCCAGGAGGTCGAAGTAGCTCCCCAGCACGAGGTAGCGCGCGCCCAGGAGCTTGCCCACCCGCGCGGCGGCGGCCTTGTCCACGGCCCCGGACTTGGTGAGCTTGAGCTCGTCCAAGATGGACTGCAGCCGGTCGCGCTCCACGAGGCGATAGCGGTCCTCGCCCGACAGGTCGGAGATGAGCATCGCCGCGAGCCCCTTGCGCAGGACGGCCAGGCCCTCGGTCTTGCCGGTGTAGTCGAAGTAGAGGATGGCCACCGTGGGGCGGCGGTCGGGGCGCTTGGTCTTGGCGCGCGCCCGGCCTGCTGCGGCGGTGGACCCCAGGGCCAAGGCCAGGGCGAGCGCCAGGGGGGCGGACAGACGGCGCAGACCGGCGCGGGGCGTGGGGGCGCGCATGGGACCTCCTGACGAGGGGGCGAGGGGAGGGCGACGAGGTCGCGGTGCGCCGGGCGGCACACCGCGATCCATCCTAACACACGGCGCCAACACGCGGCCTCGGGAGCCTGTTCCCCCTGGGCGGAAGCCCGCGTGGGCGGGCCTCCTCATTGTATTGCATCCGACGGCCGCGTGCCGCAGCCTCGGGCGCGTGCCCCCTCCCGATTCCAGCCGAGCGTCCGCCCCGCGCCCCGCGCCCCTGCGCGGAGACGCCCTCGCGGAGCGGCTAGAGGCCCTGGGCGTGTGGCTCCGGCGACACCGCGCCCTGTGGGAGCCGCGGCCCTTCGCCGAGCACCACCCCGCTTGGCTGGACGAGCTCCCCGACGTTGCCCGTTGGTTAGCAGCGCTGGACGGCGCCCAGGTGGACGCCGTGGACGGCCCCGCGGAGGGGCGAGCTGGCGAGGACGGTGTGCCCCGTTTCCCCGCCGCCGCACCCAAGCTCCTCGGCGCCCTCGCTGGGGAGGCGCGCGCTCTCTGCGCCGTGGGGCCCCTAGAGGCTCTGGACGAACCCCGAGATGCTCCCCACCCGGCGGCGCGCTCGTCCGCCGGGTCGGCCCGGACGCGGTTCCGGGTCCCGGGCCGCAAGCTCGCGCAGATCGACGCCTTCCTGGCCGCCGCGGCGCCCGCCCTGGGCGCACCAGGCCGCGACCGCCGCGGCGCCGCGCCGGTCGTGGACTGGTGCGCGGGCAAGGGGCACCTGGGGCGCACCCTCGCCGCGCGACTGGGGACGCCCGTGCTCGGCGTGGAGCGCGATCCGGCTTTGTGCGAGGTCGGCGCAGCGTTGGCGCGCCGTGCCGGCGTGGCGCCCGAGCCGGGCGCGGACTTCCTCGTGGCCGACGTGCACACGCCCCAGGCCTGGGCGCCCCTCGCGGCCGCGCGCGGGGCGGTGGCTCTCCACGCGTGCGGGGCGCTGGGGGAGGAGCTCTTGCGGCGGGGGAGCGAGCGGGGCACCCCGGCGCTGGCGCTGGCGCCCTGCTGTCACCACAAGCTCGCGCCTGGCGTCCAGGTGCGGACGCCGCTCACGGCGACGGCGCGCGCCGCCGGGCTGCCCCTGGACCGCGGGGACCTCCGGCTGGCTACGGCGGACGAGGTCGTGGCACCCGGTCGGCTCCGGCGGGCTCGGCGCCGGGAGCAGGCCCTGCGCCAGGGGATCGATCTCCTCGTGCGCGAGGCGACGGGGGTGGATCGCTACACCCCGCTGGGGCCCCTCACGCGCGAGGAGCTCTCCAGCTCCTTCGAGGTCGCCGCGCGGAGCGTCGCCGGGCGCCTGGGGCTCCCCTTGCCCACGCGCTGGGATCCCGACCAGGCCGCCCGCGCGGGCGTCGAGAGGGCGCGCCGCGCCCGTGGTCTGGGGCTTCTGCGGGCCATCTTTCGGCGCCCCTTGGAGCTGTGGGTCTCCTCCGATCGGGCGCTGTTCGTGGCGGAGCGAGGCTACGACGTGGCGCTCGGGACCTTCTGCCCGCGCCGCGTGACGCCCCGCAACCTGGCCATCGTCGCGACCATGCGGTAGACGCCACGGCCCCGCGGCCGCCGTCGCACCTCGGAGCCCCTCAACGACCGCCGCGTCCACGCCGCGCGCCCTCACCCTCACCTCGGAGGACCATCATGCCCAGGCGCTACTGGCTCATGAAGAGCGAGCCCGACGTCTACTCCTTCGCGGACCTCCAGGCGGAGCCCGACGCCACGGCCTACTGGGACGGCGTCCGCAACTATCAGGCGCGCAACTTCATGCGCGACGACATGCGGGTGGGCGACCGCGTGCTCTTCTACCACTCGCGGACCAAGCCCCCGCACGTGGCGGGCGTGGCCGAGATCGCGTCCGAGCCCTACCCGGACCCCACGGCGCTCGACCCCGAGAGCAAGTACTTCGATCCCAAGTCCTCGCCCGACAAGCCGCGGTGGGTCGTCGTGGACGTGCGCGCCTTGGCGCCCCTGCCGCGGCCCGTTTCCCTCGCCGAGCTCAAGGCCAACCCGGCGTTGTCCGAGATGCTCGTGGTCCAACGAGGCCAGCGGTTGAGCGTCCAGCCGGTCACCGAGGCGGAGTACCGCGAGGTCCTGCGCATGGGGGGGCTCGACGACCCTCCGACGAGCGGCGCGGCGTCGGGGGCCCCGCGTGACGACGACGCATGACCCGCAGACGTGACGGGGGGGAAATCGCCCGCCCCGCTGGCACCCGAGCCGCTGGGAGCGCGCGGACAAGCCTCTCGCGGTCTGGTATTTTCCAGGAGCCCCAACAGGGGCGGGGGCTCGCCCTTCCAACGCCCCGGGTGCTCGGGAAGCCCCGCTGCTGAGGCCCCGACGACACGGACTACCACCGACTCCCCCCAACCTTCCCGCTCTAGGAGGATCCCGCCATGGACACGTCGATGATCAGCAAGATCGCCAAGGCCCGCGAGTACGCCAATGAGCCCACCCGCTTCCAGGTGCGGCGCATCGAGGTCTCCTTCCACGGTGTGAACAACGAGCACCAGATCGGCTTCGACGACGGGACGTGGAATTGCGACTGCGAGTACTTCAGCCACCACGCCTACTGCGCCCACACCATGGCCATGGAGCGGCTCCTGGAGGGGATGGTCCCCGAGGCCGACTGAGCCACAGTCACGCGGCGCCGCCAACCCATCGCGCCCCCTCGCGGGTGGTGGCGCCCATGCCTCCCGTCGCCCGGATGGCGGCCCCTCGGGGGCGCGTGGGCGGTGTCACGCGTGGAGCTCGGCGTCCACACGCGCCGCGATGCGCTCGGCGCCTCGCTGGAACGTGTCCGTCTCGGGCAGCAGGCTCAGGACCAGGTGCGCGGCCCCGCTCGGGAAGTCATAGAGGTAGCCGGGGTGGGTGACCACCGCGTCTCGCGCCAGGAGTCGCGCTGCCCACGCCTCGTCGTCCAGAGCGAGGGGCAGGCGCAGGACCGCGTACCAGCCGCCCTCCGGTTCCAGCAGGGTCGCCACGCCCGCCGGGGGGAAGTGGGCGCGGAGCGTCCGCAGGTTGTGGCGCGTGCGCTCCTGGATGACCGCGCGGAGGCGGTCTCCCTCGCCCAGGAGGGTGGGCAGCGCGAGCTGGACGGGCGTGGACACCGAGAGCCACGCGTCCGCGAGGACGGCGAGCCGGGCCAGGGCCTCGCGTCGAGGGCCCTCGGGGCCGGCCGCGTGGATCCAGGCGAGCTTCACTTGGGGCAGCCCCGCGCGCTTGCTCAGCCCATCCAGGGAGAAGACGAGCCCGGTGTGGCCCGCGGCCGCTAGGACCTCGCGCGCCGGAGGGGCGGGCGTGGGTCGGGCGGCCAGCCGCCCCGGATCCAGCGGGTACGGCGCGAAGACCTCGTCGCACAGGACGGGCAGAGAGAGCGCGGCGAGAAGGGCGGCGTCACGGGGGCGGAGGTAGTGGCCCGTGGGGTTGTTGGGGCTCACGACCAGGACGGCCCGGACGCGTTCGCGCGCGGCGCGCTCGCCCAGCGCGCGCAGGGCGATGGGGTCGATGGCCCAGCCCTCGTCCGGGCCGAGCCAGGCGAGAGGGTAGGGGAGGGCGCGCACCCCCTCGAAGCGCGCCAGGTGATCGAACAGCGGGTAGCTCGGGGCGGGGACCAGGACCGCGTCCCCGGGGTCGCACAGGAGCTTGAAGAGCAGCGCGTAGGCTTCGGACGTGCTCGCGGTGAGCTGGAGCGCCTCGGGGCTCCCCAGCGCGGGATCGTGGCGCACGAGGGTCTCGCGGGCGCTGAGCAGGCCGCGGGGGTCCGGGGCGTAGCGCCCCCCGCGGGGATCAGCGAGGGCCGCCAAGGCTCGTGGGCTGGCGGAGAGCCCCACCCGCGAGGGGTTCGACGCGGTGAGATCCAGCAGCTCGGCGTGGCGTCGGCGCGCGTCCTCCAGGCGCTGGGCGAAGGGGCTCGGGGCGAGGGAGAGGCTGGCGCGGCGGGAGAAGCTCATGGCGAAGGGACCGTGACTCATCGCGGGCGCCGTGCCAACCGCAGTCTCTCCCCTCTCACGGTGCGCGTGGCGGCCCGTGGGCGCTTGCCCCTTTGCCGGATGGGTGGAATGGTTCGCGGGGAGGTGGCCGCCATCGGGTGGCCCGACGCGCAGGCGGCGGGGCTCCCCACACCTCCCCGGACAGGCCCATGCGATCGCGTTGAATGCTCGGCGGCGGGGAGCGTCGAGCCCCCCGCACGACGCGCTCGCGGTCGCCCCCAAGAGGTGGGCGCCCCCGGCGCGGCCTCACCGCCGCTCCCGCGCTCGCTGCCGTGCCCTCCTTCCCAAACGCCGCAACCCCGTCATCACAAGGAGCTCGATCGTGTCTGCGTGGACCTCGCTCGTGAAGCGTCACCCTTTGTCCCTCGTGGCCATCCTGCTGTCCGCTACGCTCGTCCCCGTGGGCGTCGCCCAAGCGCGCCGCCACCGTCGCCCCCCGCCACCCCCAGCCCCCGTGGCGGGCCCGGACGCGGCCCTGCGCCTGGACGGCTTCCGGGTCTACGTGGAGCCCGAGATCGTCCAGCAGGCGCCCGGCCGCCTGTGGACTCGATCCCTCACCTGGAAGGTGCGCGCGGTCTTCGTGGATCCCGACGGGTATGAGGTCTTGGCCCGCGTCCACCGTGGGCCCGCCCTGGACTCCCAGGTGCTGGTGAACCGGCGCTGGGAGCCCACGGACTTCCCCCGCCAGAGCCGGCTGTTCCGCAACCGCAAGAAGGCCTTGCGGCGCTACGCGGGTCTCAAGCGCTCGCCCGACATCACCCTGCTCAAGGATCACCCGGATGTCCCCGCCGGCCAGGCCAACGTGGCCGCCACCGAGGGCGGCGCCAGTGTGAGCGTCGAGGGCGCGGGCGCCACCGTCTCCGCGGGCAGCGGCGGCGCCACCGTCCACGTCGTCGTCACCGGGCCTGGGGGCGGTCCTCCGCCCGTGTCCGAGGCGCCCCCCGCCGCCGCGCCTCCCCTCCCACCGCCGCCCCCGGACTGCCGCAAGCTGGTCATCGACAAGGGCTTCGCCCCCATGCACATGAAGGAGTGTAACGGCGTGGACCCGTGGTGCGCCGAGGCGCTCCTCAACGCCGGCCACAACCCCATCCACCTGAGCGAGTGCCGGGGCGTGCAGACCGACTGCGCCGTGAGGCTCCTGGAGAAGGGCCACAACCCCATCCACCTGGACGAGTGCAAGCCGGGGATCTCCGTGGGTTGTGCCCTGGCGCTGCTGGACGCGGGCCACAGCCCCATCCAATTGGACGAGTGCATGGGCGTGGACGAGCAGTGCGCGGTGATGCTCCTCAAGGCCGGCAAGAACCCCATCGACCTCGACGAGTGCAAGCGGTAGGGCCTGCCCAGCCCCGCCCGGGGTCCCCCGGGCGGGGGCGGCGCTGGGCGGGGCGGCTGGCCCTCGCCGCGGCCGGGATCGGGGCGGCGGCGGGCCTCCTGCAGATCCTCTCGGTGCCGCAGGGTGGCGTTGCTGGTCCCTTCCATACCGGTGCGTCGCGCCAGACGCCTTACCGGCACATCTACCGCCGCAGCGTGGATCCCGTGCTGGTGACCGAGCTGCGCCCCGGCGCGCGCGGCGTCGTGAACGACGACGGCTTCCTCGACGACGACTACGCCCTGCCCAAGCCCCCGGGCGTCTGGCGCGTCGTGGGCTTGGGCGACTCCGTGACCATGTACTTCGCCCACGAGCGGCAGAACTACCTGGACGTGCTGGAGCGGGCCCTCTCAGGGCTCCGGGGAGGGCCCGCGGAGGTCCTGAACTTCGGGGTGGGGGGGTACGACACCGTCCAAGAGGTGCGGCAGCTCGAGACCGTGGGCCTCAAGTACGCGCCCGACTTCGTGACGCTGGGCTACGTCCTCAACGACGCCATCGACTTCTCGGCCCTGGCGGACGTCGCGGCGGGGAGCCCCTTGGGCCTCTCGGACGCCGAGGACGGGCGCGACGTCCAGGTGACGCTCCTGGCCCGGCTCGGCGGCCGGCGGGACGACGCGCTGCGCGCCGAGGTCCTCGGGGCAGGGGCGGCGGGGAAGCCCTTCGCGCAGAGCGTCGCACAGCTTCGGAGGCTGTCGGCGCTCGCCAGGGCGCAGGGCTTCGGCGTGCTCGTCGTGATCCTGCCAGTGCTCCTCCCGGCGGACTTCGACGTCGCCAGTGGGGGCGTCGAGGCGCTGCGCGACGTCGGGGGCGTGCCCCGTCCCCTGGGCCCCTACGGGGTCGTGCGCCGCGCGGTGGCCCACGAGGCCCGGGAGCTCGGGTTTGCCGTCTTGGACGTGTCCGAGGCCCTCTCCCAGCACCCCGCCCGGGAGGTAGGGGCCAACTATGAGGCGGACGTCATCCACCTCAACGCCGAGGGCAACCGCATCGTCGGGGAGGCCGTCGTCGCTTGGTTTCGGGCTCACAAGCCCTGGGCGGCGCCGCCGGCCCCGTGACGGGCCCACACGCCCCTCCGTCCCCCGGGCGGTCGCGCTTGGCGACGCGGGGGTTCGTGCCGCATGCTGCGCGCGCGTCGGGCGCGACCCGGGGCGAACGAGGAGAGGGCGCGGGGGAGGGGACACAGGATGTCGGGCGGAGCTTGGCGCTGGCTCTGGGCGCGGTGGCCGTGGTGGCTCATTCCGCTCCTGGTGACCCTCCTCTTGGGCCTCCTCCTGCGCGGCCAGGGGCCCGTGTCCGGGGGGGACGCGGGGGCGGCCCAGGGGGCCCCCGTGGACATCCCGCTCCACTACGACCTGCCGGCCGGGTCGCAGTGAGCGGCCCGCTCGCCGCCCCGTGTCC
>CAYZID010000027.1:0-33454 GCA_964478315.1 uncultured Myxococcales bacterium | reverse complement strand
ACGCGGCCTCCTGCGCCTCGGTCCTCAGAGCAGGTGGCGGATCGGGGCTGGCGCTTGCGCCCCCCTCGCCGGTTCCCTAGAGTATCTCAGCTCGCCAGCTCGGCGGGCGTGACCGTTCTCTTGGTCGGACAGACCTCGACGCATCCGCGTCATTGGGTGGCGACCGCGTCGCTCTCCGCGCACCGTCTCGGTGGCGCGCCGCTCTGGGCTCCTGCCCCCGGCTCCCGTCAGGACTCCCTCCGATTCCGCCCCGCCTGTGTGGGTGGGCTCCCCTGTGGAGAGGAAGCCGCGCGCCGGGTCAAGTTGCCCACGGACGTCACAAGCTGCGGTGGGCCGGCGGCGGGAAGACCTCCCGAACGCGGGCGATCCCGCCGGGGCTCACCGTGCCGAGGGGGCGGTCCTTTCCCGCCAGCCGCCCGGCGCCCACACGCGCGGACGGCACGCGGCGCGGAGACGCCGCGATGGACGGAGGAGGGGGCCATGGCGACAGAGGCAGACCAGGCGGCTCGGCAGCGCTTCCTGGACCAGCTCCACAGCGACCAGCTCGCGCTGGCCGACCATCAGGGCTTCGTCTCCTACTGGCAGAGCATCGAGGCCCAGGCGCGGGACACCGAGGACATCGGGCAACTCGATCGGTGGGTCAAGGAGCTCGCGCGAGACCGCGACCGCCTCACCGAGCTCAAGAATCGCCAGAAGGCGGCGGCCTCCAGCCAGATGGGCTCCCAGGAGGCCGCGCAGCTCATCCACCGCATCCTGGCCCTCCTCGACGACCTCTACATCAAGCTCCGACGCCGCCTCATGGCGCTCCGCGACGAGGCGTCCCGGTGGGTCTTCCTCGCGGGTCCGGGCAAGAAGTCCAAGCCCAAGCCGGACAAGGACGCCGCCAAGGACAAGAAGTCCGAGCAGGCCAAGCAGGCCCTGGCGGACAAAACGAAGAAGAAGGACGTCGTCAAGAAGACCAAGGCGTAGGAAACCACGGCGCCGTGGGCGGCGCGCGGGCTCAGCCCCCGGGCGCGACGTAGAATCGGATGATGTCTACGATCTGCGCTGGGTCGTCGGCGAAGGACACCATGGCGCGGGTTCGGGCGTCGAGGTTCGCGGCGGTAGCCACCGCCGCGATGGTCTCCGGCCAACGCGGGCCCACGAACACGAGCTGGCGGTAGGGCGCCGCGGGGGTGAGCCCGTAGGCCCACACCTGGAGGGCGAGCGCGAGCGAGGTGAGGTCGGCCTCCACCACGACGATGGCGTCCGCGGCGTCCAGGACCACCCGAATCCCCGCCAGGGCGTCGGTCGCGTCCACCGTATGCGCGGCCTCGTACACGGGCGTCTCGCCCTTGGGGACCACGGCCAACACCTCGCCCCCCACCTGGCGTGCGCCCTCGGCGGCGGCCGCCGCGACCCCGTCGGCTCCCAAGACGGCCAACGCGTAACCGGCCTCCGCGAGATTGTGGCCGAGCTGGCGCGCGGCCTCGCGGGTCGCCTCGGTGAGACCTGATGCGGCGGTGCCGAGCACGGCGATGGC
Source organism: uncultured Myxococcales bacterium (assembly GCA_964478315.1). Classification (GTDB taxonomy): domain Bacteria; phylum Myxococcota_A; class UBA9042; order PHBI01; family JAAZYN01; genus CAYZID01. The sequence continues at coordinate 31,932 of CAYZID010000027.1, read as the reverse complement.
GGCGTGTTCACCCAGGGGCATGGGGAAGCTCCTTGTGGGGACGCCCGCTGCTGCGGCGGCGCGGGGGAGGCTGCCGCACGGGGGCGCGGCGCCCGCGTCCCGGTCCGTGGTCGACTCAACATGGCGACGGGCGACGCTCGTTGTCAACCCGGATCCTCCGTGATAGCGACGGGGAGCCTTGGGGCGTCCGGGTGCCGGACACGATCGAGGCGCGACACGGCGAAGGTGGGCGTGACCGGACCGAGGACGAGCGGGGCCGAGGCCGGCCAGGAGGAGGCGTGGAGAGAGATGAACGTCGCCGTCCATGGTGGTGCCGCGGCGTGGCGCCGGGGCCGCGCGCTCGCGACCACGGTGTTGGGCGTGGCCGCCCTGACCGCGCTGTGGGCGGCGCCCGCCTGCACGGACACGAGCACCATCTTCAGCGGCCGCTGGGAGTCCGAAGACGCCCCGCTCAGCGGCCTGGTCCACGGCGTCCCGGTGCTGGCGCTGGGCCACTACCAGAGCGAGATCGCGGGGGTGGCCTACTTCATGGCGAGCTCGGCGACCGGGACCCTGTTCGACGCGGACTGCCCGTGCGCCTTCGTAGAGCACAACACCCTGGACGTGGACCGCGGCACGGTGGTCTTCGAGACCCAGTGCGACCCCGACGCGCCGCTGATCCGGTGGTCCCTCACCCGAGACGAGGATGGGGCGACGGGAGAGGTCTTCTTGGAGGGGACGATCGCCCGGTCCGACGGGCAGGAGGGGCCGGTGGAGCAGGTGCGATTGAGGCGCGTGCGCGAGGGTCTCACGGACGCCGAGCGACAGTGTCCCCCCGAGTAGGACGCCCGTGACGCGAGGCCCGACCGGAGGACGGGACGATGGGGGTGGGACGGACGAGCGAACGAGCGGCGGGCCAGAAGACGCAACGGAAGACGCAACGGAAGACGAGGAGGATCGAGATCCGACAAGGTCCCTCCAAGCGACCCGCGAGACGCCCCGCCCGGCCGACGTCGGCCTCCGCGCGGAGGTGCCTGGCGGTCACGGTGCTGGCGTGCCTGGTGACCTCCCTGGGCGGCGGCGTCTGGACACCGGGCGCCCGCGCGGCGGGGGGCTCGGGGGCGTCTTGGCGTTCGCTCCGGGTGGGGGTGCTCGACGTGCGGAGCTACGCGCGGACGCCGGACGATCTGTTCGACGAGGGGCCAGCCGCGCGACGGGCGCGGGAGTCGGCCGGGGCCTGGCAGCGGCGGATCGAGAGCCTCGTGGCCGCGCGCGCCCTCGTGCGCCTGGTCACGAGCAGCGCGGCGCGCAAGCGGTTGGATCGCGGGGCCGCCCAGCGCGAGGCGCTGGCGCTGGCGGCGAGCACCTTCTCGCTGGCCGTGGAGCGATACCAGGCGCTGGACATCGACAAGGCGCTGGAGCTGCTCGGGCGGGCGGACGCGCTCTACCGGCGGTACGAAGGGGCGCTCGTGGCGCCGCGGGCCCTCGCGGACGTGGCCTTCTATCGCGGGCTCGCTTGGACGGAACGAGGCCAGGTCGATCGCGCCCACGTGGCGTTCCGCGAGATGCTGGCCCTGGACCCGGCGCGGACGTTCCCGCGAGGGTACTACCCAGCGCGGGCCGAGCGGGCCATGGAGGGGGCCCTGACCGACCTCGTGGCGCAGCCCGACAAGGTGCGCGCGGCCTTCCCCATGGATCTGCTGACCAGCGCAGGGCGGCGCGCGGGGGTGGACGTGTGGATCGCGGCGGTCATCGACGGTCCCCCAAGCGCCCCCACCTTACGGCTAGCCATCGTGGACGTGCGAAGCCGGGGCATCGTGTCCACGGTGGTGGCGCCGCTGGCCGACGTGGCCGCCGCGCGGGAGCGGGTGGACCGCGCCATCTCCGTGTGGCACACGTGCGCGCTCCGCGCCCCAACGCCAGCCCCCGGCCAGGGTGGGGCCCGCGTGCGCCGGAGGTGGCGCCTGGACCTAGGCTACAATCACTCGGTGTTCCTCAAGCACCGCGGGACCCGCTCGGTCTTCCACAGCCCGGGCGCCACGTTGGGCGTGAGCTGGCGCGCGACCCCCAACGTCCACGTCTTCGGACGCCTCACGCACCAGGTCAGCCTGCCCGACCGGAATCGCGACCTCCTGGACGACTTCGTGACCCTGCGCACGGCGGTGGGCGTGGGGCTCATCGGTGGGAACGAAACGTTCGAGGGCTTCCTGGACCTGGGCTTCGAGGTGAGCGTGGCGCTCGGGGACGTGGCGACGACGACGGACGTGGACTGCAAGCACTTCGGCGTGGGCCACCCCCGCTGCGGGCGCGTGGACCGTCTCCCCGCGCCGGCGACCTGGGCCGGGCTCCGGGCCGGCCTCGGGGGACGATGGACGATGTTCAAGGGCTTCTATCTGGCCGTTGCGGCGGGCGTCTCCAGCTACGTCTTCCAGTCGGACACGGTGGACGTGCTCAACTTCCCGGTGGACGCGTCGGCGGGGCTGGGGACTTCCTTCTGATCGAGTGCGTCGCGTGGAGCATTCGGCGGCGGACGGGGGAGGCCCTCGCCGCGTTGACAGGCGCGAGACCGGCATCCTAGTGTCCCGGCGTCAAGCACGAGTTCCCGCGCCGACGTGCCCCCGCCACCTGGGCTGGGGTGTCTTCGCCCACGCCTCAAGAGGGCGCGGACGGAGGCGAGCCGAGCCCCGCTCGGCCCACCGAGGCGACACCCGACAGCGCTCACGCGCGCCCTTAGATCCAACTCGATGAGGATGAGGAGGAAGCTTCATGTCCGTGCGCACTCACTCCAAGCTGACGGTCGCCCTGGGCGCCGTGGCGCTGCTGGGCCTCGCCGTGGGCGCCTGTGGCAAGAAGGACAACCAACCCGCCAAGCCCGCAGCGGGGGCCAAGGGCGCGCCGACGGCCAAGGCCGGCGAGGCGGCCGCGCCGGCCAAGGGCGAGGCCCAGCCGAACAAGGATGAGGCCAAGAAGGCCGAGCCGGGCGCCAAGGCGGCCCCCGAGGCCAAGGCGGCGGCCGCGGCCACGCCAGCCCCCGCGGCGAATCCAGCGCCCAGCGCCGCCCCGACGGCGGCGCCCGCCCTGGGCGGCGGGGACGTCATCGCCGTCGCCGGCATCCCCAGCTACAAGAACCTCATGGACACGGCCATCAAGGTGGCCGCCAAGGTGGCCCCGGGGACGCTCACGCCGCAGATGGCCTCCCAGGGGCTGGAGATGGTCAAGGGGGCGCTGGGTCTCACGGACATCTCCTGGCTCAAGACCGACGCGCCCATCCGCGCCGCGGTGCTGGACCCCAAGAAGTACAACGGCGCGGGACAGCTCCTCATCCTCCCCATCACCGACAAGGCCAAGGTCCTGGCGGCGCTGCCCGCGACGGCCAAGAAGGGCGCCGACGCCCAGGGACACGCGGCGCTCTTGGAGATGCAAGGCGACAAGGCCTACGTGGACTTCATCGACGGCTACGCGGTGGTCACCGAGAACCCCAAGGTCTTCGGGGACGCCCAGGGCTTCTTGGCCAAGGGGCTCCAGAGCTTCGTCCCCAAGGGGGCGTTGGAGCTCTTCGCGGACATGAAGGTCGTCAACCGCCTGTACGCGAACGATCTCAAGCAGGGCAAGGAGATGCTCAAGAACCTCTACGGTCAGATGCTCCAGGGGCAGATGATGCCCGGCGCCCAGCAGGCCGTGGCGCTGGAGCTGGACATGATCTTCGCGCTCGTGGACTCCACGGACGCTGTGGGCATGCGGCTGGACGCCACGGACAGCGACCTGGGCTGGTCGTTCACGGTCACGCCCAAGGCGGGCACGGGCCTCGCCAAGCTGGTGGGGAAGGTCAACGGCCAGGGCTCGACGCTCACCGCCGCCGCCCCCAAGGAGACCTGGCTCGGCATGACCACGAACCTGGACATGCGCGACATGGAGTCGCTCAAGGCGCTCCAGAAGACGGCCGTGGAGGTCTACGTGGAGATGCTCAAGCTGGACGCCGCGGGCAAGGCCGAACTCCAGGGCCTCATGGACAACCTCTGGAAGCAGGCCACCGGCGACGCCACCTTCGCCTTCACCGTGGAGGGCAACAACCCGGCCGCCATGCGCTACGTGGGGAAGGTGCAGAGCGCCGAGACGGCGCGCGAGCTGTACGCGAAGCTCTTCGACTTCGCGGTCGCCAAGGCGCTGGCCGTGGCCAAGGCCGAGGCCTCCAAGGGGGGCGGGGCGGTCCCTCCCGAGCTCGCGAAGCTCAACTCGTTCGCCGACGTCATGGCGCTGGTCCAGCCCATGGCCGCCCAGATGGGTGTGCAGATCTCGACATCCAAGGGCAAGAAGCACGGCGTGCTCGTGGACGCCCTGACCATCGACGTGGATTGGACCAAGACGCCCATCCAGCAGGAAGAGCCTGAGACCGCCAAGCTCCTCGCGAAGCTCCTGGGCAACAAGATCGAGTTCGCGCTCGGCTACGCGGGCGACAAGCTGGCCATGTCCTTCGGCGCCCACGCGCGGGACGACGTCGTGGCCCTGGCGAGCGGCACCTTCCCAGGCGGCGAGCCGACCCTCACGGCGGCCTCCAAGGGCTCGACCATGGCCATGACGGTCCGCGTGGCGCCGCTCCTCAACGCCCTGGCGGCCGTGGTGCCGGAGATGGCTTCCATGGCTCCCACGTTCAGCGCCCTGCCGGCTGACGAGGCCTTCTCCTTCACGGTCAAGGGCGACGGCAAGCAGGCCGTGGCGCGGCTCGGCCTGCCCCTGGATCTCATGGCCAAGCTGGCGGCCCTGGCCCGGTAGGGGGTCGATGGGACGCGCGGCCATCTTCCGCATGGCGCGGGGCTGGCGCCGGCTCGCGAGCTGGCGCCAGCCCCGTTTGCGTTGGGGGGCGGGGGCCGCCTCGCGACGACTCGGCGCTGGACACGAGCGCCACGTCCCGACTACACGGGGACGCCTTCCAGAGCCCACACCGAGGCCCCAACGAGGCGCCAAACGAGGCGGTTGAATTGAAGAAGCTCCTGCTGTTTTTGGTCCCCTTCGGGCTCTGGCTCGGGGGCGACCTGTGGACGAAGCACTGGGCCGACACGCACCTGGGCGACGCCTACCACCCGCTGGTCGTCCGGGTGGGCGAGGCGGACGCCGGGCGGACGGTGAGCGACCTCATCGCCCAGCGCTTCGACGTCCCCGCGACGGAGGTGGAGGCTGACTGGCTGCCCCGCACGCGCAAGCTCGACCCCAAGCTGGAGGTGTCCCCCGAGGCTCCCGTGTTTGCTGGCGCGGGGCCCCTGGCCCAGCAGCGCTCGTTCTACGCCTTCTGGCGCGAGGACAAGAACCTGCCCCCGCGGCGGGTGGACAAGGTGCTGGACATCTTGCTGCCCCGCTGGTTGGCGCTCGCGGCGCCGGGCGCGGACCCCGCGAAGCGCCGCGCGCTGGTGCGCAAGGCGCTGGGGGAGGTGACGCTGGGGCAGTGGCTCGCCGAGAAGATCCCCGTGCTGGACGTGGAGGACGCGCGCCGCGTGGAGCTCTACGCCGTGCCGCGCGTGAACCGCGCCCCCGGCCCCAAGACGCGGGCCCACGCGGGCGACCTCTACGTCATCCAGCGGCGCGTCATCGACGTGGCGGGGGACTGGTTCAAGCTGGTGTACGCGGAGAACACGGGCGCCGCCTTCGGGATGTTCAAGGGGCTGCCGCACACCCTCCGCTACACCCTGTTCTTCGGGCTCACGAGCCTCGCCTTCCTGTTCATCGGCGTCATGGCCTACCGCATGCCCCACGGCGCCAACGTCGTGCTGGTGGGGCTGGGGACGGTGCTGGCCGGGGCGGCGGGCAACTTCGTGAACCGGCTGGAGTACCGCTACGTCATCGACTTCCTGGACATGGACCTGGGCTTCATGCACTGGCCGACTTACAACGTCGCGGACATCGCCATCGCCGTGGGGGTCTTCTTGCTGCTGGGCGACATCCTGCTGAACAAGGACAGCGCCCTGGCCCCCCGGCCGCAAGAGTCGGCCTCGGAGGGGAGCTGAGCCGGAGGGGAGCTGAGCCGGAGGGGAGCTGAGATGGAAGGGAGGAACGACGCGAAGAAGCGTTGGACCGCAGCGGTGCTAGCGGTGTGGTGGGCGTCGGTGGCGGCGATGGCCGTGAGCGGTTGCGCCACGACGCGGGGGGCGGCCCGTGGACAGGATGCCTCGCAGGTCCACTACGAGGCGGCACCACGCCTGGGGGGCGGGGTGCTCGCCGTGATCGCGGTCAAGAGCTTGGAGGCGCAGGTGCGCCTGGGGGAAGTGGCGGAGCGGCTCGACCCGGCGGACGGAGGCGCGCGGGCAGACCGTATCCAAACCGACTACCTGGCGGAAATGACGGGCGCCCTGGGACTCTCCCACATGCGCTGGCTGCGGACGGACGGGCCCATCTACATCGTGTTCGTCCCGGCCGACACAGCCGAGGAAGGGGTGGTCCTGTTGTTCCCGGTGCGCCCGGAGATGGACCCGCTGGAGGCGCTCGGAGCCGACGCCCGACGGGGGGACGGAGGGCACATGGCCTCCTACGGGGCCCAGGACGCGCGCTGGTTCGTCGATCGCGCGCCGGGGTTCGTCGTCTTCAGCCCATCGCCGACCCTGTGGCCCACCCGGGGAGCGCGGGTGGCCGACGCCGTGCTGTCCTACGGCCCCCACGCCCTCTGGGAGGGGCATGCGGACGTGGAGGGCCTCCGCGCTACCTTCGGTGGCGAGCTCCGCGAGGTGTGGGAGCAGGCCGACGCTTCTGTGGAGAGCCTGACCACGGGAACGGGAGCGGGAGGGGGCGCCGAGGTGCTCCGTCTGGAGCTCGCCCTACTCAAAGCGGCGACTGAGCAAGCGAAGACGGTGCGCGCGGAGCTGTCGCTGAACGCGGACCGCCTAGTCGCCCGCCTGGGCGTGGTGGCCGAGCCGGACACCGCCCTCGAGCGACTCGTCACCCTCCTGGGCAAGCCCAACTCCGCCCCTACGGCCGCACCCGCGGGGTCGTGGCTCGCCTTCACCTCCGGCCTGGACACCCGCGCCTTCCCGTCGCTCGGGCGTCTTGCGCGGATGTCGGTCACGTCCATGCCCAGCCAGCTCCACATCTCGTCGGCTCGGGCCGCGACGCTCTCTCAAGAGCTCGGAGAAGCCATGGACGCCCTGACCGCCCAGGAGACCGGGTCATCCCTGTTCGCCATGTCGAGCCAGGGCGCCTTCCCCATGGCCGTGCGGAGCGTCACCCGCGTGGAAAACGCGAGCGCGGCGCGCGCCGCCTACGGACGGATCGCGACGGCCCTGTTGGAGACCCTGCGAGACGGCATCACGGCGAACCTCTCCGGGGCCGCGCCGCGGTGGCTGGAGGGGATCCACACGTGGGCCGACGTGCTGAGGCTGGCGCGCCAGCAGCTCGGGGCCCTGGGCGTGTCGCTGGACGCCGCGTCGACCCGGGAGGGTGGGGTGTTGGTGGACAGCTTGGCGCTCGACGTGGACTGGGCGCGCCTCGGCGCGCTCCTGGGCGATGAGAGGACGGTGACGCTCATGCAGCGGGCGTTGGGCGACCACCTGGAGATGGTCGTCGCCTGGGCGGGCTCGTGGATGACCGCGTCGGTGGGTCCCCACGCGCGAGCCGACACCCAGGTGCTAACGCGCGAGGCCCGAGAGGCCAGCGTCAACTCGGCCGCGCGGGGAGGAGATCCGGACATGGAGCGCCTCCTGGGGCGCGGGGCCTTCGGCGTCGCGTTCCGGCCCCAACCCCTGTTCCACGCCCTGACGGTCATGGCACCGGAGTTCGGGGCCATGGACATCTTCGCACCCCAAGACGGCCTCTGGGCCCGCGCGACCGGGGACGGCGCGGTGGGCTGGCTGGAGGTGGGCGTTACGTTGGGCCTCCTGAATCACCTGGCATCGCTCGACGACGAATGACGCTGAGCGCCGCTCAAGGCGGGCCCGGCGGGATTGGAGCTGCCGCCCTTGGACCACGTGACGCCGGAGCGCCCCCCGAGTCCTTCGTCGTCTTCCGAGACTGGTGGGACATGTGGTCGCATGTGGTGTCCAACACCTACAGCCCAGCCACCTTCAAGCGCCTCCCCCTGAAGAAGCTCCCCCCCGACCTCCGCCGCCTCCACCGCCAACTCCGCCGCTGACCACCCCAGCGAGAAGTGAGCTCTGAGCAGTGAGCTCTGAGAGGGGCTGACCCCAAACCCACAAGCCCAAGCCCGCTGAGCCCGCCCGCCGCGTCGAGGGCACACCGCCGTGTGTACTTCTTGCCAGGCTCATGAGCCCGCGCACGGGCGCTTGTGTAGGAGTCTCGCCCGCTCCAACATGCTGCCGCCGCTACGATGGCGTCGGGCGAGAGGAAGCACCGGAGGCCTATGACCGGGAGCCGTGAAATCGACCCGCGGGAGGAAAGCAAGGGCGTGGCTGCATCGAAGGGCCCCCCGAGCCCCACGCTGGAGGAAGCGAGGACGCCGCGCGCGGGCGCGCTCCGCCACACCGTGCGCGCATCCTCGCAACCGGGGGCGGCCACTGCGCCCCCCGGAGAGAGCGAGCCGAGGAAAAGCCAAACCGTCAGCGGCGTGTGGGAGCGGCACGAGGCCCCCGTGTCGCCGTCGGGCCCTCCGGCCGGCGGGCTCTCCACGCCCGCCCACGCCCCGACCATCGCACCCGCGCCGCGGGTCGGCTCCGCCAGCGCCGGCACGGCAGGCTCGCTCTCGCCGGGCGGGACGGCCGTTCGCTCCCAGGAGCACCGGGCCAACCTCGGCCGTTGGCGGCGCGCGTTTCGGTTCGGGACGATCCTCTGGGTTGCCTTCATCGTGGTGGACTGGGCCATGGACACCCTGCTCTACCCGGGCACCTTCGGGTACCTCGTGGCGACGCGTATGGCCATCGTCCCCTGGCTGCTCTTCATCATCTGGCGCACGCGGCGCGATCCGCCCGTGGGGCCGAGGACCTTGCGCGCGTTCGACCTCTTGGGATTCGGGGCCGCGTCCGCCTCCATCGCCTTCATGTCGCTACGGGTCGGGGGGCTGGAGAGCCTGTACCCCATGGGGGTCATCGTGGCGATCATCGCCCGGGCGACCTTCGTGGTGGAGCCGTGGCAACGCGGGGTAGTGGGCTACGGCTTCATGATCCTATCGTGGGCAGCCGTGGTGCTGAGCGGGGGCCTCTGGGACCCGGTCATCGCCGCCCAGCTCCACGATCCCCGCTCCCTGGCGACCTTCGTCATCACCGCGGGTTTCGTGGTCGGTGCGGCCCTGATGACCCTGCTCGGCAACCACGCCTTCTGGTCCCTCCAGCGCCAGGTCTTCGCCTCGCGCACCATCGGGCGCTACCGGCTGCGGCGGAAGCTGGGAGAGGGGGGCATGGGGGAAGTCTGGGCCGCCTGGCACGCGGCGCTCCGGCGCGAGGTCGCCGTGAAGCTCCTCCGCGTGGACGAAGGCCAGGACCCCACCCTCATCGAGCGCTTCGAGCGCGAGGTGGCGGCGCTCTCGGAGCTCAGCCACCCCAACACGATCCGCGTCTTCGACTATGGCGTCACCGAGGACGGTATCTGGTACTACGTCATGGAGCTGCTAGAGGGCGAGGACGTCCGGCGGCTGGTGGAGCGCGAGGGGCCGCTGCCCGAAGAGCGCGCCGTGCACATCACCGAGCAGGCGGCGCGGGCGCTGGCCGAGGCCCACGCCCGGGGCATCGTCCACCGCGACATCAAGCCCGAGAACCTGTTCCTCACGCGCGCCGGCGGGGAGCGAGACGTCGTCAAGGTCTTCGACTTCGGCATCGCCAAGCGCACGGCGGCCCAAGACGACCACACGCTCACGCGGACCGGCGCCGTCATGGGGACCCCCGCGTACATGTCCCCCGAGGCGGCCTGCGGCGAGGAGGCGGACGCCCGGAGCGACGTCTACAGCCTGGGCGCGACCCTCTACTACATGCTCGCCGCTCGCCCCCCCTTCGACCGCGATGGCGTGGTGGACCTCCTCCTAGACCACATCCACAGCGACGTACCCCCGCTGGCCGAGACGCGGGGCGCGGCGGTGTCCCCAGCGCTGGAAGCGGTCGTCATGCGCTCCTTGGCCAAGAACCCCGCCGACCGCTACGCCGGGGCCCAGGAGCTGGCCGCGGCGCTCCAGGCGTGCGCGCCCGCCGGGTCCCAGGCGGCACGGCGCGCGGCGGAACCAACCGCCTCGGGCCCATCCTCCTGACGGCCGCGAGCGCGCTGGCTTCCGTTGACACCTCCGGGCTCCGCGGTGTACCGATGGTCGGGCCGAATGCTCGGGAGAGGTGCGACATGTCGAAGGCCTGGAGGTCGGTCACGCTGGCGCTCGCCGCGGGGCTCATGATCCTGAGCGGATGCGCGCCGCTCAACGCCTCGACGGCGATCCGCGAGGCCGAAGCCCACATGGACAAGGCGCGCGCCGCGGGAGCCGACAAGTTGGCGCCCTACGAGTACTTCCTCGCGCGGGCCTACCTCATCAAGGCCAAGCGCACCGAGGGCTACTCGGAGTTCGGCATCGCCGAGCAGTACGGGCTGCAGGCCAAGACCTACGCCCTCAAGGCCATGAGCGAGGCGCGGGAGAACATGCTGCGGCAGAAGATCCTCAACGAGCGCCTTCAGAAGAAGAACCACGCAGGAGGCAGGCCGTGAGCCGGGCCCGCTGGACGTTCGGGCTGCCCACCCTCGCGGTGGCGGCGCTCCTCATCACCTCGTCGTGCGCGACGACGGGGCAGGTGAACGCCAAATACAAGGAGCTCACGGAGTTTCTCAACAAGATCGAGGAGCCCGCGCGGATCTGCACGCCGCGCCAGCTCGCCGAGGCGCGGGCCAACCTGGAGTTCGCCGTCTACGAGGCCGACGCCGGGCAGACCATGCGCGCGCGCCATCACCTCTCCTTGGCCGAGGAGCGCGCCAAGGAGGCGTGGAACGGCTCGCGCGGGCCCGAGTGCGAGGGCGACCGCGATCTCGACGGCATCCGCGACTCCAAGGACGCCTGCCCCACGGAGCCCGAGGACTACGACGGCGACCGCGACGAGGATGGCTGCCCCGAGTTCGACCGCGACGGCGACGGCATCGACGACCAGACCGACCAGTGCCCGGACGACCCCGAGGACAAGGACGGCTTCCAGGACGCCGACGGCTGCCCCGACCTGGACAATGACAAGGACGGCATCAAGGACAACATCGACCAGTGCCCCAACAAGCCGGAGGATCAAGACGGCTTCGAGGACCTGGACGGCTGCCCCGATCCGGACAACGACAAGGACGGCATCCCCGACACGCTGGACAAGTGCCCCAACCAGCCCGAGGACATGGACGGCTTCGAGGACGAGGACGGCTGCCCCGAGGAGGGCCCCGTCGTCGAGGAGCCCAAGAAGCCCAAGTACAAGTTCATCAACATCACGGACAAGGAGATCCAGCTCAAGCAGAAGATCTTCTTCAAGTACAACCGCGCGACCATCCGCTCCAAGAGCTTCCCGCTCCTCAACGAGGTGGCCGACGTCCTCATCAAGCGCTCCCGCATGAAAGTGCGCATCGAGGGCCACACCGACAGCAAGGGCCGCGCCAGGTACAACAAGAAGCTCAGCCAGAAGCGCGCCGAGTCCGTGCGCCGCTACCTCATCGAGGCGGGCGTGGAGCCCTCGCGGCTCACGGCCGTGGGCTACGGCGAGGAGCGCCCGCGCTGGTCCAACAAGACGCGCTCGGGCCGCGAGAAGAACCGCCGCGTGGAGTTCCACATCACCAAGCAGTGAGCGCGAGGGCCGGGCGGGAGGCCGAGACGCCTCCCCGCCCGAACCCCGTCCGCGCGCCATCTGAACCCGGGCCCCAGGCCCACTGACCGCGGGCCCGCGACGGCGGCCCGCGCCCCCGGCAGGTGACCGTGCCCCAAACCGCGTCAAGCTCCAGCGGAAGGCGTCCGCGCCTGTTCTCGGGCATCCAGCCCACAGGCTCCATCCACGTCGGCAACTACCTGGGCGCCATCCAGAACTGGGTGGCCCTCCAGGACAGCGGTGACTACGACTGCCTGTTCTGCGTCGTGGACCACCACGCGACCACCGTGGAGTACGAGCCCGACGCCTTCCGCCAGGCCATCTTCGACATGGCCGTGGCGCTGCTCGGCGCAGGCATCGACCCCGAGCGCGCGACCCTCTACGTACAGTCCATGGTGCCCGAGCACACCGAGCTGGCCTGGGTCTTCAGCACCGTGACCATGTACGGCGACCTGGGCCGCATGACCCAGTTCAAGGACAAGTCCGCCCAGCAGCAGCACAACGTCAACGTGGGGCTGTTCACCTACCCCGTGCTCCAGGCGGCGGACATCCTCCTGTACCGCGCCGACGTCGTCCCCGTGGGCGAGGACCAGGTCCAACACCTGGAGCTCTCGCGCGACATCGCCCGACGCTGGAACCGCCGCTTCGGCGAGGACTTCTTCCCCGAGCCCAAGCCCCTGCTCACCCCCGGCAGGCGCATCATGGGCCTGGACGGCAAGACCAAGATGTCCAAGTCCAAGGGCAACCACATCGGCATCACCGAGAGCTCCGAGGAGCGCTGGCAGAAGCTGCGCACGGCCTTCACCGACCCCCAGCGTCTACGGCGCAAGGACCCGGGCCGCCCGGAGATCTGCAACATCTTCAACCTCCACAAGTACTTCTCCACCGCCGAAGCCCGCGCCCAGATCGAGGCGGGGTGCCGCGCCGGAGACATCGGCTGCTTCGACTGCAAGCGCCAGCTCAACGAGGCCATGGAGGAGCACCTGGGCCCCATCCGCGAGCGCGCCGCCCACTGGGCCAGCCGCCCGGACGACGTCTGGGAGGTCCTGCGCGAAGGGGGCCGTAAAGCCCGCGCCCAGGCCCGGGAGACCATGGCCGCGGTCCGCGAGCGCATGGGCCTGCCGGGCGCCGTGTAGGCGCCCCGTGAGCGTCCTCCTCGCCCTGCTGCTGGGCTCGGTCCAGGGGCTCACCGAGTTCCTGCCGGTCTCGTCGAGCGGCCACCTGCGGGTGCTGGAAGCCCTCTTTGGGATCCACGAACCCCAGACCCTCTTCGACGTCCTGCTCCACGTGGGCAGCCTCACGGCCGTGCTCTTCGTCTACCGGGCCCTGTTCGGCCGCATGGTGGGGGCGACGTTCCGCGTCCTGCGCGACCCCAAGCGCTTGACCCAAGGCCTGCGCGCCGAGGCCGACGCGCGCCTCGTCCTCCTCGTAGGCGTGGCGACCATCCCCACCGGGCTCATCGGCGTCCTCCTGGGCGGCCTCATGGAGGGGCTCACGGGGAACATCTCGGTCGTGGGCGGCGCCCTCGTCGCCAACGCCGCCCTCCTGCTGGGTCTGGGCGCCCTCTCTCGGCGCGTGCGCGCCCAGCCCGGCGGCGGTCGCTCGCTGGACGAGCTCCGCGTGCGCGACGCCCTGCTCATCGGGCTGGTCCAGGGCCTGGGCATCTTCCGCGGCATCTCGCGCTCGGGCTCCACCATCACGGCCGGCCTCCTCGTGGGGCTCCGCCAGGACGCGGCCGCCGCCTTCTCCTTCCTCCTCAGCGTCCCGGCCATCCTCGGCGCCCTGGTGCTGGAGTCCAACCTCGACGGCGCCACGCTCGACGCCCCCGCGGCCATCGCTGGCGTCCTGTCCTCAGCCATCGTGGGGACGCTCGCGTTGCTCCTCGTCTTGCGCCTGTTGGACCGCGGCGCCCTCCACCACTTCGCTTGGTATTGCCTCGCGGTGGGCGGCCTTGCTATCTACCTCGGGTTCGCCGCCTAGAGGCCGACCGTGCCGGTCGGCCCAGCGCGGCTGGGCCCATCTCCTCGACGCCCCCGCGCGCCACCCGCCGCCGTGACCGCACGCGCGGCCCGACCCGGAGGAAACCGCCGTGCCCACCCTCGTCCCTCCCCCCGACGGCCACCTCTGGGCCGTGATCCTCGCCGGCGGCGTGGGCGCGCGCTTCTGGCCCCTGTCGCGCGCCAGCCGCCCCAAGCAGCTCCTGGACCTCTTCGGCGACGGGCCCATGCTCCGCGTGACCTCCGAGCGCATCGCCCCGCTCGCCCCCCCTGGCCGCCAGCTCGTCGTCACCGGCGAGCTCCTCCGCGAGCCCATCGCCGCCCTCCTCCCCGACGTGGAGCTCCTGGCCGAGCCCGTGGGCCGCAACACCGCCCCGGCCATCGCCTGGGCCGCCCTGGAGGTCGCCCGCCGCGACCCCGACGCCGTCCTCGCCGTCCTCCCGGCCGACCACCACGTGGCCGACGTGGACGCCTACCGCGCGGCCTGCGCCCACGCGGTCCGGGTCGCCCGCCAGGGGCGCATCGTCACGCTGGGCATCCGCCCCACGCGCCCCGAGACGGGCTACGGCTACATCGCCCAAGGCGCCCCCATCGACGACGGGGTCTACGCCGTGGCCGCCTTCCGCGAGAAGCCCGACCTGGCCACGGCCGCCACCTACCTGGCCGACGGCGGCTACCTGTGGAACGCGGGGATGTTCTTCTTCCCCGCCGCCCTCATCCTCGACGAGCTCCGGCGCTTCGAGCCGGACATGGTGTCGGCCCTGGAGGACCTCGTGGCCGGACGCGCGGCCCTGGGCGACGTCTACCCCAACCTGCGCTCCATCAGCGTGGACTACGCCGTGGCCGAGCGCAGCGACAAGGTCGCCGTCATCCCCGCCACCTTCGGCTGGTCGGACGTGGGCTCCTGGAGTTCCCTCTACGATCACCGCCCCGAGGAGGCCCCCAGCTTCCAACGCGGCCGCGTCTTCGAGCTGGACGGCGGCGGCAACGTCCTCGTAGCCACCGACGGCGGCACCGTGACCACCGTGGGCGTCCGCGACCTCGTCGTGGTCCACACGGGCGACGCCACCCTCGTCTGCCCTCGGACCCAGGCCCAACGTGTGCGCGAAGTCGTCGACGCCCTGCGCGCCAGCGATGCCGAGGAGCTGCTGCGATGAACCCTGCCGTCTTCCGCATGTACGACGTCCGCGGCGTCGTGGACCGCGATCTCACCGAGGATCTGGTCCGCGACCTGGGCCGCGCCTACGGCACCCGCATCCGCCGGGACGGCGGCCGCCGCGTGTGCCTGGGCCGCGACCCGCGCCTCCACGGCCAGCGCCTCCAGGACGCCTTCGCCGAGGGGGCCCTGGAGACCGGCCTCACGCTGCTGGACGTGGGCGTCGTCCCCTCACCCCAGCTCTACTTCGCCGTGCACCACCTGGACGCCGATGGCGGGGTCCAGGTGACGGGCAGCCACAACCCGCCCGAGTACAACGGCGTGAAGATGATGCGCGGCAAGCGCTCGCTCTACGGCGATCAGATCCAAGAGCTCCGCGCCTGGATCGAGGCCGGCGACTTCCACCGCGAGGCGGGTGGCGAGCGCGTCTCCCACCCCATCACCGACGCCTACCTCGACTACGTGGTCGATAACCTGGAGCTGGGCCCCCACCGCCCGCGCCTCGTCCTGGACGGCGGCAACGGCGCCGGCGGCCCCACGGCCATGCGCCTGTTCCAGCGCCTGGGGCTGGACCCCACGGGCCTCTACATCGACATGGACGGCGCCTTCCCCAACCACCACCCCGATCCCACCGTGCCCGCCAACCTCCAAGACCTGCGCGCCCGCGTGCGGGCCGACGGCGCCGACCTGGGCGTGGCCTACGACGGCGACGCCGACCGCGTGGGGGTCATCGACGACCGCGGCGAGGTCATCTGGGGCGACCGCCTCCTCATCCTCCTGGCCCGCGCGGTGTTGGCCCAAGAGCCCGGCGCCGCCATCGTGGGCGAGGTCAAGTGCTCGGCGACGCTGTTCGAGGACATCGCCGCCCACGGGGGCCGCCCCATCATGAGCGCCGTGGGGCACTCGATCATCAAGGAGCGCATGCGCGCCGAGGGGGCGCTCCTCGCCGGCGAGATGAGCGGCCACATCTTCTTCGGCCACCGCTGGCTGGGCTTCGACGACGCCGTCTACGCCTCGGCGCGCCTGGTGGAGCTCCTGAGCCACGCCGGCCAACCCCTGTCCGCGCTGCTCAGCGACGTCCCCAGGACCGCCGTCACGCCCGAGATCCGCCTGGACTGCCCGGACGACCGCAAGTTCGACATCGTCTCCGCCGCCGTCGAGCACTACCGCGCCCACCCGGACGTTCGCTCCCTCGTGGACATCGACGGGGCCCGCGTGGACTTCGGCGACGGCTGGGGCCTCATCCGGGCCTCGAACACGCAGCCCGTGCTCGTGCTGCGCGCCGAGGCCCGCGACGAGGCTCGCCTGGACGAGATCCGGCAAGAGCTAGAGGGCTTCGTGGCCCAGCAGCTCGCCAAGGGCCCCGCGTGAGCGGGCGGGAGGCGCCGGTGGACGCCCGCGTGGAGCTCCGCGGCCGCACCGCTGACCAGCCCAAGAGGCCCATGGACGACCCCATCGACACACGGATCGACATCGGCGCCGTGGCCGCCCTGGCGGGCCTGGCGCTCGCCGAAGACGAAGCCCCGCGCTTCGCCCGAGAGCTGGCCCGCGCCGTGGACTGGGTGACGGCCCTGGATCGCGTGCCCACCGACGGCGTGGAGCCCATGCGCTACCCGTCGCCCACGCCCTGCGCCCTGCGCCCCGACGATCCGGGCCCCGCCCTGCCCGCCGAGGAAGCCCTGGCCCTGGCGCCCGAGGCCGCACGAGGGCTCTACGCCGTCCCGCGGGTGCTGTAGCCGGATGGCCGCGCTCTCCCCCGACGCGGGCTCCGCGCCCGACGAGGGCCGCGCGGTGGCGGCCCTCCTGCGGCGCCCCATCCCCGCGCTCCTCCGCGCCCTGGAGGCCGGCGAGACCACCTCCGAGGCCCTGGTGACCGCCGCGCTGGAGCGCGTGGCCGCCACGGACGGCGCCCAGGGCCTGGGCCACTGGCTGCGCGTGGACGCCGACACCGCCCTGGAGGCCGCGCGCGACGTGGATCGCCGCCGCGCCGCGGGCCTGCCCGTGGGCCCCCTGGGCGGCCTCCCCGTGGGCGTCAAGGACCAGCTCGTCACGCGCGGCCTGGAGACGACTGCGGCCAGCCGGATGCTCCGGGGCTTCGTGCCCCCCTACGACGCCACGGCCGTAGCCCGGGTGCGCGCCGCCGACGGGATCGTGCTGGGGAAGGTGAACCAGGACGAGTTCGCCTTCGGCTCGTCCAACGAGACCAGCGCCTACTTCCCCGCCCGCAACCCCTGGGACCCCACGCGCGTGCCGGGTGGCTCATCCGGAGGCGCCGCCGGGGCCGCGGCCACCGGCACCTGCGCCCTGTCCCTGGGGACGGACACGGGCGGCTCGGTGCGCCAGCCGGCCAGCTTCTGCGGGGTGGTGGGCCTGCGCCCCACGTACGGACGCGTGAGCCGCTACGGCCTCATCGCCCACGCCTCCAGCTTGGACCAGGTGGGGGTCTTGGCGCGCACCGTCGAGGGCGCGGCTCTGGGCCTCCAGGCCGTGGCCGGCCACGACCCCCGCGACGCCACCTCCCTGCCCGCCCCCGTCCCCGACTACCTGGCCGCGGCGCGAGGCGCCCTCCACGAGCGCGCGGCCGGCGCGACCCGGCCCCTTCGCGTCGCCTACCTCCCCGCCCACCTGGAAGGGAACGGCGTCTCGGCGCCCGTGGCCCGGGCGCTGCGCGCCTCCCTGGAGGCCCTGGAGGCCGCCGGGGTGGCGCTGGTGAAGGCGGCCCTCCCCCACGCCGACTACGCCCTGCCCACGTACTACGTCCTGGCCACGGCCGAGGCGGCCTCCAACCTGGCCCGCTTCGACGGCGTTCGCTACGGGCACCGGGCCCAGGGCGCACGCGACGTGGCCGAGTTGGTAGCCCGCAGTCGCGCCCAGGGCTTCGGCGACGAGGTCAAGCGGCGCATCCTCCTGGGGACCTTCGTGCTCTCGGGGCTGGGGAGCCAGGACGGCACCTGCCAGCCTCAATGCGACCAGGCGCGCCGGGTGCGCGCGCTCATCCGCCGGGACTACGACGCCCTGTTCGCGGCGGGCGTGGACGCCGTGGCCACCCCCACGGCCCCCACGACGGCCTTCCCGCTGGGGGCCCGGCTGGACGACACGCTGGCCATGTACGCGGCCGACGCCCTGACCGTGCCGGCCGCCCTGGCGGGGCTCCCGGCCCTCTCCGTGCCCGCGGGCTTCGACGAGGTCGGCTTGCCCGTGGGCCTCCAACTCGTGGGTCCTGCCTTGGGCGAGGAGCGGCTCCTACACCTGGCAGCGCTCCACGAGAGGGCCGTGGAGGCGCGCGGCGAGGCCCCGTGGGCCCGTCCTCTGCCCACGCTGGGGGACCCATGAGCCTGGTGGCGAGAGCCCAGGAGGGCTGGGAGGCCGTCATCGGGCTGGAGATCCACGTCCAGCTCGCCACGCGCGCCAAGCTGTTCAGCGCCGCCCCGGCGCCGGCCTCGGAGCCCGTCGCCGCGTGGTCCCAGGCCGCCGTGGCGGGCCCCAACCGCCACCTGGACCCGGTCGTGCTGGGCCTGCCCGGGACCCTCCCCACGCTGAACCGGCAAGCCGTGGAGCTGGCCCTGCGCGTGGCGCTGGCGCTGGGCATGGACGTGCAGCGCGAGAGTCGTTTCGCGCGGAAGCACTACTTCTACCCGGATCTGCCCAAGGGGTATCAGATCACCCAGGGGGAGGCCCCCTTGGCCTTGGGCGGGGGCGTGTGGGTGCCTGAGACGACGTCGCCGGCCGGGCCGGCCGACCGGAGCGCCCGCTCCCGGCGCTGGGTGGCCTTCACGCGCCTGCACCTGGAGGAAGACGCGGGTAAGAGCGTCCACGACGCCGCGTCCGGGCGGACGCTGGTGGACTTCGATCGGGCGGGTGTGGCGCTGGTGGAGTTGGTGACGGAGCCGGTCATCCGCTCTCCGGAGGAGGCCGAGGCCGTCTTCCGAGCCGTGCGCGAGGTCGCCGTGGCCGTGGGCGCCACGCGGGGGGACCTGGAGCGGGGTCACCTGCGCTGCGACGCCAACGTCTCGGTGCGCCGCGCGGGGGAGGCCGGCCTGGGGCCCAAGGTGGAGGTCAAGAACCTCAACAGCTTCCGGTTCGTGCGCCGGGCCCTGGACTTCGAGGTGAGGCGGCAGATCCGGGCGAGCGAAGCGGGCGAGGCGGTGGTGGCCGAGACGCGCACGTGGGACGACGCGGCGCGCCGCACGGTGTCCACGCGGCGTAAGGAGACGAGCCTGGACTACCGCTACCTCTATGAGCCGGACCTCATGCCGCTGGTGGTGGACGGGGCTTGGGTGGAGCGGGTGCGGGGGGCGCTCCCCGAGCTGCCCGCGGCGCGGCGGAGGCGTCTGGAGGAGACGTGGGGGTTGGACCCGCGGGCGGCGGCGACCTTGGGTGGAGACGCGGCCGAGAGCGCCTACTTCGAGGAGGTCGCCCGGGGCTTGGGGGGCCGGCCGGAGGATGGGCGCGAGGCGGCGAAGTGGGTGCTGGGAGAGCTGCGCGCCTTGCTGGGTCGCCAGGGCGGGGGGCCAGCCGAGAGCGCGCCGCCGGCCGAGACGCTGGTGTCGCTGCTGGCGGCGAGGCGGCGAGGGGAGATCACGGCCGCGGGCGTCAAGGCCGGGCTCCAGGCGGCGATGGACGCGACCGCGCAGGGCGGTCCCCCGCTCGACGTCGGCGCCTGGCTGGCGGAGCGAGGGAGCCTGGTCGGGGCCGACGAGCTGGGCGCGGCGGTGGCCGCGGTGGTCGCCGCCCACCCGGACGAGGTGCGGGCCTACGTCGGCGGCAAGAGGCAGCTCCTGGGCTTCTTCATGGGAGCCTTGATGCGCGCGCTGGGGGGCCGCGCCGACCCGGGCCAAGCCCGGGAGGCCTTGCGGCGGGCGCTGGACGGGGTGGCCGCCACCGAGGTGACGGTGGACGGCGAAGCAGGCGTGCGGGCGGCGAGCCCGCGGGGACGAGGAGAGGGAGCGTGAGCGAGCGTGAGGAGATCATCGTCCCCATTCGGCGGGACGAGGCGGGGCGGGTGGTGCTGCTGGACCAGACACGGCTCCCCCACGAGGAGGTCTACCGGACCTACGGCACGGCCTCGGAGGTGGCCCAAGCCATCCGGGCGATGATCGTGCGCGGGGCCCCGGCCATCGGCGTCACGGCGGCGATGGGGTTGGCCTTGGGGGCGCGGCAGCTCCCGCGGGAGGGCTTCGACGCGGCCTTCGACGCCATGTGTCGAGAGATGGCCGAGAGTCGCCCCACGGCGGTGAACCTGTTCTGGGCCATCGACCGGGTGCGGGCCTTCGTGGCCGCCTTCGACGGCTCCCACGAGGCCCTGTGCGACGGGCTGGACGCCTTGGCCGAGGAGATCCGGGCCGAGGACGTCGCCATCAACCGGCGCATGGGGGCGAACGGGGCGGCGCTCATCCCCGACGGCGCTCGGATCTTGACGCACTGCAACACGGGGAGCTTGGCCACGGCGGGCTACGGCACGGCGCTGGGCGTGGTCCGGGCGGCCCGCGAGGCAGGCAAGCGCGTGGCCGTCCTCGCCGACGAGACGCGGCCCTACCTCCAGGGGAGCCGCCTCACGGCCTGGGAGTGTCTCAAGGAGGGCATCGACGTGACCCTCATCGCCGACAACGCGGCGGGCTTCCTCATGGCGCGGGGCGAGGTGGACCTGGCGATCGTGGGAGCCGACCGGATCGCCGCCAATGGGGACGTGGCGAACAAGATCGGGACCTACCAGGTGGCCACCCTGTGCGCGCGGCACGGGCTGCCCTTCTACGTGGCGGCGCCCACCTCGACCCTGGATCCGAGCTTGGCCTCGGGCGCGGAGATCCCCATCGAGGAGCGCTCGCCGGACGAGGTGCGGGACGTCTTCGGCGTCCCGGTGGCCCCGCGCGGGGTGCCCGTGCGCAACCCGTCGTTCGACGTGACGCCGGCGGAGCTGGTGACCGCGATCATCACCGAGCGGGGCGTGGCTCGCCCCCCCTACGGCGAGTCCCTCGGGGCGCTAATAGAACCCTCGGCGGAGGGCTGACGACGTCAAGGGTTTCGGCCCGCTCGTGGGGCACCCTGGAGGGACGTGATTCCACACTTGACAGCGTGGGCCCGAGCCCCTAGCGTCCCGCGCTCGAACGCAAGGGAGCCGACGATGTACGCAGTGATCCAGACCGGCGGGAAGCAATACCGCGTGAGCCAGGGGGATGTGGTCAAGCTCGAGCGCCTGCAGGGCGACACGGGCACCACGATCTCCTTCGACCAAGTGCTGCTCATCGGGACCGATGACGACACGAAGATCGGGACCCCCGTGGTCTCGGGCGCCACGGTGAGCGGTACGATCCTTGAGCAGGGGCGGGACCGCAAGGTCATCGTCTTCAAGTTCCGGCGGCGCAAGAACTACAAGCGCAAGAACGGGCACCGGCAGTACTTCACGCGCGTCCGCATCGACGAGATCGCGGCGGGCTGATCCGTCCCCACCGGCGGCCCCGCTCTTGGCTGAGCCTCGGGCGGACCGCGAGCAGACCGCAAGAGAGGGCAAGATGGCTCATAAGAAGGGACAGGGAAGCACCCGCAACGGCCGCGACTCCAACGCGCAGCGGCGGGGCGTCAAGAAGTTCGGTGGGGAGCGCGTCCGCGCGGGGAACATCCTCGTGCGCCAGCTCGGGACCCACATCCACCCCGGCGAGAACGTCGGCATGGGCAAGGACTACACCCTCTTCGCGCTCGTGGACGGCACGGTGGAGTTCCGCCGGTTCGGCCGCTCGCGCAAGAAGGTGGCGGTGATCCCAGCGTCCTGAGGGGCGCCGCTCCGCGACGCCGCCCTTGGGCTCGTCTCCTGACGCTCCGCCACCCGGGTCCTCCCGGTCAGGTCGAAGCCAGACACCCACGGCGGTGAGGTCCCCATGCAGTTCGTCGACGAGGCCACGATCGAGGTCACCGCAGGCCGCGGGGGCGACGGCATCGTGAGCTTCCGCCGCGAGTCCAAGGTCCCCCGCGGGGGTCCAGACGGCGGTGAGGGCGGGCGCGGCGGGGATGTGGTGCTGGTGGGCGACGGCAACGCGCGCACCCTCTTGGATCACCGCTATCGCCGATTCTACAAGGCGCCCAGCGGAGGACGCGGGGGGCCCGCGAACCGCACGGGCGCCAGCGGGGCGGACCTCGAGATCCGCCTGCCTTTGGGGACGGTGGTCACCGACGGGGAGACCGGCGAGGTCCTGGCCGACCTCCAGCGGGACGGCGAGCGCGTGGTCGTCGCTCGCGGGGGGCGAGGAGGCCACGGCAACGCCCACTTCAAGACCCCCAGCCGCAAGGCACCGCGGTTCGCCACCGAGGGCAAGGACGGCGAGGCGCACACGCTCCGGCTCAGCCTCAAGCTCATGGCGGACGTGGGGCTGGTGGGTCTGCCCAACGCGGGCAAGAGCACGTTTCTGCGCGCCGTCTCCGCGAGCCAGGCCGAGGTCGCGGCCTACCCCTTCACGACGTTGACGCCCAACCTCGGGGTGGTCTCCGTGGACGGCCGAAGCTTCGTCATGGCAGACATCCCGGGGCTCATCGAGGGGGCGCACGCGGGGCTGGGGCTGGGGATCCAGTTCCTCAAGCACATCGAGCGCACCCGCGTGCTGCTCCACCTGTTGGCCCTGGGCCCGGACTCCACCGACCCGCTGGAGGCCTACGACGTGGTGACGCGGGAGCTGCGCGCCCACGACGAAGCGTTGGCGACGCGGCACCGTCTCGTGGTGCTCAACAAAGTGGACCTCGTGGACGACCCTTACGAGGTCGAGCTCTGGCGGGAGGCGTTCGCGGAGCGCGGCGTCTCCCTGCTCACCGCCAGCGGGCGCTCCGGGGAGGGGGTCCGAGAGGTCCTTCGGGCGGTCGCGGCCGAGCTGGAGGCCGAGGATGAGCCCGCCCCGACGGCCCCGTGGAGCCCCTTGGACCCCTGAGTCCGGGGCGGCCTTCGGGTGCGCGACGCGTGGTCGGCGCCGCAGGGGGATCGCGGTCGGACGCGAGCCACAGGCATTTGACCTTTCGCGGCCGCGTATGCACACTGCCTTGGGCTTGGGCTCCGGGGTACAGGTGCGCCGCAAATTGCGCGCACGCAGCCCGTGCCTGAGCCGCTGCCGCGCGCCGCGGGGACCCGCTTGACAGGTATCGGGACCGAGACGACCAGAGCCGAGAGTCAGGACGAGATGCTGCAGATGACCGGACAGACGACGGCGACGAGGCGACCACCGCGGTGGCGCTGGGGCAAGGTTGGGCTCGCGTTGGTGGCCGCGTTCGCGGTGAGCGGCGTGGCCGCAGCGGCGGCGCCGGCCCCCGAGCCGGCGGCGGCTCCAGGGACAGCCCCGGCCGCGGCCCCCGCACCCGCACCCACGGCTGGCGCCGCAACCGGGACAGCTGCGGGGGGCGAAGCGACGGCGCAGCCGGGCGGGGGCACGGCGGCGACGCCTGGGACCTCGACGCCCGTGGTTTCGGCGCCCACGACGCAGTATGACGCGAAGCTGCGCGAGTTGGAGGAGCGGGTCGTCACGCTCAAGGAGAAGATTTTCCGGTCCAAGACGCGGCTGCTCATCCTCAAGGAGCAGGTCCTCAACGACGTCATCGCCGAGGCGAAGGCCGTCATCATCCACGAGAACGACATGGGGCCGAGCTTCGAGCTCCAGCGCGTCATCTATCATCTGGACGGCGAGAAGATCTGGTTCCAGGACAACAGCCAGGGGAAGCTCGACGAGAAGGACTGGATCGAGTTCTTCAACGGCAACGTGCTGCCAGGCAACCACGTGCTGAGCGTGGAGATGGTCTACCGGGGCGACTCGTCGGTCTTCAGCTACCTCAAGGACTACGTCTTCAAGCTGCGCGCGAATTTCACGTTCTACGCCACCAAGGGGAAGATCACGACGATCCGCGCCATTGGCTACCTGAAGGGTGACATCACGTACGACATCACGAAGCGCCCCTCCATCACGTTCAAGGTGGATCAGGTGGGCTACACCAAGGACTCGGTCGAGCAGCCCAAGGCGGAGGGTGGAGAGTAGGGCCTTGTCCAGCGGTCTCCCCGAGACTGGGCGGAGCGGCCCAGAGGCCCCCGCCGGCGCAGCGGCGGGTCGCGTCGGGCGTCCCCGGGGCGCGCCGCGGGGCTGGCTGTGGGCGGGTGTTTGGGCCGCCGTGGGGATCCTGGGCGTCGTCCTTGTGGCTCCCGGGGCCTGGGCGGAGCCCCCCAAGGGCGGCTGGGGACACGCCTATGGGACGCGGCTCGGCAACCTCCAGGCGGACGCGGCCCGGCTTCGCCGGGAGTTCGCCAACCCGGTGGCGCGGTTCGCGGACCATCCGGTGGAGAAGCGGCTCGTGGACGCCCGGGTGGAGTTCGAGCTCCAGAACTACGAGGGGGCGGCCGTCCTGCTCTTGGACGCCATGGACCACCCGGAGTTCCGCAAGAGCCGGGACTACCAGTCCACGGCCATGCTGCTCGGGCGCGCGCTCATGCACATCGGCAACGTGGGCTCGGCCAAGCGGTACTTCCGCGTGGCGGTCGACGGCGCGGACACGCGCGTGGCGGACGAGGCCCTGTACTACCTCATCGACATGGCGCTCGCGGTGGGGGACAAGGTGGCGCTCCGGGATCTGGTGAGCGCCACGCGGAACCTGCACACGAACCGCACGCGCTACGCGGTGGGCAAGGCGCTGTTCCTGCTGGGGGAGAACAAGTCCGCCCTGGCCACGCTCCAGGCCGTGGGGCGGGGAACGGGGGAGGACGCCAACACGGCGCTGCTGGCCCAGTACTACGTGGGGGTCGTGCTCACGGCCCTCAAGCGCTACGACGACGCCATCGCGGCATTTCAGAAGCTCGCCACCCTTGAGCCCGCCGACGAGGCGCAGAAGCGCGCGCGCGACCTGGCGCTCCTCGCCATGGGGCGGCTGTACATGGAGCGGGGGCGGATCGAGGAGGCGGTGACGGCCTACCAGCAGGTGAGCCGCAAGAGCGGGTCGTACGAAGTGGCGCTTTACGAGATGGCGTGGGCGTATGTGAAGCGCGAGCAGTACGACCAGGCCATGCGGACGGTGGACATCTTGCTGATGGTCGTGAGCGACGACCAGGTGGACGTTCAGGCGCACGTGCTGCGGGGGCGCCTGGCGATCATGATGCGAGACTTCGACCAGGCGGTGACGAGCTATGAGAAGATCCTCAAGCGCTTCGCCCCCATCCGGAACGAGCTCGACCGGTTCGCGGCCGACCCCAAGAACATCGACCGCTTCTACGCTTGGCTCTTGGACCGGTACTCGGCGGCGGGGCAGATGGCGGCGCCGCTGTCGGAGAAGGCGGCGGCGTGGGTGTCCTCCACGCCGGAGATGAAGCGCGTGGCGGGGGTCTTCGACGCGGTGTCGCTGGAGCAGGAGCAGATCCGCGAGACGACCGAGCTGGCGCGCGAGCTCAAGGGGTTGGTGACGGCCGCCAATCGGGTGGAGCGGTTCCCCAAGCTCAAGGAGGGGTGGACGCGGGCCCTGGCGCTGCAGAACCAGCTT
Organism: uncultured Myxococcales bacterium; assembly: GCA_964478315.1. Classification (GTDB taxonomy): domain Bacteria; phylum Myxococcota_A; class UBA9042; order PHBI01; family JAAZYN01; genus CAYZID01. The sequence continues at coordinate 6,580 of CAYZID010000027.1, read as the reverse complement.
TTGCTCCTGTCCACGGAGATGCTCGACCGCGAGTACCGCATGGCGCGCGCTGCGCTCCCGGCCCCGGAGCGCGACGACCTGGAGGCCCTGGTCAACGTGCGGCACGAGCTGGAGGCCCGGCTCGCCAAGGTCCCCATGACCTATGAGCAGTACGAGGACCGTCAGGCCAAGGTGGATCAGCGATACTTGGACCTGGAGCGTAAGAGCTTCCTCGTCGCTCAGACGCTCAAGCAGCTCCAACGCCAGCTCCTGGCGGTGGAGAAGTTCGTCAACGAGCGGCAGTACGCCAGCAGTGGCAAGAAGATGAGCCTCGCCCACGAGCAGCAGATCCGCGCGGCCATCAACGACGAAAAGACGAAGATGATCGCGCTGCGCGAGGAGCTCCTCGAAGTGCAGCGCGCCATTCGGGCCGAGTCCCGGCGGGTGGGGACGGGTGACGCCGTGACCCAGGGGGAGGCCGCGCTGCGCCAGCAGGTCATCGCGATGCACAAGCGGGAGTCCATGCGCTACGAGCGTCTCGCCGTGGCCCTGCCCGAGGCCGCCCAGCGCGAAATCCGCCGCTACGCCGAGCTGCGCGAGCGGTGCTGGGAGACCATCACGAGCCTGGAGGGCACCATCCGCACCATCGACGCGCGGGTGACGGAGAAGACCCAGAAGCTCCTGCGCCTGGTGCAGTTGGAGATGGGCAACCTCGCCTCCTACGCGGAGGAGATGACCTCCCAGGCCGAGGCGGGGCGGGCCATCGCGCGTGGGGTGGGCGAGGAGCTGTTCCACAAGGCCCACGAGCGCATGCAGAAGGTCGTGCTGGAGGCCGACGTGGGGCTCATCGACGTGGCGTGGCAGCGGAAGGTGGACCGCACGCGCGAGATCCAGGACCTCAATCAGGAGCGCGCGCGCAAGCTCCAGGCGCTCCATGAGGCGTCCGAGCGCCTGCTGCGCGAGGAGGAGACCCCACCTCCCGCGCCGTCGCCCCAGGTGAAGCCAGCCAGCGCGCAGCCCTCCGCGGAGCGGGCGGGGACGGGCGGGGGCGGCGAGGACGCGGAAGGCGCCCCCGCCGAGCCCCAGGACGGCGCCGCGCCTGGTGGCGAGAAGAAGGCGCCGGCCTCGGGGAAAGGGACCGAGGACGCACCGGCGACGCCCGATGAGGGCGGGGAGGGGAGCCCGTGAGGCGCCGCGCGCCGATCTGGGCGCTCGCGGGAAGCGCCATCCTCGCGCTGGGGCTCTCCGTGTCCCCGGCGGGTGCGGCCGCGCCCGTGCCAGATGGTGGGCCCGGGACCGACGCCGCGGCGGGGGCACCAGCCGAGGAGCAGCCCGCTGGAGGGAGCGAGGGGGCTACCGTGAAGCCAGCGCCCAGCCCGGCTGACGGAGAGGCGCCCGAGGGCACGGCCATGCCAGGTGGGTCGGAGGGAAGCGAAGCCGGGGCGCCAGCCAGCAAGAGTCGACGCCGGAGAAAGGGCGCGGCGGAGTTTCCGGTGGCCGAGCTGCCCGAGTGTAAGCGGGGCACGGTGAACCTCGACGGGGAGGCGGGAACCGGGGAGGCCTCCAAGCCCCGCGAGCCCACGGCCAAGGAGCTGGAGCTCCAGGCCGAGCGGTTGGACTACGAGAAGGCCGTGGCCCGGTACGCGGCGGCCTCGCGGGACTACGACCACGAGGTCCGAGAGATCCTCAACCGCTCCATGAAGGGCCGTTCGGCCTACCTGGGCAAGAAGTACGACAAGCTCGTCGAGGAGGTGGAGCTCACCGAGCGTCAGGCGCGCGCCGAGGCCATCCGCCGGTTCGAGGCCTTCGTGCGGAAGTACCCCAAGGACAAGGTCCACACGCCCGACGCCATGTTCCGCCTGGGGGAGCTGTACTTCGAGCGGTCGGCTGTGGATTACCAGGACGCGCTGGCGAAGTACGAGAAGGACCAGGGGCTGTACGAGCGTGGGAAGATCCCCGAGGAGCCCCAACCGCCCTCGCGGTCCTACGGCGACAGCGCGCGGATCTACCGGCAGCTCTTGCAGACCTTCGGCGAGACCTACCGCTACGCGGACGCCGTCCACTACCTGCTGGGCTACATGCTGGCCGAGTCCGGGGACGACGAGGGGGCCATGAAGGCGTGGACGCGCCTGGTGGAACGGTTCCCCAAGAGCGAGTACGCCCCCGAGGTCGTCCTGCGCATGGGGGAGATCCATTTCGACTACGGGGAGTTCAACAAGGCCGCGGAGGACTACAAGCGGGCGCTGTCCTATCCCCAATCCAAGTACTACGACAAGGCGCTCTACAAGCTGGCTTGGACCTACTTCCAGATCTACGACTACGACCGGGCCATCCGCACCTTCAAGCAGCTCATCGCCTACTACGACGCCAAGAAGGACAAGGGGGGCGCCCTGGGCAGCGCCCTGCGCGACGAGGCGGTGGACTACCTGGCCAAGAGCTTGGCCGAGGACGACTGGGACAACGACGGGCTCGAGGACGACAACGCGGGCGTGGCGCGGGCCCTGTCCTATCTGAGCGAGGGCAAGCCCTACGAGCTGGACATCATCGCCAAGTACGCGGACGCACTATACAACCTGCACGATCGCAAGAAGTACAGGGAGGCCGTCGAGGCCTACCGCGAGGCCCTGCGGCGGGCTCCGCTGGACGTGCGGGCGGCTTATTTCCAACGGCAGATCATCAAGATCTACGACGTCATGCGGGACGTGGACCACGCGACGGCGGAGCGCGAGCGGCTCGCCGAGATGTTCGCGCCGGGCAGCGCGTGGGCGACCGCGAACAAGGACAACCCCAAGGTGGTCGAGGAGATCACCGCGGCGGTGGAGCAAGCCACGCGCGAGCGGGCGCTGTGGCATCACCAGCGCGCCCAGGAGCTCAAGACCGAGGCCAAGGTGGAGGGCAACCCCGAGCTGTTGGCCCAGGCTATGGAGGAGTACCGCAAGGCGGCCGCGGCGTACACGGACTACTTGAACAAGTACCCACGCACGCCCCAGGCCTACGAGCTGTCGTTCTACAAGGCGGAGACGCTGTACTACTCGGGCAACTACGCCGCGGCGGCTCCCGCCTACCTGGAGGTCGTGAAGAACCCCAAGCACAAGGAGTTCCGGGAGCCGGCGGCGTGGTCGGCCATCAAGTCCTACGAGAAGCTCATCGCGGCGGCCGTGAAGGCCGGGCAGCTCAGCCCCAAGGCGGACCCCAACGAGGACTGGCAGCCGCCGGAGCTGCCCAAGCCAAGCGCCGGGGGAGAGGAAGGTGAGGGGAGCGGCGAGGCCGAGACGCCTGTGCCCAAGCGAACGCCCGAGCCCATGCCGGTGCTGGTTCAGAAGTGGCTGGCGGCGGTGGATCTCTACGTGAACGCCGACCTCAAGCGTGACGGCAAGCGCGAGGTCCAGGGGGAGCTCGCCTATTCGGCGGGCGAGATGTTCTACCGCTACGGGAACAACGACGAGGCGCGGCGGCGGTTCGCCCTCATGCTGTCGTGCTACCCCGGAAACGAGGACGCGGCCAACGCCATCGCGAACATCATCAACTCGTACCGAGACGACAACGACTGGGGGAACCTCGAGCGCTGGGCCAACCTGGCGGAGAAGCTCAAGCTGGGTGACCCCGAGGTGGCCCAGGAGCTCCGGAAGCAAATCAAGACCTTCAAGCTGGGCGCACAGTTCCAGAACGCCGAGAAGCTCCTGGCGGACAAGAAGTACCTGGAGGCCGCGCGGGAGTTCGAGCGGCTTGCCAACGAGAACCCCGACGCGAAGTTCGCGGACAAGGCGTACTTCAACGCGGCGCAGGCCTACAAGGAGGTCAAGTACTTCGACTCGGCCGTGCGCATCTTCGAGAAGCTCGTGACCGACGCGCGCTACAGCAAGAGCTCCTTCGCCGAGGAGTCCCTGTTCGAGCTTGCGGAGAACTACAAGGCGTTCTTCTACTTCCACAAGGCCATCGCCGCCTACCTCACGCACTTCGAGCGCTACCCAAACAACGAGAACCGACCCTACGTGTTGTTCCAAGCGGCGACGCTGCAGGAGTGGGACGGGGACTACGCCCAAGCGGCCAAGACCTACGAACAGTACGCGTCCACCTTCAGCGACCGCGACGACGCGGCCTCTGCGCTGTTCAAGGCGGGCACCCTGTACGAGAAGCTCGGGCGCGAGGACCAGGCCGCGCGCATCTGGAAGCGCTTCATCGGCCGCTATTCGAGCCGCGTGGGCATGGACGAGCTGATCATCGACGCCAAGCTGCGCCTGGCGCGCATGGCCAAGAAGCACCGCAAGTGGAAGGACGCCCGGGACCTCTGGAACGACATCATCCGCGAGTACACGGCGCGCAACCAGCGCCCGGGGAGCAAGTCGGCCCAGGCGGCCGCCGAGTCCATGTATGAGCTGGTGGAGCTGGACTACCGGCGGTTCCAGAAGCTGCGCCTGTCGGGCTCGCCCAAGAAGCAGCAGGCCACGCTCAAGAAGAAGATCGAGAAGCTCGGGGAACTCCAGAACCGTTACGGGGAGATCTTCGACTACAAGGCGCTGGACTGGACGATCTGCTCCTACTACCGGCTGGGTGACATGTTCCGAGAGATGGCCCAGACCCTCTACAAGGCGCCCGAGCCGCGTGGCTTGACCGAGGAGGAGCTGGACGCCTACGTGACGATGGTCGAGGACGAGGGCTTGAAGTTCGAGAACATCGCCATCCAGCGGTTCGCCGTCACGGTGGCCAAGTCTCGTGAGCTCAAGGTCACCAATCAGTGCGCGAGGCAGGCCTTGGAGGCCATCAACAAGTACCAGCCGGAGAAGTACCCGCTCTACAAGGAAGAGAAGCTGCGGCCGGTGTTGAAGCCCATCTATACGGTGGACACCGAAATCCCGGAGGCGCGGTGATGGGTGCACGGCTCTACACGCCCCGCCCGGCGCGTGCGCTCTCGTGGATCGCGGCCCTGCTGCTCCTCGCCGGGGCACCGGGCCTCGCTCGCGCTGGGAATGAGACGAAGGCCCGGGAGGCCGCCGCCGACGCTGGGATGCTCTTGGACCAGGGCAACCTCAAGGCGGCCGAGGCCAAGGCCTCGCTCGCGCTGAGCCTGGACAACGAGAGCCCCGAGGCACGGTTCCAGATCGCCCGGATTCGCCTCCGCGAAGGGAAGCTCCCAGAGGCCTACACGGTGCTCATGGAGGCGACCCGCAAGACCCCGTTGCACGTCCCCTGCCAGCGCCTGCTCATCCGCGTCATGCAGCTCGGAGGGCAGTCCGTGACGGGTCGCGTCACGGCGCTCGAAGCGCTCGTCGCCAAGCACCCGGACGACCTCGGGCTCAAGCTCGCCCTGGGCGACGCCTACCTCGCCGCGGGCAAGGTCCCGAGCGCCATGAAGGCCGCGCGGGACGTCTTGACCTGGGCGGAGACATCGGTCGGGGCGCTGAAGATCCTCGCCCGCGCCTACCTGGCCTCCCAGCGCCCCGCGGCGGCCAAGGCCGTCCTGAAGCGCGCCGTGGAGCTCGGCAAGGACGCGGAGGCGCGCTTCCTCCTCGCCGGCTTGTCTCTGGCAAAGGGTGACTACCTGGGGGCCCGCGGACTCTTGGAGGAGGCCACGGAGCAGCGCCCCGGGTTCGTCGAGGCGCTCAACGACCTGGGCCTCGTCTACCTCAAGGCCCGGAACTGGGACGCAGCGACGGAGGTGCTCGCCAAGGCCACGGCGGTCGCCCCCGCCTTCGCGGCAGCCTGGCTCAACCTGGGCGCCGCCCAGCGCGGCGGCGGCCACTTCACCGAGGCAGAGGCGTCCTGGAAGCACGTGCTCGAGCTCGACCCCAAGATGGTCGACGCTTGGTACAATCTAGGGATCCTCTACCTGGAAAACCCCCTCCCCGGCCACGACCGAGAGGCCCAACTCGGGGACGCCGTCCGCGCCTTCTCCGCGTTCAAGCAGGGCGCGCCTCCGGGCACCAAGATGCGCGAGGTCAACAAGTACCTGGGCGAAGCGAAGCTCCTCATCAAGCAGGAGCAACAGCGTAAGCAGGAGGAGCTCAAGGAGGCCCCCGAGGATGACGGTGGGGGTGACGGGGCCGACGAGGGCGCCGACGAAGGCGCCGACGGCGCGGGCATCGCCCCCCAGGACGACGGCGCGGACGACGCGGACGACGCGTCAGGGGCAGGAGGTACCGATGCGTAGCCGCTCAATCGCTGGCGTTGCCAGGCGTCCCGGCCACCCACTATGCCGGTTCTTCCTGGCGTGGCTCGCGGCCCTCGTGCTGGTCACGGTCCGCGCCCCCACGGCGAGCGCGGCGTCCCCCCGCGGGGGTGACGACAAGGGCGTCATCGACCTCGGGGAGCTGGTGGTGGAGGGCAAGATTCAGAAGCCCCAGGTCTTCTATGTCCTGGGGCGCCACGCCTTCACCTACCGCGGGCTGGCCCTTCAACGCAGCTTCGTCAAGCGGATCCTCTCCGACGCCCGGAAGAACCCCTTCTGATCGGACCCGTGGCCTCCTGCATCCGGTAGGCCCCCCACCCCGTCTTCTTCTCCTCCAACCGCCTGTCCCGCGCCCCCTCTCGCCGAGGACCAGCCACGACTGCGGGCGACGGCGGCCTATCCCCGACGGCCCGCCCCCCCGCCCTGGCGACGCCC
>CAYZID010000026.1:0-34269 GCA_964478315.1 uncultured Myxococcales bacterium | reverse complement strand
GGCGGATCTGGGGTGACCCACGGACGTTGCCAACGATGGCGCGTTCGGATACCACGGAAGCGAAGCGGTGGCGCGGGCCTCTGTCAGGCGCCGCGTGCGGAGGTGCGGAGTCCCCAGTGAGCGACACGAACCCCCAGAAGGGAGTCTGCCCGAACTGTGACGCGAGGGGGCTCGTGGGCAAGCCTTGCGGTGAGCGGGGCTGCCGCAAGCGGGGCTACCACTTCATCCCCGCCCGCTACGCCGCCAAGCTGGGCGAGGACGCGGAGGGAGACTCGCTCATCGGGCGCATGATCGGCGACTACCTCGTCGTGGACGTCATCGGCCAGGGGGGCTTTGGGCGCGTGTACATGGCGCTCCAGATGCCCATCCTCATGAGCGCCGCCTTGAAGCTCATGGACAAGAGCAAGTTCGAGCGGGCGGTCATGAAGGCCATGCTCAAGCAGTTCGAGGGGGAGGCCGCCGCGCTCGCGGCCCTCAACCACCCGAACATCGTTCGTCTCCTCAAGTACGGCACCCACGCCGAGATGCCGTACCTGGTCATGGAGTACGTGAGCAACGCCGTGACGCTCAAGCGCGAGGTGGCCAACCGCGCCCTCAACTCGGCCGAGTTCCGCCCCTCGGAGGTGCTCGAGATCCTGCGCCAGATCGTCAGCGGGCTCGAGGCAGCGCACATGCGCGACATCGTCCACCGCGACATCAAGCCCGACAACATCATGCTCCAGGAGCTCCCGGGGCACCCCACCTTCGTCCGCATCCTGGACTTCGGGATGGCCAAGTTCGTCCAGGACACGGCGGACACCAAGTTCGCCATGGGCACGCCGGCCTACATGGCCCCCGAGCAGCTTACGCGCAAGGGCATCGGGCCGTGGACGGACCTGTACGCCGTAGGGGTCATCGCGTTCGAGCTCATCAGCGGGCGTCGTCCCTTCGTGGGGCGTACACACCAGGAGATCCTCGCGCGCAAGGTAGACCCTCGCTACGACCCCGTGGCGCGGCTCAGCGACCTGCCCCTGCCCGACCTCGTGCGGAGCTTCCTCACGCGCGCGCTGGCGCACGACGCGACCAACCGATTCCAGACGGCGGCGGAGTTCCGCGACGCGCTGGAGCAGGTCTTCGAGGCGCTGGAGAGGAGCCCCAGTGACGCCACCCTGTCGGTGGAGCTCAGCGAGCTGGTGGACTCCAGCGCGGACGTGAACCGGCTGAGCGCCGAGCGCGCCAAGCTGGAGGAGCAGCAGCGCGAGCTCGCGGCGCAGCGGCAAGCCATGGAGGCCGAGCGGCAGCGGCTGGCGGAGGAGCGGCGCCGTCTCAACTCCCGCCGGGGCCTCCCCACCGCCGTTCCGCCTCCGGGCCCGCCGGCCGGGGTGGGGGAGGGGGAGCAAGAGCGGCTGAGGCGCCTCATCGACGAGGCCCAGGCTCGCGCGGACTGGCCCACCGCCATCGAGCTCAAGACGCAGCTCCTGGAGCTCGTCGACAGCGACATGGAGCGGTTCATGCTCCAGATGTCCATCGGGGACATCCATCGGACGCGGCTCGGTTACACCGCCGCCGCCGCTGACGCCTACGCCAAGGCGCTGTCCTACGGGGCCTTCTCCAAGGCGCCCTTGCTTCACCTGGTTCAGATCGGCGTCGACGCCAAGCGGTACGATGAGGCGATCGGCTACCTCAAGCAGCTCATCGACTCCGAGCCCGACCCGGCCAAGAAGGCCGTGTACGCCATGAGCGTCGGCGTCCTGTATCGCGACGGGCTCGACGATGTGGACCGCGCGGTAGAGTTCCTGGAGCTGGCCTTGGACGCGGATCCGCACAAGATCAAGGCGTTCCAGATCATCGAGTCCATGCTCACGGCGCGCGGCTGGTGGAGGAGCCTCGCCCGCTCCTACCACGCGATGATCCTGCGCGTGCGGCGAGCTGGGCGCCGGTACGAGAACGCCGCGTCGGTGCTCTTTGGGCTCTACAAGCGTCTCGGCGCCGTCTTGCTGGAGCACCTAGAGGACCAAACGCGCGCCACCGAGGCCTTCGAGGCGGCCTTTCTCCTCAGGCCCCACGACGAGGAGGTCCGCGAGGCCCTCCTCATGCTCTACGAGGAGCAGGGCCTCAACGCCAAGGCTGCCGAGCAGTACCGCCTGCGGATCAAGGTCCACCAGGACGACTTCGAGAGCTACCGCGCGCTCGCGAGGCTCTACAAGGGCGAGGGAGAGATCGACCGAGCGTGGCTCGTGACCGGGCTCCTCTGCGCTGCCGGGCGCGCCACGGACGAGGAGCGGACGTGGTACGAGGGCCTCCGCGACGCGTCCCGCCCCCTCGTGCCCTTCGACGACGAGCTCTGGGCCCAGCTCGTCGTAGGGCCCCAGGACGCCCCCGTGCTGGGGCACGCCCTAGGCCTGGTCTTCGGTGCCTTGGGCCCCCACCTCCACACGTCGACCACGCGGGAGCTGCGGCTTCGGCGCAAGGACCGGCTGGACGCGTCCAAGAGCGCCCTGGGGGCCCGGGTCAGCGCGCTCGCGGAGCAGCTCGGTGTGCCCACGCCCGAGGTGTACGTCGATCGGGAGCACGAGGGCGTGGAGGCCCTCCCTGTTCTCCCGCCCGCCATACGGGTAGGGCGGGCGCTCGCCGAGCGCTTCGAGGATGGCGAGGACGCCGCGCTCACCGAGTTCCTCGTGGCCAAGCAGCTCGCCCTCCTCCACCCGTGGCACATGCTGGGGGTGCTCTTCGACGACGCGCAGCTTCTCTACGTGCTGTTGAGCGCGCGTCGCGTGGCGCTGCCGGACGTGCCCTTGCCGCACCTGCCCGGCGTGACCGCCGATGAGCGCCGTCGAATCGTCGAGCGCGTCACCTCGCTGAGCGAGGAGCTCGACCGCCAGCTCTCTCCAGGGGCCAGGGAGGAGCTCGCTACCTACGTGCAGGCCGCTCTCGCGGGGCCAGGAGTCCCGGACGTGGGCGCCTGGCGCCGCCTGGCGGAGATGACCGCAGCCCACGCGGCGCTCGCCGCCTGCGGTGACGTGGCCGCCGCCGGGAGGGCGCTCAAGGCCGAGCTGCCCGAGCTCTCGGTGCTCACCGTGGAGGAGAAGCTGCGCGACCTCGTGCTCTGGGTCTTGAGCGCCCGGTTCCGCGCCGCCCGGGAGCGGCTGGGCGCTTCGGTGGGCTGAGCTCCTTGGGGGGCTCCCCCTCCCTGGCTCCGGGCGTGGGCGGAGGGGCGCAGCGCCCTCGGATCCGCGCCACGGCGCGGTCCAACGCAGGCCCACGCAGGTGCATCTCGTCCACCGCTCGCAGCACCTCTCGGGCGGCATGTCCGCACACGCCCTTGCCGGCTCGCTTCTTCTCCAGCTCTGCCGTGAGGATCGCCTCGCCCAGCTCCACGTAGCACGCCTTCGCCACCGCGCGGGCGGCCCGCTCCCGCCAGCCGTCCAGGTCGCGAGCGCCGTGCGCATCACGGGTGCGGAGCCGTGCGCTCGCGCGTCGGCAACTGGACGGGATGTAGCGCTTGTGACCCCTCAAGTTCGTCTCCGCGTCGTCCACCGCGCGCCGGGCTACCCCGGCGTCCATCACCTGCTCGCACAGACCCTCCAGACGCGTCCTCTGCGGGGGCGTCAGCAGCCGCGCCAGCGCCCGCTCCTCATCGCATCGGGCCTTGAGCTCGTCCTCTCGGGGAGGTTTGGGCTGCGGCGTTCCCCCCGCCTTGGTTGGGACGGAGGGGGCCGGGGGCGCGGGGAACAGGGCGTCTCGTGTGGCCCTGAGCTCCTTCTCATGGACGTGAGCCAGGGCGCCATAGGCGCCCTGGCAGGCATCTGCCAGGGGGCCTCCGGGTGTGGGTGGGGCCGAGGGATCCTCACAGCCCAGCCGCACGGTGTCCCATCGGCTCGCTCCGGCGGCCCGTGTCACCTCCGCCGCCCGCCTGGCCTCCTCGTGGTGCCTCACGCACCGCCAGAAGGCCTCACATCCGACCTCTCCCCCGTCCGCGCACTGCACTTCATGGGCTACGGCCGGATTCACCGCGGCCCCCGCCTCGCACACGGCCCGAAAGAGGTCGGGGTTCGGCTTGAAGTCCTTATGCTTTGGACACCGCGCCCGCGTCTGGGCGTAGGCGTCGCAGGCGGCCCCCGGGTCACAGGCGCCAGTCACTCCGAGCGCCCCGCCGAACACGGAGCCGGCCGTGAGGGTGAACAGGGCTCCCGCCGCTCGCGCCCAGGAGCGTCCGGACACTCGCCCCGCCTCTCGGGCCGCCGAACCCCTCACCGCGTGAAGCTCAGGTCCGCCCCGCACGCGCCGCAGTGCGGGACGTCGCGGCGGAGCCTCTCCAGGGGGGCGCGGTTCTTGCGCCCACAGCCCGGGCACACCAGCAGCAGTAGGCGCCTGCCGTCCCCACGTGCATCGTCCCCCATGGCGCGCTTCATGGCCTCCAGCGGGTCCTCGGCCCCCGTGTCCGCGGCAGCCCCGGCAGGGCCGGGCGCCCGCCCCCGCTCGAGCTGTCGGAACTGGGCCTCTAGGGCCCCCTCGGGGTCGAGCAGGGCGTCCAGCTCCTCCAGCTCGGCTCCCAGGTCGTCAACCACGCTCACCCTCCTCGGCGCACGGTGGGGTTTGGCTGGCGCTCGCGCCGCTTCCGGTCCCCTGGGGGGCCCGCACACGGCGGGGCCAAGAAAAAAGCCCCCAAGCGGCTGCTTGAGGGCTCTTTGGAGCGGGAGACGGGATTTGAACCCGCGACATCGACCTTGGCAAGGTCGCACTCTACCACTGAGTTACTCCCGCGTTGGCTGCGCCAGGCGGCGACGGAGGGGGAAGCTAGAGGACGCCTCGCGGGATGTCAACGGAAAAAATGAACCCCGCGAGAGACGCCTATTGTCCAGTCATATCGAGCACAACGGTCTTTGTCGCGTTGGGCTTGACCGTCACGCTCTTGGACTTCTTCACCCCGCCACGCGTGCACCGGATCCGGGCGCGCCCGGCGGGCACGACGACGGAGAAGGGCGTCGTCTTGGGGGGCTTGCCTCCCACGGAGCACTTGGCCCACGGGCGTGCGTTGACCTTGACCGTCCCGTTGCCCCTCGGCTTCGTCGGCTCACGCTTCTTCAGCGTCATGGAGACCGTGGTCTGCTGCTCGCCCACCACCACCTGCTGGCTGGTCGTGGCGTAGCCCGAGCGCTTGCACGTGACCTTGACCGCCTGCCCGATGATGAGGCCCTTGATGACGGCGCCCGTGGCCGTCGTCTCCACCGTGCCGACGTTCGCGCTCACCTGGGAGCCCTCGGGGAGACAGGTGACCTGGACGGTCGCGAGGTTGGGGGGCGGGGTGACCACGGCGCCGGGGACGGTGACCTTGACCAGGGAGTTCTTTAGGGAGATCGTCTCCGTCCTCTCGATGGTGGGGCCGCCGTTGCTAGGCTTGATCTGGATCTTGACCGTCTTCCCAGCGGGACCCTTGATCGTCTGATCCCCCTGGCCCAGCACCTTGCCATCCACGATGATCGTGGCCTTGGGATCGCTGGGGGCGATGACCAGGGGCAGCACATCGGCGGCGGCGGCCTTGGGCTTCAGCGAGACCTTGAACGACTGGCTCTTGCTGGTGATCTTGATGATCTTCTCGAAGTGCTCGAACCCCTTGGCGTCCGCTTCCAGCTTCACCTTCTTCCCGAGGTCCAGGTCTCGGGCGATGCGCCCGTCGATGGGCGCCCCGTTGACCGTGAACTGGACCTTGGCGTCCGCGGGCTCCCAGGACAGCTTCAGCTCCGCGAAGTCGTCAGTCTCGGTCCCGCCCCCCGCCTTGGGCCCGGTCGTCTCCGCGCTCGCGAGCTGTGTGCCCCGCGCGGGGCTCTTTCCGCCTCCCTTGGACATGCCGAGGAAGTAGTAGGCGGCGCCCCCACCGCCAGCGAGGAGCAGCAATACGACAACCCAGATCCAAGCACGGCTCTTCTTGGCGGGGGCCACCCCCGTGCCGCCGCGCGAGGGCATGGCGCCCGTAGCGAGGTGCTGGGCGTCCGCGGCCGGTAGGGCGCGGGTCGCGGCGTCGGCTTCGCCCGCGCTGGCCGCCTGGGCGAGGGCTTGGCGGACCTTCTCCGCCGTGAGGCTGTCGTCATCCAAGACCGTCTTGGCGGCCTGGGGGTCCTGCCCGCTGTCCAGCGGGAGGGCCACCGTGGCCTGGCCCGCGTCCGGTGGGGCCACGCTACCGGCGTCCTCCAGCGACAGGGCCATCGTCCGCTCTTCGGCCGCCTGACTCTGGAGCTCAGCGATGTCGTCCGCGAACATGGACTTCATCCAGGGCCCCAGGGCCACGGCGTCCAGGTCCGTCACCGAGCTGTAGAACCAGCGTGTGAGCTCACGGTGGAAGGCCTCGACGTCCTTGTGGCGCTGGTCGCGATCCTTCGCCAACGCCTTGAGGACGATGGCGTCCAACTCGGGGGGCACGTCCGGGTTGATGCTCGACGGTGGTGGGGCCTCCTGCTTGAGGACGTTGGACAGCGTGACGAAGTCGCTGTCGCCCAAGAACAGGCGCTTGTGGGTGAGCATCTCCCAGAGGACCACCGCCAGCGCGAAGAGGTCGCTACGCCCATCCAGGGGCTTGCCCCGCGCCTGCTCTGGGCTCATGTAGGCGCACTTGCCCTTCACCGTGCCGGCCACGGTCTTCGTGCTCCGGCTCGCCGCCTTGGCGATGCCGAAGTCCATGAGCTTCACCTCGCCGCTGAACGAGATCATGGCGTTCTGCGGGGAGATGTCGCGGTGGACGATGTTCAGCGGCTTGCCCTTGTGGGTCTTCACGTGGGCGTAGTGGAGTCCCTTGGCGACCTCCATGATGATCCAGACACACTGCGCGGGCGTGAGCGGCTTGCCGCGCTTGATCCCGGTCTCCACGACCTTTTTGAGGTCCTTGCCCTCCACGTACTCCATGGCGATGTAGTAGCTGCCATCTTGTACGTTGAAGTCGAATATCTGAACGATGTTCGCGTGTTGCAGCTTCGACGCGACGTTCGCCTCGTCGATGAACATCTTCACGAAGTCGTCATCCTCCGTGTAGTGCGGGAGGATGCGCTTGATGACGATCTCTTTCTCGAAGCCCTCGGCCCCCACGGTCTTGGCGCGGAAGATCTCCGCCATGCCGCCCATGGCGAGCTTGCGCGTGAGGATGTACTTGCCGAACTTCTGTGGGAACTGCTGCTGGGCCATCTGAGTCCGCTTCCCTCGTAGGACAGGGGTGCGCGCGCCGCCGGCGAGGAGATCCCCGGCTGAGCAGCGGTCGGAGCGTAGCACACGCTCCTGGGGGAGGCCAGGAGGCCGGCCAGCCTCCGAGTGGCCGCTCGGTCGAGAGGGCCGGGAGCGGGATGTCTCCGAGGCTGCTCGGTGCAGGGTGATCCGGATCTCGGGGCGATGTGGTACGAAGGTCCGCCTCAGGCGCTGGGCAGGGGCCGGCCTTGGCGGCGCGGGGCGCAGGGAGGGGAGCATGGGGCTGCAAGCGAGCTACGTCTGCTTCAACGGGTGCGAGGGCGAGCGTTACTCGCTCGACGACGTCGTCTACCGGTGCCGCAAGTGTGGCGGGCTGCTGGACGTGGAGCACGACCTGGACGCGCTTCGCGCCCTGGACGCCGAGAGTTGGAGGACCCTGTTCGAGGCGCGCGCCGGCCGAGGGCGGTGGCCCTACGGCTCGGGCGTGTGGGCGCACAAGGAGTGGGTCCTCCCCGCGCTGGCGCCGGAACACGTCGTGAGCACGCTCGAAGGCAACTCGAACCTCTTCTGGGCGGAGCGGCTCGGGCGATCGCTGGGGATGCGCCGGCTGTGGGTGAAGCAGTGCGGCAACAGCCACACCGGGTCGTTCAAGGACCTGGGTATGACCGTCCTCGTGAGTCAGGTGCGGAGGATGAGGTCCCAGGGGCAGGCCATCGAGGCCGTGGCCTGTGCCTCCACCGGGGACACGTCCGCCGCCCTGAGCGCCTACTGCGCTGCGGCGGGAATCCCGGCCGTCGTGTTCCTGCCCGCGGACCGGATCTCGGTGGCCCAGCTCGCTCAGCCCATCGCCAACGGGGCGACCGTGCTCAGCCTGGACACGGACTTCGACGGGTGCATGGCCCTCATCCAGCAGGTGGTCGCCACCGAGCCCATCTACCTCGCCAACTCCATGAACAGCTTGCGGCTCGAAGGGCAGAAGACCGTGGCCTTCGAGATCGCCCGGCAGCTCGGCTGGGAGGCGCCCGAGTGGGTCGTCGTGCCCGGTGGGAACCTGGGGAACATCTACGCCATCGGAAAGGGGTTTCTGCTCATGAAGGCGCTGGGCGTCATCGATCGTCTCCCGCGTCTCGTCTGCGCCCAGGCCGAGCACGCCAACCCCTTGTACCGGGCCTACCGGGATGGGTGGGACAGGTACGAGCCCCTCACGGCCCGCGAGACCCTCGCCTCGGCCATCCAGATCGGCAACCCGGTGAGCGTCCACCGCGCCATTCGGGCCCTGCGGGCGTTGGACGGGGTCGTGGAGGAGGCTTCGGAGGAGGAGCTCATGGATGCCTCGGCCCGCGCGGACAGGACGGGGCTCTATACCTGCCCTCACACCGGCGTGGCGCTCGCCGCGCTCATCAAGCTGCGGGAGCGGGGGATCATCCAAGCGGACGACCGCGCCGTCGTCGTCTCCACCGCGCACGGGCTCAAGTTTACCGACGCCAAGGTGCGCTATCACAAGGGCGCGCTGCCAGGGATCGCTTCGCGTCACGCCAACCCACCGATAGAGCTCCCGGCGGACGTGGACGCGGTGATGGGGGCGCTGCGTCAGCGGTTCTCGCTGGGCTGACCCGGCCCCCCGTTCCCACCGCCCCGGTGATCCACTGGTGCGAACCGGCGCACGATGGCCCACGCGTCGCCCACATCGCGCGCCTCCCCTTCGAGCTGGGCGTCTTCGAGGGCCGCGAGCGCGCGACCGAACCAGGGCCCCGGGGGATACCCTGCCCGGGTGAGGTCGCGGCCCCGGAGGAGAGGGGGCGGGGCCAGATCGTCCTCGCTCCAGCAGGCCACGTCCGCCCGGACCGCCTGGAGGGCATCCGAGGAGAGCTGCCCGGCGTCCACCGCGGCCTGGGCCACCAGGAGGCCGTCGGCGGACGTCGCCGCGCGGAGGAGGCGCTTGCGGGTGGACACGCTGGAGCGAGGCCAGCTCTCCACAGCCCGAGCGAAAGCCAGGCGTTCGCGGACGCCCTCTCGGAGCTCCCGGGACCAACGCAAGCGGTGGGCGATGGCTTCCAGGCGCTCGGGGATGTCGTAGAGCAGGATGGCCCACGCCCGTGCCGGCGAGCTTGGGGGCTGGCCTCGGAGCCGCTCGATCGCGGGGGAGACGGCGGCGGCGGGGAGCTCGGGCAGGGCCTCCGCGCGGAGCCCCGAGCGTGCCAGGAGCGCGAGCCCGCGCGCCGCGCGCCCTTCGGTGAGGATGCGCTCCAGCTCCCCGTGTACGCGCTCGGGGCTCACTCCCAGGAGGCGGGCCCCCGGGGCGCTCAGGGCCGCCCAGGTGTCGGTGTGGATCTCGAAGTCCAGCCGGGCGGCGAAGCGGATCGCGCGGAGGACGCGCAGGTGGTCTTCCGCGAACCGCAGGGCGGGGTCGCCCACGGCGCGGACGACCTTGGCCGCGAGATCCTCGCGGCCTCCCACGAAGTCGTGGAGCTCCCCCGCGAGCGGGTCGAAGAACATGGCGTTGACGGTGAAGTCACGGCGCAGGGCGTCCGCTCGGGCGTTGGCCCATCGCACAGACCGCGGGTGCCGCCCGTCCTCGTAGTCGGCCTCGGCGCGGAAGGTCGCGACCTCGAACGAGAGCTCGCCGTGGAGTACGACCACCACCCCAAACTGAGCCCCCACGGCGACGGTCCGAGGGAACAGGCGCTGGACCTCCTCGGGGTGCGCGTCGGTGGCGATGTCGTAGTCTTTGGGCGCGATCCCCATGAGGGCGTCGCGCACGCAGCCCCCAGCCCACAGGGCCTCGAAGCCGGCATCACGCAGGCGTCGGGCCACCTCCACGGCGGCCTCGCGGAGCGTGTCAGGGGACGGGAGCGTGATCGTCACCAACCCGCCATACCGCAGAATGAGGGATGTGTCTCGCCCCCGATCCGCCACCTGCTCCCTTGATCCGACCGAGGAGGTGGCGCACGAGGTGAGGGGGCGGCGCGGGACACGAGAGAGAGGCGCAGAGAGCCGCCGGGCCGCACCCGTAGCAGCGTGATACCAACCGGATGTCGCCTGGAGCGGGGCGGCGGCGTGGCGCCGAAGGCCCGCCCCTGATACAGTCCCGCGCCAGTTTGTTCGCGGAGCAACACCCATGCGCACCTCACCGCCCATCCTCATCGCCATCGCCCTCGTCGGCGCTCTCTTGTGGCCCGCGTCTGCCTGCACCACGGACGACGCTGGTGCGGACACCGTGGACGCGGGGCCTTCGGACGCCGGGCAGGAGGGCGAGACGACCATCGCGCCGCTGCCCATCTTCACCGCACGCGCCAAGGCCTCGGTGACCCAGGGCAACGCACCTCTCGAGGTGCAGTTCGAGGGGGAGGTCACGGGCGAGGTCACGGCGGAGGAGGTGAACCTCTCGTGGGTGTTCGGAGACGGTGATGGCTCCGCGGAGCTCTCCCCGCAGCACACCTTCGTCAAGAGCGGGACGTACAGCGTGCGCTTCACGGCGACCTACGTGTCGCCCGATGGACGGTCGCGCAAGTCCACGGATACCCTCTCGATCAAGGTCCTTGGGTGCGCGGACCTGACGTGGGGCAAGGTGACGATGGCTTCGCCCGTGGATGTGGCGCCCGGGGACACCGTATCGCTCCAGCGCGCGGTCCTCTCCAACGAGGGAGATCGCATCGCTACGCCGTTCGACGTCGAGGTTCGCCTGTCCGCGGACGACGCCCTGGACGAGGCGGACGCCGTGCTCGGGAGCTGGTCCGTGGAGTCCATGGACTCGGGGCTCCTCGGGGACTCCACGATCGACTACGCGGGCAAGGAGTTCGTCGTGCCCAGCGACTTCCCGGAGGGCAACTACTACGTGTTCCTCGTGGCGGACGCCGGCGGCGCCATCAACGAGTGCTCGGAGGACAACAACCTCGCCGTGTCCACGAACAACATCACGGTGGACGAGGCGGTGGCGTTCAAGCCCGACCTCACCATGCAGGACGTCTCCTTCCCCGAGGACCTCGTCGTCAAGCAGGGGCAGATCATCAGCTACTCCTTCGCTATCTCCAACACGGGTCAAGGGGACGCGGGGCAGTTCAAGCTGGGGTTCTGGCTGTCCACGGACCCGGTGCTCGATGAGGACACCGATCGGGTCCTCTTCGGGCCTGGCGACATCGGCGCGACCATGCAGCAGTTCGCGGCGGGGGCGACGCTCCCCTTCAACAAGTCCTACAAGATCCCCGATGACCTCCCCGATGGGGACTACTGGATGATCGGCAAGGTGGACGTACAGGACCAGATCGCCGAGGAGTCCGAGGACAACAACGTCGCCGTGTCCGCGCAGCCGTTCACGATGAAGCACGAGGTCATCCAGTGCTTGGACCTGGCGTTCGACGAGTTGAACGTCGCGCCCCTGTCCACGTACTGGGGGGGCACGGTCCAGGTGAGCGCCACGATCTCCAACCCGGGCACGATGCCCACCCCGGATGGGGCGGAGATGCGGGTGTATCTCTCGCTTCAGGCGTCCCTCAACCCGGCCAACGCCACGGTGCTGGGGACGTTCCCTTTGGAGCCCATCGCGCCGGGCGAGACGGTCACCGTGGACCAGGTCGTGGGGATCCCGTCGGGGATCCCCGTGCAGCCCCACCGCATTGGCGTCATCCTCGATCCTGACAAGGACATCACCGAGTGCGACGAGGGGAATAACGCCAAGATCTTCCCCCAGGAGATCGGGGTGACCTCGTCGGCGAGCGTGGACGTCGCCGTGTCGAACATCCAGTTCCATCCGACCACCGTCCAGGCGGGTGACAAGGTGAAGCTCGCCTTCACCGTGACGAACTCCGGCTCCACGGGGGCCACGGCGTTCACGGCGGCGGTCGTACTGAGCGAGGACAGCACCATCAGCATCAGCGAGGCCAACAACGGGACCGACCACGTCGTGGCCCAGACGGTGGTGAGCAGCGTCCCGGCCGCCGGGACCGAGCCCCAGGTCGTGGACGTCCCCATCCCGCTGTCGCTCGCGCATGACGTGACGACCTACACGGTGGGCGTGATCCTCGACCTCGACAAGAGCCTAGACTCCGACCAGAACGCCTCCAACAACATCGGCAAGGCCGGCACGACGCTCACCGTCGAGGGGGCTCAGGGGGGCTGCTTCGAGGACGACTACGAGAGCAACAACACCCTGGGGACTGCTGCGCCGCTGACACCGGGGCTGCACGAGGGCCTCGGCTCCTGCGGCAACGACGACTGGTACAGCGTCCACGTTCCGGTGGGCCACTCCCTGCTCGTGGGCATGGACTCCGCGCCGATCCTGTCGTTCGAGCCGGTGAGCTCGTCGCTGTCCCTGTCGCTCGTCGACACCCAGGGCATCGTCATCGACGAGAGCCTCAACGCGGGCGACCACAAGGACGTGCACCTGTTCACCGCCGCCGAGGATCGGGACGTGGCGATCCACGTCGCGCCCAGCGCGGGAGCCCGGGCCTCCTACTCCCTGGGGGTGGACGTACTCCCGCCGGTGGAAGGCGTGGATCTCCTCCCGGCCGACGTCACGGCCCAGCCCGCCTCGCTGTACCCCGGCGGGCTCTTGTCCGTGCGGTGGTCGGACGTGAACTTGGGCGACCAGTCCGCCGGCCCGCACCTGGTCCGGGTGTGGGCCTCCCAGGATGCGACGCTCGACACCGACGGGGGGGACCGCGTCGTGTATGAGGGGACCGTTGGCGAGGTCCCCCAGGCCACGTCGGTGGAGCAGGCTGTCGAGGCCCAGTTGCCGACCGATCTTCCGGGTGGGACCTGGCGGTTCCTCGTGGAGACGGACGCCGACGACGACGTGCTGGAGGTGCACGAGGACAACAACGTGGGGGTGAGCGACACGATCTTCGTGGACCCAGAGCTCGTCTGCGAGGACGACGAGCTGGAGCCCAACAACGATCCGACGCTGGCCACGCCCGTGACCTGGACGGACGAGGGCGTGGTCCTGGAGTCGTCGCGCGTGGTCTGCCCGAAGCTCGACGACTGGTACGCCGTGGAGCTCCAGGAAGGGGACGCGCTCTCCGCCAAGGCCACCTACAAGCATGACGCCGACAAGGGGTCCCTCGCCGTGGAGCTGTGGGACACCACGGGGACGGCGATGCTCTTGAGCGAGGCCGCCAAGGACACCGTGCAGGTGAAGCTCCCCTGGGCCTGGACCGCGGGCACCTACTTCGTGCGCGTACGCAACCAGCCCGTGGGCGGGGCCGAGGGGCCGTACATCTACAACCTGGCCCTGACGCGGGGCCCGGGCGACGCCGCGGACGCTTGCCACGGTGACGCCTTCGAAGACGACAACTCCTTCGAGACGGCCGCACCGCTGGGGTGTGGCGTTCAGAAGGCGACCCTCTGCAAGGGAGACGTCGATGTCTACCGCGTGGAGCTGCGCGCGGGAGACAACCTCAGCGTGACCCTGGCGCACGACACGGGGGCGCTCAAGATGCGGCTCTTCACCGACCCGGATGGGCCCTCGGTGGCGTCGAAGACGGGCAACGGGACGCTGTCCTACGCCGTCACGGAGGACCAGATGGCGTTCCTCCGCGTGGAGCCCAAGGGGACGCCCGCGAGCCTCACCAGCTACGACTACACCCTGATCCTAGACGGCGTACCGGGCGTGGATCTCACGGTGGACGGCGTGAGTCTCTACGCGGACGAGGTCTACCAGGGCGATGACGCGCTCGTGAGCTTCGAGGTCGTGAACGCCTGTATCGATCCCGCGCCAGCGTCTCAGGCGTCGGTGTGGCTGAGCGAGGATGAGGCCCTGGACGACACCGACGTGCCGCTCTCGACGCTGGACGTCCCGGCGGTCACGGGCAAGGGGAGCGCGGCCCTGTCCGACAAGGTCCAGATCCCGCTGTCCACGACCCCGGGGCCGTACTTCCTCCTCGTGGACGCGGACACGACGGGCGTCGTCCAGGAGTCCAACGAGGACAACAACGCGAGCGGCGTGGCGTTGACCGTGGCTGAGCTGTGCCTGCCGGACGCCTATGAGCCCAACGACCTGCTCTCCGCGGCGCCCCCCTACGCGCCGGAGGTCGCGGCGCCCGGTGCCGAGGGGCTGAGCCTCTGCCCCTACGAGATCGACTGGTTCTCCGTGGCCGGTCACGCCGGCAAGGCCCTGACCGTGGGGATCCACTTCGATCCCGAGCAGGGGGACCTCGACCTGCGCCTGTACGATCCCACCTACTCCGTGACCGTCCCAGTGGTCTCCTCGGCGACGGACGCTGGGGACGAGGTCGTCACCTTCCCCGTGGGTGTGGACGGTCCCCTCCTCGTCCGCGTGAACGGTTTCGCGGGGGCGAGCGCGGGCTACAGCCTGACGATCTCCGAGGAGTAGGGCCGCAGCGCCGCCCGGGCTGGGGCCGGAGGCCCCCGGCCGGGCGTGCCGGGCCCTTCGTCCTGGGGCCCGCGGAGAAGCAGGATGCACAGCCCAGACCGAGCGGGTGGGGGCCCTCCCGGTCGCGGTCGACGTGGGCAGGGTCGACCGGCTACCGGCTGTGGAGCCCCGGCGCTCGCACGTGGGCGAAGAACTCCGCGCGGGTGGCGGGGTTGTCCTTGAACTCGCCGAGCAGTGACGAGGTGATGGTCACCGAGTTCTGCTTCTCCACCCCCCGCATGACCATGCAGAGGTGGGTGGCCTCGACGACCACGGCCACCCCGCGCGGTCGGAGCTCCTCCATGAGGGTCGTGGCGATCTGCCGCGTGAGCCGCTCCTGGACCTGCAGTCGCCGGGCGAAGACCTCGGCGACGCGGGCGAGCTTGGACAAGCCCAGCACGCGGCCCGCAGGGAGGTAGGCGATGTGGGCGCGGCCGAAGAACGGCAGCATGTGGTGCTCACACATGGAGAAGACGTCGATGTCCTTCACGAGGACCATCTCGTCGCAGTCCTCTTCGAACACCGCGCCGTGGATGATCTCTCGCGGGTCCTGGTGGTAGCCCTTGGTGAGAAAGCGCATGGCGTCCGCGACCCGCCGAGGCGTCTTCACGAGGCCGTCCCGGGACGGGTCCTCGCCGAGCTCGGTGAGCATGGAGGAGACGAGCGCCTGCATGGGGTCTTGGTGCATCTTGTTCATGGGAGTCACCGGGCCGTGGCTGCGGACGCTCCTCCCTCAGAGGGGGATGCAGCCGTGCTTCTTCGGAGGGTTGGTGTCGCGCTTGTTGGCCAGCATGTCCAGGGCCTGGCAGATTCGAGGGCGCGTGTCCTCGGGCAGAATGATCTCGTCGATGTAGCCCAACTCCGCGGCCTTGAAGGGGTTTGCGAAGGTCTCGCGGTACTCGGCCACCAGGCGGGCCCGCTCTGCCTCGGGATCCTCCGCCGCCGCCAGCTCCTTGCGGAAGATGATGTTGACGGCCCCCTCGGGGCCCATCACGGCGACCTCCGCGGTGGGGTAGGCGAGGTTCACGTCCGCGCGGACGTGCTTGGAGCCCATCACGTCGTAGGCGCCGCCGTAGGCCTTGCGGGTGATGATCGTGATCTTGGGGACCGTCGCCTCCGCGTAGGCGAACAGGAGCTTGGCGCCGTGCTTGATGATGCCGCCGAACTCCTGGTCCGTGCCCGGGAGGAAACCGGGGACGTCCTCGAACGTGACGATGGGGATGTTGAAGGCGTCGCAGAATCGGACGAAGCGCGCGGCCTTCACCGAGGCGTTGATGTCCAGGCAGCCCGCGAGTACGGCCGGCTGATTGGCGACCACGCCCACGGAGCGGCCCTCGAAGCGGGCGAAGCCCACCACGATGTTCTTGGCGTAGTCCGCGTGCACCTCGAAGAAGCTGCCCTTGTCAGCGACGAGCTCGATGAGTTCCTTGATGTCGTAGGGGCGGTTGGGTTCCTCGGGGACGAGCGTGGCGAGTGCCTCCTCTCGGCGGTCGGCGGGGTCGTCCGTGGGGACGCGCGGAGGCGTCGCGGCGTTGTTGTCGGGGACGTAGCTCAGGAGCTTCCGGATGGTCGCCAGCGCGGCCTTGTCGTCCGCCACGGAGAAATGCGCCACGCCGGATCGGCTCGCGTGCGTCTTGGCTCCCCCCAGCGCCTCCTTGGTCACGTCCTCGTGGGTGACCGTCCTGATGACGTCTGGCCCCGTGATGAACATGTGGCTCGTGCCCTGGGCCATGATGATGAAGTCCGTGATCGCCGGTGAGTACACGGCACCGCCCGCGCAAGGGCCGAGAACCGCGCTGATCTGCGGAACGACCCCGCTGGCTAGGGTGTTGCGTGTGAAGATCTCGGCGTAGCCCGCCAGGGACACGACGCCCTCTTGGATGCGCGCGCCTCCCGAGTCGTTGAGCCCGATGATGGGGGCACCGACCTTCATGGCCAGGTCCATCACCTTGCAGATCTTGGAGGCGTAGGCACCGCTCAGGCTGCCCCCAAAGACCGTAAAGTCCTGTGCGAACACGAAGACCTTGCGCCCGTCTATGCGCCCGTAGCCCGTTACCACGCCGTCGCCTGGGATGCGCTGGGACTCCATGCCGAAGTCCGTGCACTGATGGACCACGAGCCGATCGATCTCCACGAAGCTGTCGCGGTCCAGCAGCAGGTCGATGCGCTCCCGGGCCGTGAGCTTGCCCGCCGCATGTTGGCGCTCTATCCGAGCCTCGCCACCGCCGAGTCGCGCACGCCCTTCCAGCTCCTTCAACCGATCCCGAACGCTCATTCGTCCCTCCCGAGTTCACGAGGCGCTCAGCCCGCCGCCAACGGGGCCAGCGTGAGCGTGCCGGTGCAACTATCACATGGGCGCCGTCCACGCAGCATCGAGACCCCCACATCCAGTCCCCACACCCAGATCCGGCGGACCCAAGGCTCTGGGGGGGGGGAGTCGACCGCGCCGTGGCCCGCGAGGGCGCTCGGCCTTTCTTGGCGCTCCCGCGGCCACCCTCCAGCCACCACGCGGCCCTGTCCCTACAACGGAGGAGAAGCGAGCGCCCGGCCCGGGACGGATTGTGTGCGCGCTGTCCGACAGGATTGGTTCTTTCACCCTCCGCGGTGCGGTGGGTCCTGCGTCGGGCCGGGCAGTCGCGCGTGGGTCAAGCAGGAATCGTGCCATGCGTGATCTGCCACAGGAGGCGGCCATGTAGCCCCGCCGCTCCCTTGAAATCCGGGCCCAGGCGGGGCTTTATCGGGAGGCTCGGGCGTGCCGGGGCGCCGCTGCCCGGGGGACAGCCCACCCCGCTGGGGTTGCGTGTCCCCATCCGTCTCAACCCCCTGTGCCCTTTATCCCCGTCGCTCGTGGAGGAACGCTTTGCTCCCACTCAACAAGGTACGACACCAGCCAGGTCAAGGCTCGTCGAAGGCGCGGTTCGCGCGGTGGTCGCTGGGCCTCGCGGGAGCCGCCACCGTCGTCTGGGGCGCCTGCGCGCCGGGCCCCACGGTGGGCGGTGATACGCGCGGGAGGGCCTTGTCGGTCCCGGCGCCGCCCCCGAGCGGGGCCCCGACGGTGGGGCCCCAGGGCACTCGGTCTGCGGACGTCGCGCGCGCTGCCGGGCGGTCGGCGCCCGCGCCCCGGCCTGCGGCGCAGCCCGCCCAGTCCGATCAAGGAGAGCGGGCGCGCATGAAGGAGTTGGAAGGACAGGCGGGGGCGACCCCGGCGCTGCCCGGCGTCCTCGTGCCCCCAGGCCCCAAACACCCCTCTGTGGACGGCGTACCCGGGCCATCCCCGGCTATGGGGCCCTCGGACGCCCTCGTGCGCGTGCTCATCTTCAGCGACTTCCAGTGTCCGGTGTGCCGGCGAGTCGTGGAGCCGGTGAAGGAGCTCGCGCGGCGTTACCCCGAGGACGTCCAGTTCATCTTCAAGGAGAACGCCCTGGAGATGCACCGGAACGCGGCGCGGGCGGCTGCGGCGGCCATCGCCGCGCAGAGACAGGGGAAGTTCTGGGAGATGCACGACCTGCTCTTCCAGGACCAGAGCCGGCTCAGCGACGAGGACCTCCGGGACCGCGCGCGCCAGCTTGGGTTGGACCTCGCGCGCTTCGACAGGGACCGAGCCTCGGACGAGGTCGCCCAGCAGATCGTCTATGAGCGGAACCTCGCGGCGGCGCTGGGGGCGCGCGGGACGCCGGGGTTCTTCGTGAACGGGCGCCGCCTCGTGGGCTGGGGGAGCTATGGTGGCTTCAAGGCCATGGTGGAGCGGGCGCTTCGCGAGGCCAAGCCCTATGTAGCGAAGGTGGGCCGCGCCAAGGCCGCGCTGGCCGCAACGCGCGCGAGCGGGTCCGATGGCGCCAAGGTCGCCGAACTCGTTTGGGGCTACACCGGACCGTAGTCCCCAAGCCTCCGACGGGGAGTGCGGCCTGGCGGTGGCTGCTCCACAGCGGCGTGGGTCGTGGACCTGTGGACGGTCCGCGTGCATGAAGGCCGCTGGCGAGGGCTGCCGAGGGGTCAGGGAACTGGAGGGGGGCGACTCCCTTTATCTTGGGTCCTCCTCTCGCGGGGAGGCTCCTCGCGGAGGGGGAGGGCGAGCCCCCGGTCTGTCTCGGTGGCGTCCGGCCTACTTGCGGTTCACGACGGCCCGCTTGATGGAGGCGAGCTTACCCACAGGGGCCTTCGCGTACGCCTTGCAGCGGAACGCGTAGACGGTCTTCACGCGGAAGGGGACTCCCCCGATCTTCCCCGTGTCTCCCACCTTCACGTTGTGCTGGGAGCCGCGGTTCAGGATGATCGTCGTGCCGCTCCCCGAGGGCATGACCTGCACCACCGTGGCGCTGATGGGGCCCGTCTTGCCGCCGCCCGAGGGCGCCGGCGTCTTGTCGGGCTTCGTGGTCTTGGTCTTGGAGACCTTGACGCACCGAGAGCCCTTGCACCGGGAGCCAGCGGGGCACCCGCCCCGACACCCGGGCGTCGCGGTGCTGCCCTTCTTCTTCCTGCACCGGCCGCCGCTGCAGTAGGAGCCCGCCTTGCACTTCACGCCGAAGCAGCGGTCTCGGACGCACTTGCCGCGCCTGCGCGAGCAGTACTGGCCGCGGGGGCAGCCCCCGGGGCACGCCGCCGCGGAGACTTTCTCCTCCGGGGGTTGCTCCACGGTGACGCACTGCCCTGCCTCGCAGCGCGTCCCGTCGGCGCAGTCCATGGTCGCGCAGGGATCGCGCGGCGCCGTCTCCTCCGCGTAGCTCAGCTCGTACGAGCTCGCCCCTTGGATCGCCGAGACCTTGACGATGTAGGTCTCCATGGCCTTGGCGTCGAACACCAGCTTGTAGACGCTCGTTCCCGGGGCGATGTCCACGCGCGCGAGCTCTTCGGCCCGCTGCGTGTAGACGATCGCCGTGCCCACGAGGCGGTGGCCGGCGAAGGGGTCGCCCACGCGGAGGGTCAGCGTCACCTTCCCGTCGTCCATGGGGACGACCTCTTTCCAGTCGACGACGTCGCCCTTGTCCGCGTCCACGCTGTCGGCCGTCGCCATGTCCAGGAGCACGAGGCGCGCGTCCTCGGCGGTGTTGTCGCCGTCCTTGACCCGCGACGGGCACCCGGCGGTCGTGGGGAGCAGCGCGGTGAGGAGGAGGGCGACCCCTGTCCGCCGGAGGGCGCTCCGAGAGGGGCGAGACGGGATCGAGGCGCGCGAGCGTTGGGACGCCGAGCCTCGGGTAGGGCGGTGGGTAAGGGGACGCGTCACGGGGGACCTCCCGGGGCGAACGTGGCTGGCGCGGCAGGGAGCTCAGGGGCCCGCGCCGGACTGCTCTGGGATAACACACAGCCCCATGCCCGCCAATCCGGCGGGGCTCGACGGGCACGCCGTGTGCGATGGGCGACGGGGAGGCAGGAGCTTCGTTCAGTAGCCTTGTGACGTGGGGTCGATGAACTGTTGATACGGAGAGCCCAACTGGACTCGGAAGTCGAAGCGGCCCTCGAAGCCCTCCCCCACGACCTCCCCGGAGCGTAGGTCGACCAACTCGAAGGAAAGGGTCCCAGCGATCCGCTGGTCTCGGTTGGTGCCGAAGCTGGTGAAGCGGGCGCGCCCCTCGCGCGCCACGCGGGGCGTGTGATCTTCGGGGCAGGTGTCGGGGAGCGCCAGAGACACCCGCGCGATGGCCGGGTGGGCGGCGTCGGCCGCGGCACCCCCGACTCCGGCCGAGGCCCAGGGGGCGGCCTCGACGATGGGGATCTCCGCGACCCCGTCGCGGGCCAGCGCCTCCTGGAGTGCTTCGACCCCCACCACCGTCACGGCGATCTGGTCGGTAGGGGGAGACAGGCGCACCCGAGGGGCGAACCGCAGGAGGGCGACGTCACCGTCGCGCTCCACGGCCATGAAGGTCAGCGCCATCCCGAAGGGCTCGAACACGCGCGGCCCCGCGATGTTGCAGGCCGTGACCGTGAGCCGCTGCCCCTCCAATCGTCCCTCCCCGTTGGGCCCGCACCCGGCCCCCGTCGCGAGCGTCGCCAAGCAGAACATCACGAAGGCGGGAAACGAGCGCATGGAGGTCCCGGGCGGAGGGGAAGGGGACGGCACGACGTGCGAGCCGAGCGACGTGGAGCGTACCGTGGGGAGACGACCGCCGCCACAGGTCTGCGCTGCCCCGGTCTTCCAGGCCGCGCTTCGAAGGTGCCCCCCTTTGGTGTCCGCGAGCGCCTCTCTTGCGACGCGGGGAGAGGGGGTGGGGGGCGTCGGGAGCCGGTCGACCGCGTAGACGTGCGTTTGGAGGCTGACAGGGCGTGGGGGCTGTGCTAAGCACCCGCGGCCACGTTGGAGAGTCGTTCTGTACACGGGAGGGACGCCGTGCGGATCTATCGCGAGCGGATGCCCGCCATCGCCCACGCGATCGCGGACGCGCTGATCGACGGGGAGCTGATCGAGGTGGAGCCCTCCGCGAGGGAGGAGGTCGAGCTCGATCTCGAGAGCGTCCTCAAGGAGTACCGGCGTACGGACCGAGAGCTGAGCGACCGAGCCCGAGACCTCGTGGCCATGCGCAACCTCGACTACTCCTACACGCACAAGATCAAGGGACAGCTCGCCCGCGAGAAGGGCTTCGGCCTGGGCGACGAGGCCATCGAGTGGATCTCTGGTCAGATGATCGAGATGCTGCTCCAGTCTCGCAACGTGGAGGAGGTCTTCGGCGAGGACCACGACCTCCGACGGCTCATCGCGCCGATCCTGCGCCGCGAGCTGGGCGTGGAGAGCAAGCTGGACCGCGAGGTGCGCAAGCGCATCAAGAACATGACCGAGGGGACCAGCGAGTTCGACATCGAGTACCAGCGGACGATGGAGCAGCTTCGCGAGGCCAAGAAGCTCTCGGACTAGCCCGCAGGCGGCCTCCCTGGGCCTCCTGAGAGCGCGAGCCCTTCGGCTGCGTGCTGTGTGGGCCGCTTGTTTCGCGGTGGGACGCTGGGCCATGGGGAGACGTTGGGGCGCCTCTCGGCGTGGACACCGCGGGGCGTGCTCTGGATCGCGTCCGGGGCTCCGGCTACACTGCTGCGCCATGTACCCATGTGTCCCACGAACATGACGCTGCCCCCTCCCCTCGTGGAGCAAGGCGAGGGAGGAGCGCCAGCGGTGGCGTCGTCCCCCTCGGTGGGGGCAGTAGGCCCTTCGGCGGTGGTCGTGTCGTGGGGATGGGGCGCAGCGCTCGGCGGTGAGGCGCGTGGGCCAACGCGGCGACAGGCGTCCAAGGGAGGCGAGTCTAGCGTGAGCGGAACGAAGAGCAGCCGGTGGAGCGTCTCGGTGGACCGACCTTCGGGTCGCCCCCTCCCCGGGTCCAGCGGTCGTGCGTCCCCGTGCCTGGGGGGGCTCCCAGGAGGGGGCGGCGCACCGCGGCTGCACGCGACGGTGTTCGTGTTGGCGTTGGCCTTGGCGGGGGCGGCCGCTGGCGCTTGCTCCACGACGGAGGGGGCCTCGGACGGGGTGGACGTTGTGGCGCCGGACTGGGCTGGGTTCGGGTCCGGCAAGGATGGGCATGGGACCCTTCCGGACGCAGGACATGACAGCGGCCCCGCGTTGCCGGATGGGCAGGTCTGTGTGCCGTTCCACCGGACGTGCGGAGACGCGACGACGGTTCAGCAGTGTACGGCGGACGGGGACGGGTGGCTGGAGAGCCCGTGCCCCGAGGGCAAGGGGTGCGACGCCGGAGAGTGCCTCGATCAGGTGTGCACGCCGGGGCTGAGCAGCGGCGAGTGTCTGGAGGGGCAAAACGCCTACCGGGCGTGCAACGACGGGGGCACGGCTGAGGTGACCGTGTCATGCGGCGCGGGGAGCAAGTGTTTCAAGGGGATCTGCATCACGACCCTGTGCGAGCCCGGACAGCGGGTCTGCAAGAGCCCTACCTCGGTGCAGGTGTGCGAGCAGGTTGATGACCCGCTGTCACCCACCGGGAAGAGCGAGCGTTGGGCTGACGCGGAGATCTGCCCGGCTGGGGGGATCTGCGACGGCGGCAAGTGCCTGAGCCCCTGCGACGTCAACGTGAAGGCCGGGTCCTATCTGGGGTGCGAGTACTGGGCCCTGGACCTGGACAACGTGGAGGAGTCCAAGGACGCGCCAGTGGGCGTCGTGGTGAGCGTCCCGAGCGACAAGGCCGCGACGACGGTGACCATCTCATCTCCCACGACGGGGCCGCTGTCAGCGGCGGTCCTGGGAGTCCCGGATCTGGTCGTGGAGCCTGGGCAGGTGGAGGTGTTCACGCTCCCCCAGGGGTACGACGTGGACGGCTCCGTGAAGACGAACCGCACCTTCCACATCGAGACGACGTCGCCCGTGGCCGTTCATATGTTCAACCCCTTGAACGGAGACGGCGTGTACACGAACGACGCCTCCCTGCTGCTACCGTCCAACGTGACCGGCGAGCACTACGTGGTCATGTCGTGGCCCCATCGATCCACAGGCTACACCCTGCGCGGGTTCGCGACGATCGTCGCCACCGAGCCCGGGGTGACCCAGGTGAAGGTCGTCCCCTCGGCGCCCGTAGCCCCGGGGCAAGGGGTGAGCGCCCTGAGCCCCGGGACCCCTTACCTGTTCACCCTCGCCCAGGGGGAGGCCCTCAACCTGGAGACGGACGGCGCGGATGGCGTGGACCTCACGGGGACGACGGTGGACGCCGACCAGAAGATCACGGTCATCGGGGGGCATGAGTGCGCGAACGTGCCACTGGGGATCAGCGCCTGCGACCACCTAGAGCAGCAGCTCTTTCCGGTGGAGACGTGGTCCACCGAGTACGTCGCTGACGCCTTCGCCCACCGGAGCGCCACCCAGGTAGACATCTACCGGGTCGTGGCCGGTGACAACGAGGTCACGGTCACGACCTCCCCCCCGGTGCCCGGGTACGAGACCTTCAAGCTTCAGCGCGGGCAGTGGATTCAGTTCGCGAGCCCCTCCTCGTTCTATATCCACGCGGACGGGCCCATCATGGTCGGACACTACCTCACCGGGGCGAACTACCCGGGCGCCGTGAAGAACCCCGCCTGCGAGCAGAGCGCCGTGGGGGAGCCCGAGCCCCTCGGAGATCCGGCTTTCACGCTCGCGGCCCCCGTGAAGCGGTATCTGCGGGAGTACGCCGTGTTGACCCCCAGCGGGTACATGTCGGGGCAGAACTATCTCAACATCATCGCTCGGACGGGGACGGCGGTGACCATGGACGGCGCGCCCGTGAGCGCCATCTTCACGCCCATCATCGGGTCGGACTTCTCGGTGGCGACGGTCAACGTCACGCCGGGGGTCCACACCTTGAAGGCCGGGACCCCGTTCGGGCTCACGGCGTATGGCTATGATTGCGACGTGAGCTACGCGTACCCGGGTGGGTTGAAGCTCGTCGGCTTTGGGGGGTGAGGCATGACCAGCGCGCTTTGGGGGAGGACGCAGCCCGGTCCCGTTGCGGACCGCATCCATCGCGGCGTGAGGGCGGTGTTGGGTGGGGGGAGGAGCTTTGTGCTCTGGGCCCTCGCGTGGGGTTTCGTGTCGCTCGGGGGGGCCGCCGGCCTCTTGGGATGCGACAGCGGCGGCCAGGATCCGGGCTACGTGGCCCCGGATACCGGCGCCGGCCAGTGCGTCCCCGACTGCTATTTCAAGCAGTGCGGCGTGGACGGGTGTGGTGGGACGTGCGGGCAGTGTCAGCCCGGCTATGGGTGCCAGCTTTGGCAGTGCGTCCCCTTGGGGGGGCAGCCAGACGCCGGGGCGAGCGATGCGCCCGCGATCGACGCGGGGGCGAGCCCGGACACGACGACGCCCCCGGATGTGCCCGAGCCTTCCGGGGTGGACGGTGACGGGGACGGCGTGGATGACGCCCTGGACAACTGTCCGGCGATCTACAACCCCAACCAGGCGGATCTGGACCAAGACTACCTGGGAGATGTCTGCGACCCGGACCTCGACGGCGATGGCGTCCTCAATGGGCTGGATTGCAACCCGAACGACCCCAAGGTCTACCCGGGCGCCAACGAGCGCTGCGGCAACCTCGTGGACGACGACTGCGATGGCGCGACGGATGAGGAGAACGCGTGGGACTGCACGGACTACTTTGTGGATGGCGACGGCGATGGGGCGGGGGTCACGTCCTCGGGGCGCTGTCTGTGCGCGCCCGACCAGGTGAACACGGTGAAGGTCGCCGGGGACTGCGACGACGCGAGCCCCGCGGTCTCGCCGCTCGTGCCCGAGGTCTGCGACGGGGTGGACAACAACTGCAACCTGCTGACCGACGAGGGCTGCGACGACGATGGTGACGGCTGGTGTGACGCCGAGATGACGGTCGTGGGCAGCCCCGCCGTGTGCCCGCACGGGGGCGGCGACTGCTATGACTACTCGGCGGATGTGCACCCAGGGGCCGTGGAGATCGAGGACGACGACATCGACAACGACTGCGACGGCGTCAAGGCTGGTGAGCCCGGGGGCGTCATCGACTGTTCCTGCGCGACGTCCTGCGTGGGGAGCACAGTGGACGACTTCCTCTGCGCCATGGACATGTGCTGCGACAACCTCGTCATCAACAAGGGCGTGAGCAGCCCCACGGGGGACACCACGAGCGGTGCCTGGGGGGCGATCACCCACTATGGGAACAGCCTCAACGACCTGACGCCCTTCCAGGGGGACTCTTACGCCGTGCTGTCCAGCGGGTACTACGCGAGCTCGAGCCACCAGCCGGGCGATTCCCTCCCTGGCAGCGGTTCCCTCTACATCGGCGGCGACGAAGCGTACGACGCGGTGGAGTACGCCGTGACCATGAAGGCGCCCGAGGGCGCCACGGGCTTCTCCATCGACTACATCTTCATGTCCGCGGAGTACGAGGAGTTCATCGGGAGCGAGTACAACGACAAGTTCTTCATCTACTTGGAGGCGGCCTCCACGAACGGCGGGGCGCGCACGGTCATCAACTTTACGAGCTGCTCGAACCCCAACGCCTACTACGACACGATGATCGACGGTCAGAAGGTCTGCTACATCGCCATCAACACGGCCTTCTCCGAGCCCTGCTCGAACCCCGCGACGAACATCGACGGGACCGGTTACGAGTGCCCCACGGGGTCGTCCACCGGCTGGCTCACGACCAAATGGCCCATCAACTCCAGCGAGACGTTCAAGCTCATCTTCCACATCCACGACACGGCGGATCAGATCTACGACTCCCTCGTGCTCCTGGACAACTTCCAGTGGGAGGGCGGCACGTTCCAGCAGGGCACGGCGTCCCACAATTGAGCCCCAACTGACTTGAGGTGGACGCGCCGTGGGCATGAAGCCGCGGCCTCCACGGTTGCGGCCGGCGGACGGCTGAGGAGGGTGGCGTGAGGCGACGCGAGTTCCTGCGACGGATGGCGTTGGCGGCGGGGGCTCCCCTCGCCGCGAGCCTAGAGGCGCCCGCGGCGTGGGCCAAGCGCGGGCACAGGGCAGGGGGGCCACGAGCAGGCGTGGATCCCAGGGACCGCCCCCACCCGGGGCGCGGCGCGGCCGACCGCGCGGCGGAGCGGCACGGTGGGCCCCTGGACCTTCCTCCATGGCGCTACGGAGACACCTCGGCCGCCAAGGACACCGTGCTGATGTTCCGCGGGAACCCCACGCACACGTTCTATGGGACGGGGCCGCTGCCGGACAAAGCGCCCAAGGTGCGTTGGCGCCACCGGATGATCGACTTCCCCTCCAGCTACTACGGCAAGCCGCACGTGTGGCGGGGCACCGGGTGGACGGGGCAGGCCGCCAAGCTGGGCGACTACGTCTTCGTGGGCAGCCAAGGGTGCCACCTGTACGCCTTCCACGCCGACTCGGGAGAGCTCCGCTGGCGATACCACGGCGGTAGGATGTTCAAGTCCAGCGTCTGCCTCTATGACAACAACGTCTACATCGGCAACGTGGACAACCGGCTGCGCTGCGTGGACGCTCGCACCGGGGACGTGAAGTGGTGGCTTCGGTGGAGTCACGACCTGGACTCGTCGGCGTGCGTGGTCGGTGACAAGCTCTACATCGCGGGTGAGAACGGTCACGCGCGGTGCCTCGACCCACACACTGGGGAGCTCCACTGGAAGACCTTCGTGGGTGGCATCGGGCGTGGGTCCAAGGGCGGCTCCTATGGGTCGGAGACCTCTCCGGCGGTCGCTGACGGGCAGTACTTCTGCGCCACTTACGACGGAGAACTCTTCTGCTTGGACGCGGCCACGGGGGCCAAGCGATGGAAGGCCAGGACGGGCGACGACACAGACGCGTCTCCCGTCCTCTACGAGGACCGCGTGTACATCGCCGCGGAGGACAAGCACTCCAGTGTCTTCTGCTTCGATCGGGAGACGGGCAAGAAGGTGTGGGAGGCCCCGCGGCGCGGGGGCTTCTGGGCCACCCCAGCGGTGGCGAATGGCGTCGTCTACGTAGGCAGCTACGGCGGCGTCATGTACGCCCTGGACGCCGACACGGGCAAGGAGCGGTGGCGCCAGGCGCTGGGTAGTCCTACGTGGTCTAGCGCCTGCCTGGTGGATGACAAGCTCGTGCTCGGCGCCTTCGATGGGAAGCTGCGCTGCCTGGACGCTCAGACGGGCGAGCGCATCTGGACCCTGGCTCTGGGCGGCCGCATGCACTCGACGCCGTGCATCGTGGACGGTCGCATCTACATCGGGACTCGCAGGGGGTGGTTCTACTGCCTCGAGTGAGCAGCCGGCGCTTGCCCGCGTCTGGGCGGACGCGGGCGCTCCAGGCCTCTCAGTGGACCCGTGGCTCCACGTCTTCGACCTTGGGCTTGTTGGGGGTGATGGACGGCCCGTCGGGCGCGTCCTCGTCCGTGCCCACCAGCAAGGCCAGCAGCGGGTCGGCGGGCGTCGCCTCCCCGGGGGCGGAGATGGGCGCCGCGAGGGCCAGGGGGATGACCTCGTCCATGTGGCGGACCGTGACCAGCTTCACGGCGTTGCGCACGGCCTTGGGGATGTCCCGGATGTCCTTGCGGTTCTCCTCGGGCAGGAGGACGAGCTTGATGCCCGCGCGGTGGGCGGCGAGGACCTTCTCCTTGAGGCCACCGATGGGGAGCACGCGCCCGCGGAGGGTGATCTCGCCGGTCATGGCGACGTCCTTGCGGACCGGGATGCGCGTGAGCGCGCTCACCAGGCTCGTGGCCATCGTGATCCCCGCCGAGGGGCCATCCTTGGGGATCGCGCCCTCCGGGAAGTGGATGTGGACGTCGATCTTCTTCTGGAAGCCCTGCGCCAGCCCCCACTGGTAGGCCTTGGAGCGTACGTAGGAGAGGGCCGCGTGCGCCGATTCTTCCATCACCTTGGCGAGGTTTCCGGTGAGCTTGAGCTGGCCGGACCCTGGCATGAGAGACACCTCGGTCGTGAGGAGGTCGCCCCCCGCCATGGTGACCGCCAGCCCGTTGGTGACGCCGACCTCGTCTTCGTCCTCCGCCTTGTTCGTGCGGAAGCGCGGCGGGCCGAGGTAGGACTGCACCTTGGCCGCGTTCACCCGGAACGAGATGGGCTCCGTCGGCTGGTCGCCGCTCCGGGCCTCGATGACCTCCTTGGCGATCTTGCGCGCCACCGCCGCGAGCTCGCGCTCCAGGCTGCGGACTCCGGCCTCCTTGGTGTAGCGGTGGATGAGGGCACGCACGGCGGAGTCGGTCACCGTGACGTCGATGTCGGCGATGCCGTTCTTTTCGAGCTGCTTGGGGATGAGGTAGCGCCGCGCGATGTTCAGCTTGTCGTACTCGGTGTAGCCCGAGATCTCGATGACCTCCATCCTGTCCTTGAGCGGCAGGGGGATGCCGTGGAGGTTGTTCGCCGTGGCGATGAACATGACGTTGGACAGGTCGTAGTCGAGGTCCAGGTAGTGGTCCTGGAAGGCGTGGTTCTGCTCCGGATCCAAGACCTCGAGCAGCGCGCTGGACGGATCTCCCCGGAAGTCCATGGACATCTTGTCCACCTCGTCGAGGAGGAACACCGGGTTGTTGCTGCCGGCCTTCTTGAGGTGCTGGATGATCTTGCCGGGAAGGGCCCCGATGTAGGTCCGGCGGTGCCCGCGGATCTCGGCCTCGTCACGCATCCCCCCCAGGGACATGCGGACGTACTTGCGCCCCGTGGCGCGGGCGATGCTCTTGGCGAGCGAGGTCTTCCCCACCCCGGGCGGGCCCACGAGGCAGAGGATGGGGCCGGAGAGCTTCTTCACCAGGTGCTGCACGGCCAGGTACTCGAGGATGCGCTCCTTGGCCTTCTTGAGCCCGTAGTGGTCCTCATCGAGGATGGCCTCGGCCTCCCGGATGTCGAGCTTGTCCTTGGTCACCTGGAACCACGGGAGGGCCAGCACCCAGTCGATGTAGTTGCGCACGACCGTCGCCTCGGCGCTCATGGGCGACATCATCTTGAGCTTCTTGAGCTCGCGTTGGAGCTTGAGGGTCGCCTCCTTGGTCATGCGCTTCTGGGCGATCTTCTCTTCGAGCTCCTGGAGCTCGTTCTTGAACTCGTCGCGCTCCCCGAGCTCCTTCTGGATCGCCTGCATCTGCTCGTTGAGGTAGTACTCCTTCTGGCTCTTCTCCATCTGCTTCTTGACCCGCGTGCGGATCTTCTTCTCGACCAGGAGGATCTCGATCTCCGCCTGCATCATCTCGTACAGGCGCTCCAGGCGACGGACGGGGTCGTCGATCTCCAACAGGCTCTGCTTGTCGTTGAGCTTGAGCGCCAGGTGGGCCGCGATCGTGTCTGCCAGTCGGGCCGGGTCCTCGATCGTTTGGACGCTCATGAGCATCTCGGGTGGGATGCGCTTGTTGAGCTTCACGTAGCTCTCGAACGTCGTCTGGATCTGCCGCACGAGCGCCTCGACCTCGGCGGTCGTGGTCGAGCGCTCCTCGATCTCCACCGTCTCGCAGAGGAAATACTTCGCGTGCGGGACGAACCGGTCGATTCGGGCCCTGTACTTGCCCTCCACCAGGACCTTGATGGTGTTGTCCGGGAGCCGCAGGAGCTGGATGATCGTGCCCACCGTCCCCACCTTGAAGATGTCGTCCGGCGTGGGGTCGTTGGTCTTCGCCTTCTTCTGGGCGCTGAGCAGGATCTCCCGGTCGTTCTGCATGGCCTCTTCCAAGGCCGCGATGCTCTTCTGCCGCCCCACGAACAGCGGGACCACCATGTAGGGGAAGACGATGATGTCGCGCAGCGGCAACAGGGGGATGAGGCGCGGCGGGGCGCCGCGGCGGTCCTTACCAAACATGTGCAGTCGTTCCCTGTCGATGGTGGCCCGGTGGCGGGCCGGGTTGTCGGCGGCGCGTTCGCAGCGCGGGAGCTGTCCCGCGCGTGCCGGACATCCTAAGCACGGACCGCACTACGGCCAACTACGGGCCGCGTGGGCCCGAAGCGGACCGGGGGCGCAACCGCGGGAGGTCAGGCCGAGGCCGCCTCGGAGTCGAGCACGATCATGGGCTGGCCACTGCCGAGGATGACCTCCTCGTTGATGACCACCTCCTTGACGTTGGACATGGACGGGACGTCGTACATGACGTCGAGCATGGCCTCTTCGATGATGGCCCGGAGCCCGCGCGCGCCGCTCTTGCGCTCGATGGCCCGGCGGGCCATGGCGTGCAGGGCGCCGTCGGTGAACGACAGCCGCACGTGGTCGAGCTCCAGGAGGCGGGTGTACTGCTTGACGAGCGCGTTCTTGGGCTTCACGAGGATCTCCACCAAGGCGTCCTCGGTGAGCTCGTGCAGGGTCGCCACGACCGGCAGACGGCCTACGAACTCAGGGATGAGCCCGTAGCGGATGAGGTCCTCGGGCTGGACCTGCGCGAGCAGCTCGCCGAGCTCCAGCTCTCCCTTGCGCTTTCGCTCCGCCTGGAATCCCAAAGACCCCTTGCCCACGCGCCGCTCGATGATGCGATCGAGGCCGGTGAACGCACCGCCGCAGATGAACAGGATGTTGGTCGTGTCGACCTGGATGAACTCCTGCTGAGGGTGCTTTCGCCCGCCCTTGGGCGGGACGGACGCCACGGTCCCCTCGATGATCTTCAGCAACGCCTGCTGGACGCCTTCGCCCGAGACGTCCCGGGTGATGGAGGGGTTGTCGCTCTTGCGGGAGATCTTGTCGACCTCGTCGATGTAGATGATCCCACGGACGGCGCGGTCCACGTCGTGCTCCGCGTTCTGGAGCAGGTTGACGATGATGTTCTCCACATCCTCGCCGACGTAGCCGGCCTCCGTGAGCGTGGTTGCGTCCACGATCGTGAAGGGCACCCGGAGCAGGCGCGCCAGCGTCTGGGCGAGGAGGGTCTTGCCGCTCCCCGTGGGGCCCAGCATGAGGATGTTCGACTTCTGGAGCTCCACCGCGTCCGCCTTGGAGTGGTCGCGGGCGTCGATGCGCTTGTAGTGGTTGTACACCGCCACCGAGAGGATCTTTTTGGCGCGCTCCTGGCCGATGACGTACTCGTCGAGGACCTTTCGGATCTCCTGGGGCTTGGGGATCGAGCTCGGTCCTCCCAGGGCCTCCTCGCGCTCGTCCTCCTCGGCGATGATGTCGTTGCACAGCCCGATGCACTCATCGCAAATGTACACCGTCGGGCCTGCGATGAGCTTCTTGACCTCCTTCTGGCTCTTACCGCAGAACGAGCAACACAGGTTGTTGTCTCGACGCCTATCCACCAAAGGTTCGCTCCGCTTCGCTGGGGGTCTTGAGCCCATGACCGAGGGCCCCGGCCTGCTGGACAGCGCCCGGACGGGGCGCGCCAGCGGAGGCTACAGGACAGAACATAGTGCACGGATCCCCCAGAGACAACGTTCGCGAGCGCGCCGCGACCGTCCTCGGGGTGGTGACGGTGGGTTAGGCCTTGCGCGTCACGATCCGATCGATGAGGCCGTAGGAGACGGCCTCGTCCGGACGAAGGAAGAAGTCGCGGTCGGTGTCGGCCCGGACCTTGTCCACGGACTGACCGGTCTGCTCGGCAAGGACCTCGAGGATCTGCGTCTTGATGAACAGCAACTCGCGCGCTGCGATGTCGATGTCCGTCGCCTGGCCCCCGAGGTTGCCCAGCGGCTGGTGGAGCAGCATCCGGGCGTGGGGGAGGGCGTGGCGCTTGCCCTTGGTGCCCGCCGCCAGGAGGACGGCGGCCATGGAGGCTGCCTGGCCGATGCAGATGGTGGAGATGTCACAGCCCACGAACTGCATCGTGTCGTAGATGGCCATGCCGGCGGTCACCGAGCCCCCGGGCGAGTTGATGTAGAGGTTGATCTCCTTGTCGGGATCCTCACTCTCCAAGAACAGCAGCTGCGCGATGACCACGTTCGCGGCGAGGTCGTTGATCTCCCCGCCGAGGAAGATGATCCGGTCCTTGAGCAAGCGGCTGAACAGCCCCCACTCGCGCTCACCACGGTGGGTCTGCTCGATGACGGTTGGGATGAGGGTCATTCGCTGTCGCCGTCCTCGTCTTGGGGCTCAGGGGTTGTGTCCGCCGAGGTCTCCGGGGCCGGCTCGGCCTTCGGTGTCTCCTCGGCGTCGTCGGCCCCGCTGGCCTCTTGGTCGTCGCTGGAGCCCTCCTCGGGCACCGCGTCGACGATCTTGGCGTGGGTGCGAAGAAGGTCAAGGGCGGCGGTCATTCGCAACTCCGAGCGCAGCGCCTCCCGCTCCTCCTCCTTCTCGTAGCGGCCAGCCTCGCGCTCGTTCGCCTCGATGCGCCGGACGATCTCGTCGTTCAGCGCCTGGTCGTCGATCTCGATCCCCTCTTGGCGGGCCAGGGCGTCCAGCGCCAGGTGGTTCCGCACGGTCGCGGTGGCCCGACGGAACATGTCGTCGAGGTTGTCATCGACCATCTCGCGGGCTTTCCTCTCGGGCATCCCCTGGAGTTGAGCCATGAGCATGACCCGCTGGGCCTCGTCGCGGAGCTGGCGCTCCGCCAGGGAAGCGGGCACGGCGAACTTGTTCCGCTCCAAGACCACGGCCATGACCTTGTTCTCGATCTCCACCTTGCGGCGCCTGTCCGCCTCGTCCTGGAGGCGTGCCCGGATGCTCTCGCGGAGCGCCTCCATGGTGTCGAACCCGGCGTCCTGGGCGAAGTCATCGTCGAGGTTCGGGAGCTCCTCCACGAAGTGCTCGTCCACTGTGGCCTCGAACACAGCGCCTCGCCCGGCGAGTTCCTTCGCGTGGTAGTCCTCGGGGAAGGTGACCTCGATCGTGCGCTCGTCGCCAGCGCGAGCCCCCATGAGCTGGTCGGCGAAGCCTGGGATGAGATCCGAGTCGCCTAGCTTCACCCGGAGCCGGCTCGTGGTGAGCCGCGGCTCGGGCACACCGTCCACGGCGCCGGTCGTGGACACCATGAGGATGTCGCCGACGTCGGCGCCACGGTCTTCCACGGGGACCTGCTCCTTGTGCCGGTCGCGAAGCGCCGCGATCTCTGCGTCGATGCGCGCCTCGTCGACGACGGCCGGGGCCACGGTCACCTCGATCCCCTTCCAGCGGGTGAGCTCGATCTCGGGGATGGCCTCGCTGACGATCTTGTAGCGGTAGGGCTGGCCGCTCGTGATCTTGCCCGGGACCACCTCGGGCTGCCCCACCGTGCGCCGTTCCACGGAGCTCAGGGCCTCCGAGAAGCTGGCCTCGATGAGGGCCTGGCTCGTCTCGTAGTCGATGACCTCGCCGTACAGCTTGCGCACCATGGCCTTGGGGGCTTTTCCGGCCCGGAAGCCCTTGATCCGAGCCTTCTTCGCCACCTTGCGCGTCTGGCGGGACAGCTCCTGAGCGACCGTCTCAGCGTCGACCTCGACCTCGACCTCGACCTGGGTGTCGCTGACTGCCTTCACGGTTGTCTGCATGGGTTCGCCTCGGTGTTCGCCCGGTGTGGCGTGGTGGTGTTGGCTGCGGGGCGTGGGGACTCGGGGGCGGGGCGCTCCGCGTCGGTCAACCCGCCCCCGAGAGGGAGGGGCGTGCGAGAGGGGGGACTCGAACCCCCACGGATGAACCACTGGAACCTAAATCCAGCGCGTCTACCAGTTCCGCCACTCTCGCGCGAGCTCGCCGGGAGATCGGGGCAGCCCCGTGCGCCCCATACGAAAAAGGACAGGCCGCTCGAGGAGCGGCCCGTCCTGGTGGGCGCGGTAGGAATCGAACCTACAACCTACGGATTAAGAGTCCGGTGCTCTGCCAGATTGAGCTACGCGCCCGCGCGCTTCGCGTGGAAGCGAGAGAGCTTTTGCCCTACCTCCCGTGGCCGTGTCAACCGAAAAAGCGGCCGACCCGTGTGGGTCGTGCCCTCCTCGCCACGGCCCCGGGGCGCGGGGAGTGGTGCGCCCGGCAGGATTCGAACCTGCGGCCTGCGGATTCGAAGTCCGACGCTCTATCCAGCTGAGCTACGGGCGCGGGTCTGGGGTGAGTGAGGGGAGTTGAACCCCCGACCTCCGGAGCCACAATCCGGCGCTCTAACCAACTGAGCTACACTCACCGCACTTGGACAGGGGCCCTGGAGATCCATGGCGCTGGCGCACCCTGGGCCGACCGCTCGTGGTGCCGCCGCCTGTGGTCTCGGCGGCGGAGCGTCCGGGGCTCCTTCACGGTTCGAGTTGGGAAAGAACGCGCCTGAGAGGATTCGAACCTCTGACCAACGGCTTAGAAGGCCGCTGCTCTATCCGGCTGAGCTACAGGCGCTTGGTGCGCCTCCGCGGTCGACCGGGGGGCGCCCTGGCCGAAGCGAGCGGCAGGATGCTGAGCCGTTGTCCGCTTGTCAAGACCCTTGCGCGGTCCCAGATCCGCCACCTGCTCTGCGGACCGAGGCGCGGGAGGCCGCGTTTGGGCAAGG
>CAYZID010000025.1:0-35124 GCA_964478315.1 uncultured Myxococcales bacterium | reverse complement strand
CAAACGCGGCCTCCTGCGCCTCGGTCCGCAGAGCAGGTGGCGGATCTGGGGAGGCCGCGTTCCGGCTCGGCGGCCTGCGCTGGGTTCGACGCCACCCTGGTGATGTGCTACCCATGCCGGGTCATTACCGAGCAACAGGAGCGGCTCATGAGCGACCCCACGCTGGCTGATGTCCTGGCCAAGCTGGACGAGGTGCAGCGCGCCATCGAGGCGCTTCGGGCGACGGTCCTCGCGGGACGCGCGGCGCCCGCGCCGGCGGCGGTCGAGGTCTCGGCCCAGGCGCCCGCGCCGGCCGAGGCCCCCGCGTCTCCGCCCGCGGACCGCGCGGAGGCTCGCTCCGTGGGTGACGCGGCCGCGCCGCCCGCCGCGCCGCCCACCGCGCCCGAGGGCGACGCCGTGAGCGACGGCGAGCCCGTGGAGCCGCCGTCGCCCCAGCCGTCGGACGGCGTGAACGACGTCTTGCGGCTCATGTTCTCGGCCGCGCTGCTGGAGACCGAGGACGAGGCGTGGCCCCACCTCATGGCGCTCACGCATTCGCGCGACCTGGAGAACCCACGGGCCCTGGACTACCTCAAGGCTTTCAACTGGCGGAAGCTGCGCCGCTCCCTGGATCGCTACCTCGCGGGGCGGGACCCGGGCTCTTTCCACATCGTGCGCACCGACCCGGCCGAGATCGCGGAGGACGCGGAGTACGTCAAGGTGTTCCTCCACCAGCGAGGTGGGATGCCGGGGCCCGTGCACCTCCGGCGGGACCCCAAGAAAGGGGGCGCCTGGGCCGTGTCGCAGATCTCCCTGTAGCGTGCGTCCTCTCGAGCCCAGGCCGCACGGCTCCACAAACGGGGATTGACACCGGCAGGCAGCTTGGGTACACACACTGCCGCGTCTCGCGGGACGTGGCGCCATGGCCAAGTGGTAAGGCAGAGGACTGCAAATCCTTTATCCCCGGTTCGAATCCGGGTGGCGCCTCCAAGGTCGGCCCTCAACGGGGCCGGCCTTTTTCGTATCTCATGGCGCTCGGGGGAGCGCCGCGCGGTCGCGGGGCTGCCATGGGACGGTGAGCTGCCGCCGGAGGGGCGGAGAGGGAGGGGGCGAACCCATGTCCACGCCGCGGAGCACCAAGCGCGATGTTCACGTAGAGCTGCGCGACCCCGTACACGGCCCCATCGTCGTGCGCGGCGCCGAACTAGACGTCATCGACACGCCGCTGTTTCAGCGCCTGCGGGGCGTCAAGCAGCTCGGCTTCGCGGAGTTCGTCTTCCCCGGGGCCGTCCACAACCGCTACCTGCACTCCATCGGCGCCATGCACCTGGGCGGGCTCGTTTTCGACGCCGTGGCGGCCCACGCGCCTTGGCTCCCCGCGGAGACCCAGGCGCGCTTCCGCCAGATCGTGCGCCTCGCCGGGCTCCTCCACGACGCCGGCCACGCCCCCCTGAGCCACGCGGCCGAGTCCCTCATGCCCCGCCGCGAGCACCTGGGCCTCGAGGGCTACGGGCTGGAGCCCGGCCCGGCCTCCCACGAGGAGGTCACGCTCAAGATCGTGGTGGACAGCCCCCTGAGCCGCGTCCTCGCCGAGCGGTTCGCGGCCCAGGGCATCACCCCCGAGCACGTCGCCGCCGTCCTCCAGGAGCACGAGACGCCCGTGGCCCAGGACTTCGTGGTGGAGGGCGTGGACCACCGGCCCCTGCTCCACGCCATCGTCTCCGGCGAGCTGGACGTGGACCGCATGGACTACCTCCTGCGCGACAGCTTCTTCGCGGGCGTGGGCTACGGGCGCTACGACCTGGACTGGCTCAAGAGCAACGTCCTGCCCGTCGTGGCCCGAGACCGCTGCCACTTGGGCATCGAGCTGCGCGCTCTGCCCACCTTCGAGCACTTCCTGCTGGCGCGTTACCACATGTTCCAGATGGTCTACTTCCACCCCAAGAGCGACATCTACGACGCCATGCTCCGGCGCTGGCTCGCGGGCGTGGGGGACGAGGCGCGGTTCCCGGCCGCCCCCGAGGAGTTCGTGGCCTGCGACGACCCGTGGCTCATGGCGCGCCTGCGCGACAGCGACGACCCCTGGGCGCGACGGGTGCGCGAGCGCGACCCCTACAAGCTAGTCCTGGAGCTGCGCGACGCAGGGGCGCACGAGCAGGCCCTGGAGGCCCAAGAGCGCCTGGAGGCCGCGGGGATTCACAGCCTTCGCCTGACCGCCAAGCCCGTGCTG
Source organism: uncultured Myxococcales bacterium (assembly GCA_964478315.1). GTDB lineage: Bacteria > Myxococcota_A > UBA9042 > PHBI01 > JAAZYN01 > CAYZID01. The sequence continues at coordinate 32,915 of CAYZID010000025.1, read as the reverse complement.
AGCCGCTACGCTCGCCGCCCCGAGGAGCTGCGCACCAACCCCCTGTACGTGCGGCGAGACGGGCGGTCTGGGCGCGCCCAGCGCATCGAGGAGGTTACGGACCTCTTCGACCGCTACGAGCAGACGGTCCGCGTGGAGCGGGTCTACGTGAGCCGGGAGGACCGCGCCGCCGCGCGGTCCCGGCTGGATGACCTCGTCTGAGGGGCGCGGCGCCCCTCATGCGCCCAGGCGATGCTCCTCGGGCACGTCCTTCGTCTCGGGGAAGATCCGCGCCGGCTCGTGCTGCACCTGGTCCTGGAGGGACATGACGGCGTCGAGGACCGCCTCGGGGCGCGGCGGGCAGCCGGGGATGTAGACGTCCACCGGGATGATGTGGTCGATGCCCGGGACGGCCGCGTAGTTGTCGTAGAAGCCCCCGCTGGAGGCGCAGGCGCCGAAGGCGACGACCCACTTGGGCTCGGTCATCTGCTCGTAGATCCGCTGGAGGATGGGCGCGTTCTTGTGGGTGATCGTCCCCACGACCCACAGGACGTCCGCCTGGCGCGGCGAGAAGCGCGGCACCGACGCCCCGAAGCGGTCGAGGTCGTAGTGGGCGCCGGCCACCGACATGTACTCCATGCCACAGCACGCCGTGACGAACGGGTACTGGAACAGGCTGTACTTCCGGGACCAGTTCACGAGCTCCGAGAGCCTCGTCGTGATCGCCTGCTCCTCGATGCCGCCGAGCGTTGGGTCCTTGGGCACGTTCGCCTCCGTCGGTTCCAAACCAGCGGTGCTCTACCACGCACCCCAGGGGCCTTCAACTGCGATCTGCAATCGATAACCAGGCCTTATGGAGCCACACCCACCAGGTTCCCGTCGATCCCCGAGAGCTTGATGCCGATGCTCAGCGCGTCGTAGACGCCGTCCCCGTTCGTGTCCACGTCGTCGTCGATGGAGTTCAACAGCAGCTCCACCAAGGACACGTCTACGGGCAGAGAGCCCGGGGGCAGGGCCTGGAGCGCGCTCAGGAGCTGGTCCTTGGGCACGGCCCCGCCCAGCACGCCGTCGAAGGCCGTCACCTGGCCGTCGGTGCGGGTCACGGTCGCCTCCAACTGCACGGCGTAGAGCACGATCTCCAGGTTCACTCCCTCGGACATGGGGATCGTGAAGGGGAAGATCGTGTCTTGCCCCCCGGCCTCCACGTGGGAGCCCGTCACCGTGCCCGGGAGCTGGACCAGCGCCGTGCACGTGTCCTGGTCGATCATCGACGAGTCCGCCAGGTAGTCACACGTGGCGCTCGTCGTGTCGCAGTCCGCGTTCGCCGGGTCGAGCTGGGCCGTGTAGAGGGCCAGCGTGAAGTCCCCGGCCGGCGGCATCCCCTGGAACTCCAGGGTCAACAGCAGGCTCCCGTCCGCCACCGACGAGGCGATGGAGTCGTTGACCATGCCGGCGATGATCCCGAGCGCGTTCTGGACCCCATCCGAGCAGCTCCCCGCCGGAGAGCACGTGGATGGATCGTGGTCCAGGTCGAGGCCCTCGCCCGGGTAGCCCCCGTCCCCGATGGCGAGCGCCGTGAGCTTCCCGGCGTCGTCGAACGCTGGCGTGCACAGGCACTGGCTCGTGTCCGCCGGGACGCACGCCCCGGCCACGCACGCGTCGCCCGTGGAGCAGGCGAGCCCGTCGTCGCAAGGCGTCCCGTCGTCCACCGGCGTGGCCACGCACCCCACCGTGGGGTTGCAGCTGTCCGCCGTGCACGGGTTCCCGTCGTCGCACACGGCGGTCGTGCCGCCACAGACCCCGTCGGCGCAGGTGTCATCCTGCGTGCAGGCGTCCCCGTCGTCGCAGGGCGCCGTGTTGTTCGTGTAGCTGCACGCGGCCGTCTCGGGGTCGCAGAAGTCGTCGGTGCAGGGGTCGCCGTCGTCGCAGATGGAGGCCGCCCCGATGCAGCACGGGCTCTGCGTGGGCAGCGAGACACAGCCCACCAGCGGGTCGCACGTGTCCAGCGTACAGGCGTTGCCGTCGTCGCAGTCGGTGGGGCCGCCCGCCACGCAGACCCCGTCCTGACAGGTGTCCCCCGCCGTGCAGGGGTCGCCGTCATCGCAGGGCGCGGCGTTCAGCGTGTGCTGGCAGGCCCCCGTCTCGTCGCAGACGTCGTCGGTGCAGGGGTCGCCGTCGTCGCAGTCCACCGCCTCGCCGGCGCAGAGCCCCTCGGTGCAGACGTCTCCCGTCGTGCACGGGTCGCCGTCGTCACACGGCGCGGCGTTGACGGCGTAGATGCAGCCCTCGACGGGGTCGCACACCTCATCGGTGCAGGGGTCGCCGTCGTCGCACTCCAGCGCGTCCCCCGAGACGCACACGCCGCCCACACACCCGTCGCCCTGGGTGCAGGCGTCGTCGTCGTTGCAGGCGTAGCCGTCGGGGCGCGGCGACCACGCGGTGGCGTCCTCATCGGGCAGGCACAGGGCGCAGGGGTTGCCGGGCTGGGGCTCTCCCACCCCGCGGCAGACGTTGTGGATGAGACACTTGCCCGGCTGGACGGTCCACTGGCACCGCCGGCCCTGGGGCGTGTCCACGCAGGCGTCCACCGTGCACTCGAGCGAGTCGGCGCAGTCAGCGTCCGTGTCGCACGTGCTCCAGCCTCCGCCCGCGTCGGGCCCTGCACTGGAGTCGGCATCCGAGCCGGCGTCCGCGGCCGTGTCCGTCTCGGTGTCCGGCGTCGCGTCCACCGCAACGTCCGGGCTCGCGTCTTCCACACCATCCGGCGCCGCGTCCACGCCGGGGCCGCTGTCCACGGCCGTGTCCGTGGGCGCCGCGGCGTCGGCGGCGGCGTCCACGTCGCCGCTCACGGTGCCGTCGTCGCCGCAGGCGGCGAGGAGCAGGGCCGCGACGGCGGCCAGCGCGAAGGTGTCCTTGGGGGCGCGCATGGGGTCCTCCTGCTGCCTACTGTTGGAGCGTGCCGCTGACGATGGTGTTGCCCCCCTGGCGCGTGACCGACTGGGGGCTGATGGCGATGACGGCGCTGCCCGGCGGCAGTCCCACGGACTCGCTGAGGTCCATCTCGGGCAGGGGGATCGAGGCGAGCGAGTCGCCCCCCAGGGCCCCCAGCAGGCCGCCGATGAGCTGGGTCTCGATGAGGTCCTTGATGACCGCCTCGCTGGCCACCATGTCGTCCTGCTGGACCGTGACGTCGGTGTCCAGCGAGCGGATCTCGCTGAGGCTGATGCCGATCTCGCCGTTCGTGGCCGTGAGCTCCAGGGCCGCCGTGAGCGTGGCGTAGATGACGATGTCCATGGGCTGCCCGAAGAGCTCCAGGTGGGCGTCCACGCGCAGGTCACCGATGTGCGCCAACAGCTCGCCGTCCGCGTTGCAGTCGCTGGCCGTGGGGGCCAGCATCCCCGCCAGATCCAGCGTGAGGTTCGTGATCCCATACTGCGTGAGGTCCACCCCACCGAGCATGGACTCGGGCACCGGGAACTCCAGCAGTCCACCGTTCCACGCGGCGTAGAGCAGCTCGTTGAGGGTGTCGTCCGCCAGGCTGATCTCGAACGGCGCCGCCTTGGGGACCACCAAGACCTGGGCTCCTGCCCCGCAGTTGATGCGCTGGGGCATCCCCAGGTTATCGAAGCTAGTATTCTTGACCGAGTAGCCGCCAGCGCGGAGCCCCAGGGCGCCCCCCCCGGGTGCGAAGTCCGTGTACGAGAAGTCTGTGACAAGGGCCACCGTGATGGCGTCGCCCGAGCCGTCCAGCTTGGGGATGTCGAAGGTCGTGTTGAACGCGAGGGCGCTCAAGGCGTCGGCCAGCATGGGCCCCAAGACCGTGGTGAGCTGCTCGTTGATCTGGTCCTCGAAGGAGGACACCAGGCTGTCGCGGATGAAGACCTCGACGATGGAGATGAGGAAGTTCGTCCAGCCGTCGTCCGACCAGATGTTGAGCCCGTTGATGGTCGTCTGGGCGCTCGTGACGTTCACGTTCAGGGTGTGGTCTGGGTTCACCGACAGCAGGATGTCCGCCGTGACGTCCAGGGAGTCGATGGACACCCCGCCCGTGCTGTCCCCGCCCGCCCACCAGCAGCCACACGTGATCCCCGAGCAGGTGCAGTCGAAGTACAGGTCGCCGACGATCTCCGAGATCGTCGCGTTCATGCGCAGGCCCCCGTCGATGGCCGTGAGGGACACCGTCGTCGCCCCTTGCGTGAGCCCCGTGAGGTAGATGTCGTAGCCCGAGCTGCTGGCGACGGGCGTGGACGAGTCGAACATGGAGCTGAGGTCCAGGTTCCCCAGGACCATCTCGAAGATCGTGGCGAAGTCGTCCGGCGGCGGCGTGTGGTCACCGTCGTCCAGGACCTCCTGGGACAGCCAGATGCCCACGCCCGGATCCACCATGCCGCTCTTGGGCGCCGTGATGTCCGGCTTCAAGTACGTCTGCGACCACAGGAAGGCCTGGACGCGGTCCCGCTCGGTCCCGAAGCTGTCGGTCGCGAGGAACTTGATCGTGTTGCCGCCCACGGACGCCGGCATGTCGTAGGAGAAGCTGCCGTCGTCGGCCACCGGCACGTCCACGCCGTTGATCGTGAAGGCCGTGATGGGCCCGGCGCCGCTCGTGACCGTCCCCGTGACCGTGACGATGGGGTTCGCCGGGTCGCCGGCGATGGTCGCGCCACGCGGTGGGTAGGTGACGACGATGTTCGGGCGGCAGGTCCCCGAGACGATGAGGTCGTTGTGACACCCGTCCGCCGGGTCGCACGAGTCCGCCGTGCAGGCGTTCCCGTCGTCGCAGTCCACGGCGTTGCCCACGCACTGGCTGTCGTGGCACGTGTCGCCCTCGGTGCAGGCGTCGTCGTCGTCGCAGGGGTCGGTGGTCGGCGTCTGGACGCAGCCCGTCTCCGAGTCGCACGAGTCGGCCGTGCACTGGTTTCCGTCGTCGCAGTCCAGCGGGTCGGGGCCGGCCGTGCAGGCGCCGTCCGCGCAGACGTCGCCCACCGTGCACGCGTCGCCGTCGTCGCAGGGGAGCGTGTTGAACAGGTGGAAGGGGCCGCTGGCGGGGTCGCAGCCGTCGTCCGTGCACACGTTGCCGTCGTCCACGTCCAAGGGGGCGCCCAGGCAGGCCCCCTCGGTGCAGGTGTCGTTCACCGTGCAGGGGTTCCCGTCGTCGCAGGGGACGGTGTTGAAGGGGAAGACGCAGCCCTGCACGGGGTCGCAGGTCTCGTCCGTGCAGGGGTTGTCGTCGGCGCAGAGGTCCGCCAGAGAGTGGTGCACGCAGCCGCCCCCGCCCGTGGTGGCGTCCAGTTCGGCGTCCACGCCCGGCTCCACGCAGGCGTCCACCGTGCAGACGTCCTCATCGTCGCAGTCCACAGGCGTCCCCACGCAGGCGCCCGCCACGCAGGCGTCTCCCTCGGTGCACACCAGCCCGTCGTCGCAGGCCGCCGCGTCGTCCGGGGCGTGCACGCAGCCCGTGGCGGGGTCGCAGGAGTCCGCCGTGCAGGGGTTGCCGTCGTCACAGTCGCGCTGCTCGGTGCCCGGCACGCAGGCGCCGTCCTGGCACACGGCATCCACGCACACGTCGTCGGAGACGCAGGGCGCATCGTTGGGCGTGAAGACGCACGCCCCCGTGGCGGGGTCGCAGGCGTCGTCCGTGCACGGGTTCCCGTCGTCGCAAGGGACCTCCTCGCCCACGCAGGCCCCGTCCTGACAGTGGTCGCCCGTCGTGCAGGCGTCCCCGTCGTCGCAGCCCCCGGCGCCGTCCTCGCCGGCCTCCGCGTCGTCGGGCGTCCACGCCTCGCGGTCCACGGCCACCAGGCACAGCTCACAGGGGTTGTCGGGGTTCGGCGCCTCGTTGTCGTAGCAGGCCCCCTCGATGTCGCACTGGTCCTCCGTGCAGCCGGGAGGCGGGCCCGGGTCCGCCGAGGCATCTGGCATCACGTCTTGCGTCACGTCTGGTGGCGTGACGGGCCCGGGGTCCGGCACGGCCGCATCCACGGTCCCCCCGAGGTCCAGCGTGATGCTCCCGTCGGTCTGGATCGCCTGGGCGTCCACGCTGCCGGTGACGTTGTCCCCGTTGCAGGCCCCGAGCGCCCCCGCCGACACCCACGCGAGGGACGTCACCACCACCGTCCAGCGTGCACGCCGCGTGCTCGCCGCCTCTCCCCAGCTCTCCCGCGGGCGCTCCCCGGCGCCGCGCACGTCCCTGCCCTGCGTCTCCATGAGGTCCTCCCTCGCGACCGCTCGCCGCGGCGATAGCCTACGGGAATCCGAGGGTCGTTGCACGCGGTCCGGGGCTCTCGCCGACGCGGTCGGCGCCGACGCCGGCCGGTCGTTGACGCTCGCCCTGGGGGCGCCCACAATCGCGCGGTCTTGGAGGAGCTTGGGATGAGCGGAGCCGGGCTCGGGGGCCCCCCGGGCCGGCCGAGGAGGGACCGATGCGCGCGTGGCGAGGTGGAGCACGGGGGTGGACGTGGGGCCTGCTGGCCCTCGCCGGGTTCGTGGGCGGGCCGTGGGCGCTCGGGTGTGGCGGCGGCGCGAGGGAGGTCCGCGTGAACGACACCAAGGGTGCGAACCCCGTCGCCGCCATGCGCGCCCGGCTGGAGGCGCTCCCGCCAGGGGCGCCGCTCCCCTATCCCGAGGCGCGCCGCGGGGACGTCGTGGACGACTATCACGGCACGAAGGTCGCCGACCCTTACCGCTGGTTGGAGGATCCGGACAGCCCCGAGACCCGCGCCTGGGTCCAGGCCGAGAACGCCTTGACCTTCGCTTGGCTCGGGCAGATCCCGGCCCGCGACCGCATCCGAGCGCGGCTCACGGCGCTCTGGGACTACGAGCGCATGGGCGTCCCCGTCTGGCGCAACGGGCGCCTGTTCTTCGAGAAGAACGACGGCCTCCAGAACCAGGACGTGCTCTACGTGCAAGACGGTGCGGGCGCGCCGCGCGTGCTCCTGGATCCCAACACCCTGTCCACCGACGGCACCGTGGCGCTGTCCTCCTACGAGGTCAGCCGCGACGGGAAGCGCCTCGCCTACGGGCTGGCCCGCGCGGGCTCCGATTGGATCGAGCTCCACGTCCGCGACGTGGACTCCGGGCGGGACCTGCCCGACGAGATCTCCTGGGTGAAGTTCTCCGACCCCCACTGGGACGCCACGGGCGAAGGCTTCTACTACGCGGGCTACGACCCACCCAAGGACCCCTCCAAGAGCCTGCGCACGCCCAACTACTATCAGAAGCTCTACTATCACCGCGTGGGCACGCCCCAGTCGGACGACGTGCTCATCTACGAGCGCAAGGACCACAAGGACTGGGGTTTCGACGCCCGCGTCACCGACGACGGGGCGCTCCTGGTCATCGAGGTCTGGGTGGGGACCAGCCCCAAGAACGCCGTCTTCTATCGGGATCTGCGCACGCCCACCGATGCCGCCGCCGAGGCCCCGATCGTCGAGCTCTTCCACGACTTCGATGCGGCCTACCACGTCGTGGGCCACGTGGACGGGCCTCGCGGCGGGACGGTCTTCGTCCTCACCGACAAGGACGCCCCGCGCTCGCGCCTCGTGGCTGTGGATCTGGCCCACCCCGAGCCCGCCAACTGGCGCGAGCTGGTGCCCCAGACCCAGGACACCCTCCGCGCCGTCCACCTCGTGGCCGGCCGCTTCTTCCTCGACTACCTCCACGACGCCCACTCGCTCGTCCTCGTGCGGCGTCTGGACGGGACGCCCGACGGGGCCATCCCCCTGCCCACGCTGGGGACGGTCTGGGGCTTCGACGGCCGCGCCGAGGACCCGGTCGCCTACTTCGCCTTCTCGTCGTTCACCTTCCCCACGACGATCTACCGCTACGATCCGCGCACCCGGACGCGCGCCGAGGTCTTCGCACCCAAGGTCGCCCTGGACCCCGACCGGTTCGTCGTCCAGCAGCGCTTCGCCAAGTCCAAGGACGGCACCCGCGTCCCCTACTTCGTGGCCCACCGCAAGGGCCTCGCCCTGGATGGTTCCAACCCGACCTACCTCTATGGCTACGGCGGCTTCGATATCTCGCTGACGCCGCGCTACGCCACCTCCATCCGCGTCTGGATGGAGATGGGCGGCGTCTACGTCATGGCGAACCTCCGCGGCGGCGGCGAGTACGGGCAGGACTGGCACCTCGCGGGGACCAAGCTCCACAAGCAGCGCGTCTTCGACGACTTCATCGCCGTGGCCGAGGACCTCATCGCGCGCGGCTACACCTCCACCCCCCACCTCGCCATCGGCGGCGGCTCCAACGGCGGCCTCCTCGTGGGCGCCACCCTCACCCAGCGCCCCGACCTCTTCGCGGCGGCCTGTCCGGCGGTGGGCGTCATGGACATGCTGCGCTTTCACAAGTTCACCATCGGCTGGGCGTGGGCGTCCGACTACGGCACCTCCGACGATCCCGAGCAGTTCAAGGCCCTCTACGCCTACTCGCCGCTCCACAACATCCACCCGGGCACGGCCTACCCGGCGACGTTCATCACCACGGCCGACCACGACGACCGGGTGGTCCCCGCCCACAGCTTCAAGTTCGCCGCCACCCTCCAGGCGGCCCAGAAGGGGCCGGCGCCCATCCTCATCCGCATCGAGACGCGCGCCGGGCACGGCGCGGGCAAGCCCACCCAGAAGGTCATCGAGGAGATCGCCGACAAGTGGTCCTTCCTGACGCGCGTCCTCCACATGAAGCTCCCCGATGACTTCGGCGCCGCGTCCCCGGTCCCCGCGCCCGACGACCAGCCGCCCCACGCGGGATGAGCCGCCGCGCCCCTCTGGCGTGGGTGGCCGCCGCCGCCTGGGCCGCCCTGGTCCACGGCGTGGCGGACGCCTGGGTCCTGGGTGCGCGCGCCCGGAGCCCGCTGTTCGGCGCGGGCGACGCCGCCGTGGCGGGCGTGTTCACGACGGGCGTCTTGGCGGCCCTGGCGATCGTGGCCGCGCTCGCCCTGGGCGGCCTCGCGTGGGGCTTGGCGAGGGCGCTGCGCGCGTCCGAACGCGACGGCCGGTGCCGCGTCGTGCTCGCCGTCGTCGCGGCCGCGTCGGCCAGCCCTCTGTGGGTGTCGAACGGACACATTCTAGACGTCTCGCCGGCCCTCTACTTGGGTGGGCTCGGCGCGGCCACCGGCACCCTCGCGGGCGCGGCCTGGCTCCTCGCTGGCCCGCGCCGCCCGGCCGTGCGCGCCGTCGCAGGGGTGGGACTTCTGACCGTCGGCGCCGCCGCCTTCGCGGCCAACGCCTTGCTCTTTCGCGGCCTCTACCGCCCCCAGCACGCGAGCCTCACGCTCTTCTCCTTGGGCCTCACCGCCTGGGGCTTGGGGTTGCTCGGCACGCTCGTGACCGCGGCGTGGCGCCGGCGGCTGGGCGCGGCCGGCGGGGTCCTGGCCGGGCTCTTGGTGCTCCAGGCGCTGGTCGTCCTGCCCGACACCCTGGACCAGACCACGCGCGGCTTGCTGGTCAGCGGCACTGTCGAGACGACCCACGCCCTGGACGCCCTGGGCTGGGTGGGCGACCTGGACGGCGACGGCGTGCCGGCGCTGCTGGGCGGAGGCGACTGCGCGCCTTGGGACGCCAGCGTCCACCAGGGGGCCCACGAGGTCCTGGGGGACGGCGTGGACCAGGACTGCCTGGGCGGCGACGCCACCGCGCCTGAGATCGCCGCGCTGGTCGCCTCGCGCGGAGCGCCCTCCTCCACCGAGCAGGGGCGCGCCCGGCCACGGCGCGTGGTGGTCATCACCGTGGACGCCCTGCGCGCCGACCGGCTGGACCACATGCCTAGCGCCCTGCGGCTGGCCGCCCAGGGCGTGCGCTTCACGCGGGCCTACAGCGCCTACCCGTCCACCATCCTCAGCCTGTACGCCATGCAGACGGGGCGCCCGCCGGGCGCCGTGCGCACGGCGCCCTACATGGACAAGTGGGACCTCCCCACGCCCGACGACGCGCCCACCGTCGCCCAGTCCTTTGCCGCGGCGGGCTACGAGACGGTGGGGCTCTTCTTTCACCACCTGTTCCGCCCCGGGCTGGGGTTGTCGCGAGGGTTTCAGAAGGTCTGGACGGCCTCGGGCGAGGACCGCGTGGTGGTCTGGGGGCGCTCGGCCCAGGAGACGGCCGACCGTGCCATCGCGGCGCTGGACGCGGCGGACGCCGCCCAGGCGCCGCTCTTTCTGTGGGTCCACTTCTACGATCCTCACGAGCCCTACGTCCTGCACCCGGAGATCCCCGTGGACCCCGACGACCTCGCGGCCCGCTACGACGGCGAGGTCGCCTGGGTGGACCGCCACTTGGGGCGCCTCGTGAACCGGCTGGAGGCGGGGGGCGTCCTGGGCGACGGCGTCGTCGTCTTCACGGCGGACCACGGCGAGTCCCTGGGCGAGCACGGGCGGCGGTTTCACCACTCGGCCCTGGACGACGTGCAGCTCCGCGTGCCGCTGGTCGTGGTGGCGCCGGGGGCGGGCCGAGGGGAGGAGCGTTCCGTCCCCGCGAGCCTCCTGGACGTAGGCGCCACGCTGGCGGATCTGGCCGGCCTCCCGGTCCTCGCGGGCGGCGTGGGGCGCTCTTTCGCCGGAGCCCTGGCGCCGGGTTGGCCGGGGCGGCGTGCGGACGCCTCGCTGGGACCGGTCTTCTCGGACCTCATCCTCCCGGGGGACCGTCAGCGGTCGGTCGTAGCACCCTTGCCTCCCTTCGAGCCCCGCCAGGGGCCGAGCCACTCGGCCGCCAAGGGCGCCGCCCCGCACGACTGGAAGCTCATCTTCCACGAGCGCGGCGGTTTCTTCGAGCTCTACGACCTCACGCGCGACCCGGGTGAGCGGGCCAACGTCTACGACCTGGCCCGGACCCAGGCGGCACCCCTGGAACGGCTCTTGGGTCTCTGGGCCGCCTGGCGGCCGGGCCCCTGAGGGCGCGCGGCCCCTGTGGCCGTGTCGGTCCCAGGCATCGGGTGACCCTGGCCGGGGGGGCGTGAGCGACTACTGGGGCGCCACTGCGATGCCCAAGCACTGGTTGAACGGTTCGCCGCATGGCCCCTTCCCGGCCATGGCCTGTTGGACGCAGAGCTCGCTCTGGCTGGGGGTTCCAGCGGCGCACTTGAGGGTCAGGCAGAGCTCCAGCGCGGCGAACTTCACCTGCTCCGCCGGTAGTCCTTCCTCCGCGCAGGACGCCACGCACTCGTCCGATGAGGGGCCGCCGGGTGAAGCTGAGTCCTCGCATTCGAAGGCGCACTGGGCGACTTGGGCGCAGAACTTCGTCCCGCTGTTGGGGTACATGCACGCGGCGACCGCGGCGCTGCAGTCCGCGATGACGCAGTCCGCGGGCGTCGCCGCGCTACCGCAGGAATCCAGACAGGTCCCGGCGTCGGCGAAGTCGCTCCACACGCTACCAGACGCCATGTTGGCGCAGTCCGAGATGCAGGCGTTCTGGTCATCGAGCTTGTCCGTGCACGCGAACGAGCAGTAGAGCACGTCCTTGCACGTCAGGCCTCCCGGGACGCAGAGCCCCCCCTGGCAGGTGAGGCCGCCGTCGCAGTAGCCGCACTGGCCGCCGCAGCCGTCGTCCCCACACTCCACGGTGGTGCAGTCGGGCGTGCAGTCCTCGCGCACGCAGTGCCCGGCCACACACGTCGAGCCGGCTTCGCAGGTCCCGCAGCTCACGCCTTGCCCGTTCAGGCCGCACTCATAGCCCTCGCAGCCGGTGTCCACTCCGCTGCATTGGCCGAACGAGCACGGGAAGCTATCCGGGCAGACGACCACGTCCTTCCAGACGCCGTCCTCGCAGTGCTGCACCGTGTTGACGCGACACCTCGCGCTGTTCTCGGCGCACGCGGGGCTCCCCGTGTCTCCGGAACCCGTGTCGCCGGGGTTCACGTCGACGCCGCCCGCGTCGACGGTGCCCGCGTCCGTCGCCACCGATGGCCGCTGTGAGCTCACACAGCCCACGCCCGTGCCCCCCAGCAGCGCGAGCCCGGCGAGGCTCACGAACAGCGGCGTCGACCGCACCGCCCGCCACGTGGCTGTTCTTCCACCCATGTCTCCCACCTCCCCCAGTCCACCCGGAGTGCCGTCGGGGCCCTGTCTATCGTTCATGGGTTCCCACTAGACGGGGGGGGGCCGGTCGTGTCAACTCTGCGCCTTTGGAACGTCCGTCCCCCATCGAGGAGCACGCCACGCCCCACCGCCTCCCGGTCTCGCTGACGCTCGCAACGTGGCTGGCGCTGGCCGCGCTGGCTCCGGGCGCGAGCGCCGCCCCCGCCTCTCCCCCCGAGTCCGCCGGGCGCACGGTGATCCTCGACGAGCGCCCGGACGGCGCCGCCACCGCTCCCGCGCTCGTGATCCCCCGCGCCCAGCTCACCGCCCCGGGCGCCACCCTGGCCGAGGCCGCGGGCCGCCAGCCGGGCACCCAGACCGAGCGCCTGGGCGGGCCCGGGGCCCTGTCTCTCCTCCGGGTGCGGGGCTCCACCCCCGACCAGGTGCGGCTGTTCCTGGACGGCGTGGACCTGGAGCACGCCGACGGCAGCCCCGCCGACCTGGGCGAGCTGCCGCTGTGGTCCGCCGCCCGCGTGAAGCTGTGGCGCAGTCACGCGCCCCTGTCCCGGGGAGGCGCCATTGGGGGGGCCCTGGAGCTCGTCAGCCTGCGCCCCCGCGAGCCCCTGGCCCAGGTCTCCCTGGGCGCGGGCGCCTTCGGGACGGCGACCTTGCGCCTCCACGGCGCGTGGACCGACCCCCAGGGGCGCGGGGGCGTGGCCGCCGCGGTGGACCTCACGCGGAGCGACGGCGACTATCCCTGGCGCGACGATCGCGGGACCCTCTACGACCCCACCGACGACCGCTCGGTGCGCCGCCAGAACGCCGACATGCGCCGCTTCGTGGGCCTGGTGCGCGGGACCTTGCGCGCGGGGAGCCGGTGCCGCGTGAGCTTGGTGGACCACGCGCTGGCGCTGGAGCGCGGCCTCCCGGGGCCGGCGGGGCGGCCCACGCGCGACGTACGGCTCGTTCGGACGGCGAACCTCGTGGCCGCGCGGTTCCTCTGCCGCCGCCCTGGCGCCTGGAGCTGGCAGGGGACGGCGGCGCTGCGCTGGTCGCGCTCGGCCAGCCGGGACCCCCACGGGGCGCTGACCCTGGCGCCGTCTCAGGCCACGCGCGCGGCCTTGGCACCGTCGGCGACGACGACCGCGGGCCTCCACCTGGCGGACTGGGCGCGGCTGGGGCTGCACCTGGAAGCGGCCCACGACCGTTTCGCCTTGGACGACGCCCTGCGCCCCGCGGCGCGGCGGCGGGTGGCGCGGACGCGCGGGGCCCTGGCGGGGGAGGTGGGCGTGCTGCTGCCGTGGGTGGACGCGGAGGTCGTGGGGCGCGGGCGCGTGGACGCCTTCTCGGACGTGTCGGGCGGCGGCGAGACGGCAGGGGCTGGTCAGGTCGCGGGGACGTGGGCGGTGGCGGTGGCGTACAAGGGGCTGCGGCGGTACGGCGTGCGCGCGTCGGCGGCGTGGGGGACGGCCGTGCGGCAGCCGAACCTGTACGAGCTGTACGGCGACGGGGCCTACGTGTTGCCGGCGCCCGGGCTGCGGCCCGAGCGGGCCTCCACCGCGAGCGGGACGATCTCTTGGGCCCCGGGGTTTCTGCCCGAGGGGTGGCTGGGAACGTTGGAGCTGGCGGGGTTCGCGAGCGACGTGGAGGACCTCATCCAGTTCCGCCGGAGCAGCGCCCAGACGGCGGTGGCGTCCAACGAGGAGCGGGCGTTGCTGCGGGGCTTCGAGCTGTCGGCGTCGCTGGACGCGTGGTCGCACCTGCGGCTCCAGGGGGCGCACACGACGCTGTGGACCGAGAGCCGCTCGCCCTTCCCGGCGCGGCGGGGGAAGCCGCTGCCCCTGCGCCCGCGGGCGCGGAGTCACGCGCGCGTGGAGGTCTACCAGGCGACGCCCGAGGGGCACGAGGCGCGGCTCTACGCGGACCTGGACCACGTCGGCTCGAACACCTACGACCCGGCGGGGCTCGTCCGGGCGCCCGCGCGCTACGTGTGGTCGCTGGGCGCGGGGCTGCGCCTGGAGTCCACGGGCTTGGTGGGCTTGGAGGGGCGTCTGGAGCTGGGCGTCGTCATCCGCGACCTCCAGGACACGCGCCCGGTGGACCTCCTGGGCTACCCGCTGCCCGGGCGCTCTTGGGATATGAGCCTCACCTGGACCGAGGCGGGCTTCTGAGGCCCCCCAACAGCAGCGGGTGACGCCACGGAACCCGCGTCCGGCCAGTCAGGCGGCCGCGCCGCTGTCTGAACGGACAGGTTGGGCGTAGGATTCGGTGGCGCGTGGGGCTGGCGCGTGGGGCTGGCGGGCGACGCAGGCCGTTGACCGGAGAGGCGAGCGAGGGAAGCACATGACGACGGTGGGGACGACGGGCAGCGGCGCGGCGGGCGGCAACTCCACGGGCGGAGTGGGCAGGGTCATCGCGGAGCGCCAGGCCCAAGGCGGCGCGTGGGTGCGCGTGGTCGTGGGCGACATCACCGAGCAGCGCGTGGACGCCATCGTCAACGCCGCCAACACCCACCTGGCCCACGGGGGAGGGGTGGCGGGGGCCATCGTCCGCAAGGGAGGCCGCGTCATCCAGGACGAGTCCGACGCTCTGCGGCCCGTGCCCGTGGGCGGGGCCGCCGTGACCTCGGCGGGGGCGCTGCCGGCGCGCTACGTCATCCACGCGGTGGGGCCGCGCTGGGGAGAGGGGGGGGAGGCTCGCAAGCTCTACAGCGCGGTGAGCGCCGCGCTCCTCAAGGCGCGCGAGCTGGGCGTCACGTCCGTGGCGCTGCCGGCCATCAGCACGGGGATCTTCGGCCACCCCTTGGACAGGGCGGCCAAGACCATCTTGGACGCGGTCTTCTCGATCCTCGGTGCTACGCCCGACGGCCCCGTGCGCGAGGTGCGGCTGGTGATCTTCGAGGCGGACAAGGCCGAGGTCTTCGCCCACGCCTTGCGCGCCCAGACGGTGTAAGGTCGGGCTCCCCGGGCGCGACGGAGGAGGCCGATGAGCGGGAGCGTAGCGGCGGTGGTCTTGGTGCTTGGCGCGTGCTGGGCCGGCGTGGGTTGCGGGGCCCAGGGGACGGAGGGGCCCCAACAGGTCGGGCCGGAAGTCGGGTCGGACGTTGCGACGGACGGTGGAGCGGACGGCGCGACCGCTGGGGACGGAGGTGCGGGCGACGCGCCCTCCGACGCGGAGCCAGATGCGGCGCCAGGCGTGGAGCCCGTCCTGCCGGTGGCCGGGCCCTTCCTGGCCTCGGAGACCCTGGGGCGGCCGCTGCTCATCGCCCACCGCGGGGGCGGGCGGCTGGCTCCCGAGGAGACCTTGCCGGCCTACCAGAAGGCTTGGGAGCTGGGCGCCGACATGCTGGAGGTGGACGTCCACGCCACCAAGGACGGCGTCCTGGTGGCCATGCACGACGCGTCGGTGAGCCGCACCACCGACGGGGACGGGCGGATCGCCGACATGACCTTCGCCGAGCTGAGGGCGCTGGACGCCGGCTACCACTTCAGCCCGGGCGACGGGACGTACCCCTACCGGGGACAGGGCGTCGTGGTCCCTACGTTGGACGAGCTGTTGGACGCCTTCCCGGGTGCGTTGTGGTCCATCGAGATCAAGCAGCACGATCCGCCCATCGTCCAGCAGGTGGTGGACACGGTGCGCGCCCACGCGGCGGGCGCGGGGCCCAGCCTGGGCCGCGTCATCGTCGTGAGCTTCTTCGACGACGTCATGGCTGAGGTGCGGGCGCGCTCGGCGGAGCTGGGCCCCGTGGCGGGGGAGCAGCTCGTCACGGGCTTCGCAGCGGGGGAGATGTTGACCTTCGTGCAATCGGGCGCCGACGCCGACTACGAGGCCCCGGCCCAGGTGTTGCAGCTCCCGGTGAAAAAGCCGGAGGACGACAACGGGCTGCCGGTGCGCCTGGACCCCGCCCACGCGCAGGGCCTGGCGGTGCAGCTCTGGACGGTGAACGACCGGGCGCTCATGGAGGCCCTCGTGGCGCGACCGGTGGATGGGATCATGACCGACGATCCGGCGCTGTTGCTGGAGGTCATGCAGGAGGCCGGCGTGCGCTGACCGGGGGCGCCGCCGGTTCCGCGCGGGCTTCCGTATCCGCGCCCGCGCCCGCATCCGCGACCGCTTCCGCCCCCGCATCCGCATCTACGCCCGCCCCCGCCGCCGCATCCGCGCCCGCGCCCGCATCCGCGACCGCTTCCGCATCCGCCTCCGTGTGCTACCGTGGCACCTGCTTGCCGCCGGTGACGTCCGTCGCTGGTCTGCGTCGGCAGCTCCTGGGCGGGGCCGCGCGGGCGGGCCAGCCCCTGGGCCCACGGTCGCCCAGACGCTGACAGCGGTGAGCCCCCAAACAGAGGCCGACACGCTGCCCCACACCCGGACCGGCGCGGGACACGGCCGCGAGGCACAGCAGCGAGACACAGCAGGCAGACCCATGGGACACGGCGACGACTTCGACGACCGAGACGCGACCCACCCCGAGGCTTCATCCGCCTCGGCCTCCCAAGCGCCCGACGGGCTCCTCGACGAGGTGGACCTCGACGAGCTGTTCACCGCGCCCGAGGCCGACGACGAGCCCGGCCCTCACGTCCTGCGCCAGTCCTTCAAGCTCGTGGCGGCCACCCCTCAGCCCGGCGCCGCCCCCGCGACCGGGGCTCCACCCCAAGGCGCGGTGTCCCAGGTGCTCAGGCTCTCGGTGGACGGTGCCCGCGTGAACGTCGTCACCGACGAGGACGGCGAGGCCCGCGTCCACATGGAGCTCCTCGTGGACAACGCCCTGGGGAAGCTTCTGGAGCTGGAGGAGCTCCTCGTCGTGCTCCGGGACGCCTCGGGAGGCCTCCTCGCCGTGGAGCGGGAGTACTTCGGGACGCGGTTCTCGCGCGACCAGGAGCTCATCGCGGACCTCAACCTGGCCCAAGGCGTCATGGCGCGTCTGGCCACCATGGAGCTCCTCGTGGCTTACGAGCTGGAGTTCCAGACCCTCGTAGCCTCGGCGCTCATCGAGGACCACACCTTCGGCGGCGAGCTCCCCCACCGCCTCCCCGTGCCGCTGTTCGTCCGCCAAGCCCCGCCCGTGCCGGGGTTCCCGCGCTACGACGTGGAGCTCGCCGCCTTCGACGTCTACGAGTGGGACGCTTCGCTCCTGGTCCTGGTGCACCTGCGCGAGCGGGGAGAGAGCGAGGACGACCACCGCGACGGCGTCCTGGCCCTCCGAGACAAGGGCGGTCGCATCATCGCCCGCGAGGAGCTGTCCTTCGCGCGCCTGTCCGCGGCGGCCGGCGACTACGCCGAGGTCCGCTTCGACATCGAGCCCGACGCCCACGCAT
The DNA here is from genome assembly GCA_964478315.1 of uncultured Myxococcales bacterium. Classification (GTDB taxonomy): domain Bacteria; phylum Myxococcota_A; class UBA9042; order PHBI01; family JAAZYN01; genus CAYZID01. The sequence continues at coordinate 15,617 of CAYZID010000025.1, read as the reverse complement.
CTCTGGCCCGGCTGGACCTGGCCTTGAGCGGCACCGTGGGGAGGCGCGAGCGGCTCGGCGTGTTCGAGCTCGTCACCCCGAACTGAACCGGGCTCGGTCCTGCTTGGGGCGAGGCCCGACGGGTGCCGAGCGTTCACTGGGCGCGCGCTCGGCGCTCAGTCGGGGATGAGAGGCTCCACGCCCTTGTCCCGCAGCTCTCGCAGCGTCGCCATGCGGCAGTAGGCCACGATGGCGCGGTAGCTCGTGGGCAGCGTCGCGGGCGTCTCCTCCCACTCCACCTCGACCAGCGTCCGGTTCGACGTGGGGTCCACGCTGGACAGGCGCACGACGCCGTCCATCCACACCAGCCCGCGCACGAGCGGCATGGTCGGCACGCCCACCTCGATGGGCGTGCCCTTCGTGGGGCCCTCCAGCCCCTCCAGGTCGAAGCGGCACCGGCTGAAGCCGACCCAGTGGTTGACCATCTGGCGACGCTCGCGCCCGAAGCGGCACTCCCCCCGCGCTGGCTCCCGCCGGAACATGAGCCAGCTCAAAGGATCCGAGTCCCCCCGCGGGCCGGGCGGGCGGGAACTCGCGCGGAGCTGGGCGGGCGCGGAGCCCGGCGCGAGCTCGCCGGTCTCCGCCGCCCCACGGGCCTCGGCGGGGCGCGCCGTCTGGTCGCCCCGCCCAGGGGCTCCGTGCCCGGGCAGCTCCACCGAGCGCACCTTGCCTTTGCGCGGGTCGTACAGGAGCCCCCGCCCAGGCGGCAGCTCGTCCCGGTCCTCGCGCCACCGCACCTCCAGCCGGAGGACCCGCTCCAGGGCCTGGGCCAAGGCGCTGCGGCGTCCCGTGGCCGTCACCGCGAACCACCGGAAGGCCAGCTCACGGGGGGCGAGCCCTGGGCGCCGCTCGGTCAGCTCCACCACGAACCGGACGGTGTCCAGCGTCCCCTGTGCGCACCGCAGCGCCAGCCGCATCCTCGTGGGGAGGTCCACCCCCCGCCCCGGGCGGAGCACGCCGCCCCGGGGGCTCGTGGCGAGGAGATCGAAGGGCTCGCTGGTGCGCACGCGGTACAGGCGCACGGGCTGGGGGAGGGTCACGAGCGTGGCGCCCCCCGAACCCGAGCCCCGGCGTGGGAGGCCCCCACGCACTCGTGCGCCCCTCTCCTTCTCGGAGCCCGAGCGGCGGGGAGCGCTGCGGCCGTCATCTCCGTCCACGGGCACCAGCACCGTGGGCAGCTCCTGGCGGGGGTCGTCGCCAGCGATCATCGCGGCCGGCTCACGGGTTCCCGCCCGACGCCGACGCGGGCGCGGGGGCGGCCTCGGGTGTGACCAGGAGCCACGCGGCGCCCCCGGGCAGCGTGAGGGACACGGCGCCGCCGTTCGCCTGGAAGGTCTGGCCGGTCGTGACCTCCGTGAGCGCCGCGGCGCCGGTGGGGATGTCCACGTTGGCCTGGGATGCGCCGCGGTTGAGCGCCGCGTAGCCCTCGCTGGCGCCCGCGTGGCGCCCCACGACGAGCGTGTCCGCCGAGGCCTCGACGATGGTCACGTCCCCGCGTCGAAGGGCCTTGGAGCGCGCCCGCGCCCCCATGACCGCCTGGACGTGGGCGCGCACGGCGGTCTGCTCCGCGCCGAGGCCCTCCCAGGGCATCATCCGGCGGTTGTCGGGGTCCCCGGCGCCCGCCAGGCCCACCTCGTCGCCGTAGTAGACGAGCGGCACCTCGGGGGCCGCGGCCAAGAAGGTGAAGGCGCGCTTCAGGCGCGCGTAGGGGGCGCTGTCCGCGGGCTGGGCGGGCGGGTCCGTCCACCCCTGGTCCGTGGAGCCGTTGCCCCACATGTCACCGATCTGCCCCGCCGCGTGGGAGACGAAGCGCGCTACGTCGTGGTTGCCCAGGAAGGAGGCCATGACCGCGTCCGGGCCGTAGTAGGCGGCGGTGTCGGTGAGGACGGCGGCCAGGTCCGTCAGCGGGCTCTCCTCTCGCCCCAGGGCCCCCAAGATGACCCAGTACAGCGGGAAGTCGAACTGTCCGTAGAGCATGTCCGGGGCCACGTAGCGCTTGATGAGGTCCTGGGCGCTCACGCCGTTGTCCACGCTGCCCCAGGTGCCCGTGAAGGTCTCGCCCACCGTCCAGAAGGGCAGGCTGGCGTGGGCCTCGATGTGGGTGTCCAGCTTGGCGCGCAGGGTCTGGAGCACGTGGGGGTGGACGTGCTTCACGGCGTCCACGCGGTAGCCATCGAGGTCGGCCTCGCGCGCCCAGTAGAGCGCCACGTCGGTCATGTACTCCACGACCACGTCGTTGCGGTAGTCGAAGTCGGGCAGGTAGTCGCGGAACCAGCAGGTCTCGGGCTGGTCCCAGCCGCACACGTAGACGGGCGTGTTGAACCAGCCGTCGTTCTCGTGCTCCTGCCACTCGGGGGCGTCTTCGTAGACGTGGTTGATGACCAAGTCCACGAGCACGCGGATCCCCTGCGCGTGGGCCGCCGACACCAGCGCCCGGAGGTCGTCGAGCGTCCCGAAGTGGTTCTCCGGGGCCCGGAGGTGCACGGGGAAGTAGCCGTGGTAGGCCGTGTAGGTGTAGTCGCCTATGCCCAGGACGCAGTCCTCGGGGTTGTCCATGGGCGCGCTGAGCCACAGGGTGTTCACGCCCAGATCGTGGAAGTAGCCCTCCTCGATCTTCTCGGTGATGCCCTTCCAGTCCCCGCCCTTCCAGTTGCCGGGCGAGTCGGCCGGCGTGCAGGGCAGGGGCTGACCGCTGGGGTCGCCGTCGCGGAAGCGGTCGGTGAAGGCGAAGTAGAGCACGGCGTCGCGCCAGCTCCAGGGCTCGGGCTCCACCCAGAAGGACACGATGAGCGGCTCGGCCGGGTGGTCCGGGCCATCGTCGGCGTCGAAGCGCAGCGTGTGCTTGCCCTGGGGCAGCCCGCTGAGCTCGACGAGCAGCGTCCCCCGCGCCGGGTCCCAGGCCCCCGGGACCGGCTGGAAGTTGTGTGTGGCGCGGGGGCTCCCCGCCGCGAACCCGCCGGTCACCCCGCGCTGCACGGCCACCTCCACGCGCGCCGTGCCCGCCACGGGATCCACCGTCTCGTCCACGACCTCCAAGGCGGGCGCGCGGCAGTCGGGGACCAGGAGCTTGGAGTTCTCGAACTCGCCGTCGAAGCGCTTCATCTTCTGCAAGGGGTCCAGGAGCCAGTCCGTCCCGTTCACCAGGAGCTTGTAGCCGTAGCTGCCCGGCGCCAGGTCCGCCATGTCGAGCGTCGCCTCCCAGGCCCCCGCCGGGTCTCCCGGCACGGCGGTCATGGGGAGACCCGCCTCGTCCCACCCGTTGAAGCTGCCCGGAACGTGTACCGACGACACGGTCTGCCCGGGCGCCGGCACGTAGCGGAAGGTGTGGGTGCAGGCTCGCAGGGGGAGCTCCGCGGGCGTGGCGTCACTCGTCCCGCTGTCCGTGGTGCCGTCCGTCTGCGAGGCGTCGCCCGTCTCGGCGTCGGTGGCGCCGTCCTGGCCCTGTCCATCGCCCGGCGCCGTGTCTGGTCCGGCGTCGGGCTCGGCATCGGGCTGGCTCCCGTCGCTCGTCGCGTCTTGGACGGCGTCGGGGACCGCCCCGTCGAGGCCCAGGTCCAGCCCGATCGCCGTATCGGGCTCGGCGGGCAGCTCCACCGCCCCGTCGGGGATGAGCGCCTGGGGGTCGGCGGGGCAGCCGCCGAGGGCGAGGATCAGGGCGAGCGTGCCAGCGGCGACGGCGAGGGCGGAGGGGCGTGCGAAGGCGGTGCGTCTCATGCCGCGGAGGATAGCGGAACCCGCGGGCGGAGCCCACCCCGCCCGCGGTTGCCCTTCGCCGCGCCCCGTGCGCCTACTGGAGACCGCCCTGGGCCATGATGTAGGCGCCGCTGCGCCCGAAGCTCTGGAGGTCCAGTTCGAGCATCGTGCCGGCCGGGATGGCTGGGCTCAGCGCGCTCAGGTCGATGGCCGGGAGTTCGAAGGACAGGCCCGAGAGCTGGTCCATGAGCAGGGGCAAGATGGTGCTCTTGAACAGGTCGATGACCCCTTGGTCGTCGCCCTCGAAGGCGCCCACGTTCGTGACGATCTCGATGACCATGGGGTCGAACTCACCCACGCTGAAGCCGATGGCCGTGTTGCCCGCCTCGTTGACGACGGCGGTCAGCTCGATGGGGGCCTCGGCCTGGAGCCACAGCTTGAGGGTCGTGGGCTGCCCCAGGAGGTCCGCTGAGATGTCGATGGCCAGGTCGCCGAGCTGGAGGCGGTTCTGCCCGTCGGCGTTGCACGAGTTGAACACCGGCGGCAGCAGCGGGTCTACGACCAGGCTGTCGATGGCGATGGGGACGCTGGACATGTCGAAGGCCAGCTCGTCGTCCGGGCCCTTCTGGATGGCAAGGGTCCCGCCGTCCCACACGGCGTACAGGAGCTGGTTGATGAGGTCGTCGTGGAGGCCCAGCGTCAGCGGGGTCGTGGGGGGCACGGGCAGCCCCACGATGGGACCGCAGGAGCTGTATTGGAGGCTCCCCGGGTGAGGGTAGGGGGGCATGGGGTCGAGCGCGTGCGCCAGCGTGTCGATGGACAGCTCCATGCTGAAGGGGGTGATCTTCAGGTCGCTGGGCGCCGTCTCGATAGACAGCGTGTTGGGGGCGTCACCCTGCACGATGGGCGGCAGGTCGATCTGCTGGGACAGCGTCAGGGCGTCGAAGAGCTGGTTCACGGCGTCGGCGATGAAGCCCTCGACGAAGGGCGGCAGGATGGCCTCGATGGCGCCGGTCACCCAGGGCTCGATGTAGTCGTAGCCCTGGTTGATGATGTCGTTGAGCCAGCCGCCCGTGGGGTCCTCGATGAGCATCGTCACGTCGCCGATGTCGATGGCCGTGTTCGTGGCGCTGGCCTCGGCCACGCCGTCCACGAGGGACAGCAGGATGTCGCTCTCGAAGTCCACGCTGGCGATCTTGACCGTGCCGGGCAGCGTGATGGTCGGGTTCTGGCAGACGACGTCCCACGTGCAGGGGGCCACCAGTTCCAGGTCCATGCTGAGGTTCGTGAGGCCGAACTGGACCTTGATGCCGTCCTGGATGAGGGCCAGCGAGATGGACGACGAGTCGAAGGTGACGCTCGTGATGCGGGCCTCGCAGTCGCCGCCGATGCACGGGAAGCTCCCCAAGGGATCGGGCAGCAGGGCGGCCATATCCATGCCGTCGAGCGCCACCATCATGATGGTCGCCAGGTCGTCGAGGTGGCTGGGGTCGTGGTCGCCGTCGTCCACGAACTCCTGGCTCAGCATGACGTCGAGCCCCTGGTCCACGCCGTCGCTCTCCACGGTGGCCGGCACGGGCGGGTCGGCGTCGCGGTCGCCCATGGCGTACCAGGTGGCCGACCACTCCACGGCGCGCCCGATCTCCGCGATGAGGTCATAGGGGTCGCTCGCCGTGAGGAGCAGGAGGTTCAGCCCGTAGCCGAGCGCCACGTCCTTCGTGAAGCCGCCACCCTCGGGCGGGACGGGGAGGTCCTCGCCGTTGAGCTTGAGCCACAGGACCTTCCCCAGGTTGTCGTTCACCGTGCCCTCGACCTTCACCGACGTCTCCACGTCCTTGACCAGCCCGCGCGCCGGGCTCTTGAGGGCGATGGTGGGCGGGGTCTGGTCCACGACCAGCTCGCGGCTGGCGCTGAGGCTGGGGTCCGACGCCAGCTTGGCGCTCACCGTGTAGATGGCCTCGGTGTCGAAGCGGATTCGCGCGCCGTCCATGATCGTCTCGTTGCCCGCGGGCGAGGCCGCCAGGTCGGTCACCTCCAGCCCCTCCACCGGGTTGCCATAGGCGTCCTCGCCCACGCCGGACACGAGGACCGGCACGCCCACCCCGTAGGACTTCTTCTCGGGCGTGAAGGCGAGCTCGAAGCTCTTGGGGGCGGCCGCTACGACCGTCCACGTGGCCGCCGTCTGGGCGTCCGCCGCCACGCCCGCCACGCCACAGGTGACCTGGAGTTCTCCCGCCTTCGTCCCCGTGACCGAGGTCCCGTCGACCGTGACGCCGTCCGCCGGATCCACCTGGACCGTGGCCGCGTCCGCCGTCTCGTTGCCGTACTCGTCGGTGACGGTGCAGGTGACGGTAGCGCTCTCGCCCGCCGCGGTCTCGGCCGGGTCGATGGCCGCCGCGGTGGCCGCCGCCGCGCCCGGCGTCACCGTGATCTCCACCGGCGTCTGGTCGGCGAGGGACGGGTCATCCAGCTTGCACGCCACCGTGACCGTGCCGGTCTTGGTGAGCGTGAGCGTCTTGTCGTCGGCGTTCACGCCGTCGGGCGGGGCCACCTGGAGGACGAAGTGGTCGGCCGTGATCTCCACGACCGCCCCCGTGGAGTCCTTGGCCGAGCAGGTGATCGCGACGACGCCCCCCGCCGCGACCGTCTTCGTGTCGGCCGTGGTCTCCACCTCCACGGGGACGCCCGGCGCCGCGTCGCCCCCGATGACGTCCAGGTCCACGCCGTCGACGCCCACGTCCTGGGAGGTCCCGCCCTCCTGGCCGTCCGAGCACGCCCCCAACCCACCGACTGCGAGGGCCACGGCGCCGGTGGCGAGGAGCGACAGAACAAAGCGGTGCGATGCGCGCATGGGGGCCTCCTCCACGGATCCAGTGCCCGATTCCACCCTCGGGCGGGCGCATTGTAGCGCATGGCAGCGCCCAAAGACACACGCTCCTCCGGCCCTTGGAACCGGCTCCGCGAGGAGCCTCGGCTGGCTTGGACCCCGAGCGTCCGGTGCTCCGGCCCCGGGTTGCTACGATGACGGCCTCAGCCGGCGGTCGGCTCCCGAGGCGAGGCCCCCCATGCGCCTGTTCCACAGCCAGAACGGCCCCTTCCAGCGGCTCCTCCGCGCGCTGTCCCGCGCTCTCCGCTCGCCGCCCCATGAGCCGAACCGCCGCAGCGCCACGGCCCGCGCCCCCAGTGGGCCCGAGCGGCCGGTGTCCCTGCCGGGGCGCGAGGAGCCCTCTGCTTGGCCGTCCCAAACGCTGCGCCGCTTCGCGTGGGCTCTCGGCTACCGCGTGCCCCACCCCGCTGCGGCGGAAGCTCCACCCCCGCGCAGCGACCCCGAGGGCGTGCGCTGGGTGTGGCGCGGCGCCCGCCCCCTCCGCGAGGGACCCGACCCCCTCGCGCCCCTCTGGGGCCTCTCATGGGTGTCCAAGGCTCGGACCGCGAGCGCCCTCCTGGCGCCCACGGACAGCTCGCCGCGCGGGACCCCCATCGTGCCGGCCCTCCTCCTCGTGCTCCTCGAAGGCCCCGAGGAGGGCCCCCTGGCGCTCCCGGGCGAGGTCCTCCGCGAGCTCTGGGCGGCGACGGCGCTGGGGTTGGCGACCTCCCACGACGGGTCCCGCCACGCCACCTTCCCCCGCGTCTGGGCCGCCCACCGTCAGCACCTCGTCGTCGCGGCGCTCGTGGCGCGGCGCCAGCCAGCGCCCCACTCCGAGGACCCCAACCCCGCCGCGCCGTGGGCCTGGCCTTCGCCACCCCGGCCGTGCGAGCTGGTCGTCGTGGGCCCCTCCCGGCTGGGCAGCGCGCGGCCGGAGGCGGGCGTCTTGGGCAGCCTGACGACCGTGCGCGTGCCTCTGGGAGCCAGCGACGAACGGGGTGACGGCCCGGGTGGGCTAGACCTACCACCGAGCCTCGCCCCCCTGGCCCTGCTCACCGCTCGGGCGACGCGCGCCTCGGCGGTGTTTCGCCGCAGGGAAGGCCCGCGCGTCGTCTGGCGAGACGCCTTCCCGCGCTCCTTCCAAGGGCTGGCCGAGGTCTCTGAGGCGGTGCGCGCGCGGGCGGTCGCGGCTCTTCACGACCTCGTGGACGTCTGGTGGGAGTTCGGGCGCGCGCTGCCCTCGACAGCGCCGCGCGGGCCCCGCCCGCGTTGGGCCGCGCCCCACGACCCTTTGCGTCAGGCGGCGTTGGTCCTCACCTGGCGGCTCTGGACGGCCCTGGAGCTGGAGCGTCGGGGCCTCGCGCCGCCGCGCACCGCGGTCCACGACGTGCGCACCGACTCCGTGCTCCCGGGGATCTTGGAGCACATGGCGACGCTCCCAGACGACCGCCCCCCGGGCGCCGTCGCCGCGGCCTTCGCCGACGCGTGCCGGGCGCTGGGGCGGCCCGCCCCGCCCGACGCGCCGTGGTGCGGGGACCTCGACCTCTTTCGGAACCCGCCCCCGTTCACGTTCCACCCGCGCGTGGATGAGCCCGAGGCGGTCGCGGCGTGGTTACGCGCGTGGGAGAGCCTCTCCACCGCCGGCGCCCGGGCCTTACGTCGCGGCGGGGCGGCTGCCCCCGAGGCTCTCCTGCGGCGCGCGGACGCCGCGCTCGTGGCCCTGGGGCGCGCCGTCATGGGGCAGCCGCCGCCCATGCCCGGCGCCGCGTCCGAGGCGCCGGACCTCGGCGCCCAGGAGCTCGCCTTCCTCGGTGGCGGCCCCGGCATCTTGGACCGCCGATGGTGGGTGGCGCAGATCCTGGACCAGCTCCGCGACCTGGACCTCATGGCCCCCGAGGACGCGCCCCCGGGCGCTGGGGGTGAGGGTGGCGCAGAAGGAGAGGGTGGGGGCGAGCGGCCCGACGCCGAGGAGGGCGCTCGGGGACTCCGCTGGGTCGTCCAGGGGTCATGGCCCGCGCTCGGGGCCCGTTACCTCCCGGCTGCGGTGGCCTCACGGGTGGCCCGGGGCGCCCTGGAGGGGCCCCTTCGGCACGGCGCCCTGCTCGGAGAAGACCCCGCGGCAACGCTGGCCCTCACCCCCGTGCTGGACCTGGCCGTGGGGAGCGGCCGACTCCTCACCGCCGTCGCCTGGGAGTTGGCCGCCGAGATCGCCTGGCGCCGCGTCCTGCTGGACCGGCGCGTCTTGGCGGCGGCGTCTTGGAGCGCGCTGGGAGGCGCGCGGCGCGGTCGGGGTGACGACGGGCGCGGAGATCCCACCCTGGCCGCCTTGCCCCGCGGGAGCTGGGAGCGCTTTTCCCAGGCCCTGGAAGAGGCGCTCCCGCGGGCGGTCTTCCTCGCCGCGCGAGGCGTGGAGCCCGACCCCATGGCGGTGCTCCTGGCGCGCGTCAGCCTGGGGCTGTTCGCCGTAGGGCGTCGGTGCGGGGCGGGGGGCTGGGGCGGCGAGCGCCGCGAGGTCCCCTTCCTGGGCGCGAACATCTTGTGCGGTGACCCGGCCTTCAGCACGCAGATGGGGGACATTCTCTTGCTGGCGCAGAAGGTCTTCGAGCGCGTAGCCATGGGCTACGACATGATCGGCAACGACGGCCCGCGCAACGGGGCCGACGAGGCCCAGCTCTCCATCATCGACGCTCTGCGGTCCCTGCGCGCGCCCGAGAACGCGCGGCGCTCCGCTGCTTGGGCTCGTCAGGTGTGGGAGGAGAGCCGCGAGACGGCCGAGGAGCTGCGCTGGGCCTTCGACCTCGTCATGGGGCTCCAGGTCCAACGCCCGCCCGCGTCGTTCTATCCGCTGGACCTCCGCCCCACGCACGCGGAGGCCGCCGGCACGCCGCTCTTTGCCCACGCCCTCCGCGCGCTCCGCGAGGGCACCCGGGCGGGCCCCGTGCGGCCCATGCACTGGCCCCTGGTCGCCGAGTGGGCGCGCGACGGACGCTACAATGACGACATCTTCCCCGGGTTGCTGTTGGTGAACCCGCTGAACCGCCGCATGGCGCCCTCGCTGTGGCCGCGTTTTCCCGGGCACCTAGCGGAAGGGCTGGGGAAGCATTGGACCCCCGAGTTGAGCTGCCGGGATGACCGTCTCGACGATCCCCATGATCGCGACGGCGACGATAGGGACTTCGCCCCTGCTGGTGACGCGCCCGCGAGCCCGCGGGACGAGGAGGGGTTGGACCGGGAGGGGGCGTGTCTCGTGGCCTTGGGCGTGCGCATCATGGGGTACCAGGCCCGCGCCGCGGTCGTGGCTCCGGGCCCCTTGCTGGGTACGCCCGAGGGGCGCGCGCTGCTGGACCGGGTGGCGCGAGACGCCAACTGCTCCGGGCGCTGGGCGAGGCCCCGGCGGATCGTCCCTCTGCGACCGACCTCCAAAGCACCGCCCGCCCGCCCGCCCGCCGCGCGCCAGCCCACACTCCCTGGGGAGGATCTCAGCACGTTCTTGCTCGTAGAGCCCTGAGCCGCGCGGTCTCGGGGGCCGTGGAGGCTGGAGTGTTCGCGGGCGTGAACCCGGCGGGACGGAGGAGTGGCCGGCTCGAGGCTGCTGAATGATCGCGAGGCTCCCGCGTCCCCGTGCGCGTCACCCAGGCCCTCGGTGGCGCGCCTCTGGGACGGTTGGCGGTCGGGATCAGGACCGAGCACCGGCTCTCGCTCTCGGGCGCCAAGGGGGCAACGGCAAGGAGAACCTCATGCGCACCTCCCTCGTGGGTCTATTCGTCGCCCTCACCGCCCTCTCGCTGTCGACCGCGCACGCCCGGGCGTCGTCGCCGCTGGATCGCTGCCGCGCCACCGCCCACACCAACGGCTGGGTGGATCTGGACTGCGGCGACTACCTCTTACTGGTCCAGACCGGCTTCGCGGCCTACGGGTCGGTGACGACCCGGAGCAGCGTGGCGAGCGACCGCGTGTCGTACCTCGTGGAGCCCGCCTTTGCCCACGTGCGCCACACGCCGCCCAAGCTGAGCGCGCCGGGGCTCCCCGAGTCCGTGGCCCGCACGGTGCGCATGTACGACATCCGCGCGTCCAAGAGGAACGGCTGGGGGTTCACGAACCCGGACCCGGACGGGCGCGTGCTCGGCCGTGCGGTGTTCGTGGGGATGCGTGCTCGTGGTGTGGGCCCCGTGGGCGCCACGTGCCTGGCCTCGCCGACGCGGTTCCGCCTGGACGTCTGCGCGCGCGCCTTCGCGGCCTTGCGTCGCGGGCTCCCGGTCCACGTCCCCGCCTCGCGGCCGACGATCGACGCGGCGGGGGTTCCCGGTCCACGTCCCCGCCTCGCGGCCGACGATCGACGCGGCGGGGGTTCCGATTCCCACGCCCAAGCGCCACTGCTACGCCCACCAGGCGGATTGGATCGGCTGCAGCGCGGGCGACATCGAGTGGCGCACCCTGCCCTTGGCGCAGGCCAAGCTCCAGGAGCGGGCGTGGTTGCTGCAGTCCCGTCCCATCGACGCCCCGTCGCTTCGGCTGGACCTCCACCCAGATCCGCCACCTACTCTGGGATTCGGCTTTGGATCCCGCGTGTGGGCGGCGTCGAGCTGCGCGGCTGGGTGCTCGACGTGACACGGCCACGCCTCCGCGCCCAGCCGCTTGCCTCCTTGCCCAAACGCGGCCTCCTGCGCCTCGGTCCACAGAGCAGGTGGCGGATCTGGGCTCCAGCGCGGCACATGCGAGGTCGGGGGCGTCACGGTGGACTGCGCCCAATCCACGTTCTACGGGGTCACTCCCGAGCCGTCCGAGGTGAATGAGGTAGCGCTGCGGCGGTCCCCCGACGGGCGCACGGCCACCGTCTGGCACTGCCGCTACAACCGTCGGGACGGCGGGCGTCCGCGCACCTGCGGGCCCGTCTTCGGTGGCATGCGCCTGCGCGGCACCCCTGAGCGCGTCTCCGGACCGGCCCCCGAGCCGCCGCAGATCCCGTCGCTCGTGGCTCGCTTCCTAGTTCCCATCCTGAAAAGGCGGACCGAGCCACGGCGAGTCGATGTGCGTGCCAGGTGCGTTCACGCAACCCGCCGGAGTAGCAGCGCTACTTCAAGTGGTTGCGGGGACGCGCATGGTGCGTGCAGCGGCCGTCGCGGCGACAGGAGGCTTTTCAGGATGGGAACTTCCTAGCCCCAGCGGGGCGTGGTGGGGCCTTGCCCGTCGCTCTTGGCGCTGCGAGCGCCGGCGCGGCGGGCTCCTCCCCCTCGCCCCTCCCGGCCGGTCTCCCGGGGGACGCGCCCCGCCCAGCGCCCCGTCCCCAACCCGAGGAGCCCCAGGCGGGTCACTTTGTGAACCCGTTCTGAATCGGGTGCTCACGCGGGCGCGCTGGGCGCCCCATCGCGCCTGCCACACGATTGCGTGCTCGCGAGCAAATAAATGGTTGACTCCAGGCACACGGGGGCGCAGTTTGTTGTGTGTCAAAGGTCAAGCAATTGCTTGATCGAATGATTTAGCGATAACGAAAGTAAATCGCGCAGCCAGGGGCGGCGAGCCCGTGCCACACACCATGCGACCCGACGATGAGTTCAAGCGCTTCGCCTACGAGCAGATGGCGAAGCTCGGGAAGGCCCTGTCGTCGCCCAGCCGCCTCGTGCTGCTGAACGTCTTGGTCAACGGCGACCACACGGTGCAGGAGCTCGCCACCTGCGCGGGGTTGACGCTGGCCAACACGTCGAGACACCTCCAGATCTTGGAGCAAGCGCATCTCGTGCGCTCCAAACGCGCGGGCCGCCACCGGCTGTATCGCGTGGCCAGCGAGCGAGCGCGGGGCTTCTTCCTGGACTTCCGAGAGCTGGCCTTGGGCAGTCAGCCCGCGTTGGGTCAGGCCCTCGGGGCCGTCGCTGCCAGCGAGACTCGCCAGGATCGGGTGGGGCGGGACGAACTCCTCGACGCCGTCCAGGGAGGTGGGGCCCTCATCGTGGATCTCCGCCCCCTCTCGGAGTACGTGCGGGGGCACTTCCCCGGTTCGGTGAACATCCCCATCGCCGCGCTCCAGGCGCACCTGGATGTCCTCCCTCGGGACCGCGAGCTCATCGTCTACTGCCGCGGTCGCCTGTGCGTCATGGCGGACGAAGCCGTGGCCACCCTGCGTCGCGCCGGGTTCCAGGCGCGCCGCACCGGCGAGGACGTCCCCACGTGGGAGCGCGAAGGCCTCCCGGTCGAGGTGGGGGAGGGGAGCCCCTGGCCTTCCGCCGGCGCTTCACCGTTGTCCCCCGAACGGACCGAACGGACCGACCGTCCCACGCCCCGCGACATGGAAGAGGAGTGACCCATGCGACCGCCAACCCCCACGACGATGGACCTCCGGACCCGCGCTCTGCTCGCCTTCGCCGCGCTCCCCGCGCTGGCGGCCTGGGCGGCGTGTGACGCCGCGTCTCCCGCCCAGGCGGACGTCCCGGACGCCGGCCAGACGGACGTGGGCTCGGTGGAGGACGAGCCCTGGAGCTGCCAGGGGTGCCACACGAACGCCTCGTTGCTCCAGGAGATCGCCGCGGTGGTCGATCCGCCCGTGGACAAGCCCGAAGACACGGGAGATGGCTGAGGCGGCGCCGTCCCCGAGCTGGACGCTTGGGAAAAGGTCTACATCACCGGCAAGCTCGGTGACGAGTTCCTCAACGGCCCCCACAACGCCGGGGGCTGCCAGAGCTGCCACGGGGGCCCCGCGGATGGCACCTTCGACACGTTCGAGGCCGCCCACGACGGCGTCCTCCGCGACCCCAGCGAAGATCCCGACCGCTGCCTGTTCTGTCACGCCCAGCCCGTAGGCGACCTAGAGGCCGTGGACCCCGTAGGCTACAAGGCCTCGCTGCACCTCAACCTGTGGGGCGAGAGGGCGCAGGTGGAGCTGCGTACGGACTGCCAGCTCTCCACCGACACCCAGTGCGCGGCCGGCTTCCAGAACCGCTGCTCGGGGTGTCACACGACGTGCGGTCAGTGCCACGTCTCTCGACCCAAGAGCGTGGGCGGGGGCTTCCCCAAGACCTTCGCCTACCTGTCCCACCGCTTCCGGAAGACGCCTCACATGACCGAGCAGTGCACCGCCTGCCACGGCTCACGCGTGGGGACGGACTATCTGGGGCAGCTCGAAGGGAACGAGCCCGACGTCCACTACGAGCGCGGCATGCAGTGCGCGGCCTGTCACGGCGCCGAGGAGATGCACGGCGACGCGGAGTTCGAGGGCGAGCACTACGACCACCGCTACCAGGTGAAGACCATGCCGCGCTGCGAGGGCTGCCACGAGGGGCTCGCCGACAACGACTATCACGCCGCCCACGTGGGCGTGCCGGGACGCAACCTCCAGTGCCAGGTCTGCCACAGCCAGCCCTACAAGAACTGCACGAACTGCCACGCCCTGACGCCCGAGGGGTTCGAGATCGACCCCAGCACCGTGGGCTTCAAGATCGCCCGCAACCCGCGCAGGGACTACCGCGGCGAGTACGACTACGTCGTGGTCCGCCACGTCCCCGTGCACCCCGAGAGCTTCGCGGCCTGGGACGTCGAGGCGACCAGCTACGGGGCGGAGCCCACCTGGAAGTACGCCTCACCACACAATATCCGCCGCTGGACGACCCAGACCACCGTCCCCGAGGGTGGCACCTGTTCGGCGAGCTGTCACAACGCGCCCGGGGGAACGGAGGGGATCTTCCTGCGAGAGAGCGACCTGTTCGAGGCCGACGGGCAGACACCGCTGCCCGATTACGGCGCCAACATCTCCATCGTCGTGTCCGACTGACCGCCCAACCCGTACCGAGAACCAGAAAGTCCGTGGAGGAGACCATGATCATCAACCGCAACCGTTGGCTCAGCGCCCTGTTCGTCCTGCCGCTGTTCCTCGCGCTGTCCGCCGCGACGGCCTGCGACAGCAGTTCGACCGACGACAACAGCAACAACACGACCGAGTCCTCGTTCCAGGTCATGGCGGACGCCGTCTTGTCCTACCTGAACGACTCCACCGACTGCCCCGGCGTCATCTCCGCCGAGGCGCTGTTCAACGACGGCGTGGAGAACTACACGATCATCGACCTCCGCAGCGCCGATGACTACGCCGCCGGCCACATCCAGGGCGCCGTGAACGCCACTCTGGGCAACCTCGTGAGCACCGTGGAGGGGCTGGGCCTCGCCAAGGACGCGCCCATCGTCGTCGCCTGCTATACGGGTCAGACGGCCGGCCACGCCAAGATCGCTCTGGAGCTCCTGGGCTATGAGAACACCAAGAGCCTGCTCTTTGGCATGGCCTCCTGGAACTCCAGCCTCACGGGCAAGATGGACGCCAACGTCGGCGACGCCCTCGCGAACCCGGAGACCACCGACAACAACCCGAACCTCACCGAGACGTACGACCCGCCGACTCTCACCGAGCCCGCCGACACCGTCGTGACCGATCGCGTCAACAAGATGCTGGCCGACGGTTTCAAGTCCATCACCTACGCGGACCTGGTGGCCAACGGGCCGGAGAACTACTTCATCATCAACTACTTCGGGCAGGCGGACTACCTGGGTACGGGCGACGCGGGCGTCCCGGGGCACATCCCCGGCGCCTACCAGTTCACACCCTACAAGAGCATCACGGCTGACGCTCTGCTCTCCAAGCTGCCCACCGACAAGCCCATCGTCGTCTACTGTTGGACCGGTCAGCACTCCAGCCAGGTCGTGGCGGCGCTGAACATGCTGGGCTACGAGGCGCTGAGCCTCAAGTTCGGCTCCAACGCCCTGTTCCACTCGGCGCTCACGGCGCACAAGTGGGGCGCTGGCGCCACCCACGACTACCCGCTGGTCACCGACTGATCGAGACAGGGGCCCACGCCTCTCCATCGCCTGGCCTGCCAGGACGGCGAGGAGAGGCGGCCTCCCCACCGCGGTCTCCGCGCGCGACGAGCCGGGCACACGCAGAGCGTGTCCGGCTCGTCGCGCCTAGAGCGCCGCTCCAGCGCTACTCCCGATCCGCCACCTACTCTGGGATTCGGCTTTGGATCCCGCGTGGGGGCGGCGTCGG
>CAYZID010000024.1:0-36350 GCA_964478315.1 uncultured Myxococcales bacterium | reverse complement strand
CCGACGCCGCCCACACGCGGGCTCCAAAGCCGAATCCCAGAGTAGGTGGCGGATCTGGGGTCAGACCCCAGTCCGCGCGCGGTCTCGGGGCTCCTCGCTTGCGGACCTGGGGCGGCTTGCCTACTCTCAGACCCGTACGGGGAGCCAGGCGTGTGCGCGTGAGGGAGGGACTTCTGGAGATGGATCGGATCTGCCCGCTGTGTCGGCAGGCCACCGACGCCTCGGAGTGCCCGGACGACGGGACCCCCACCGTGCCCCGGGACGAGTACGGTCGACGGTCCAAGGTCGCCAAGGTCGACCGGCTGTTGGGGACCACCTTCCAGGGGCGCTACCGCATCGAGGCAAAGCTGGGGCAGGGCGGCATGGGTGCCGTCTACCGCGCCACCCAGCTCGCCGTGGGGCGCCAGGTGGCCGTGAAGGTCATCCACGCGGCCCTGGCGGACAACGAGAAGGAGGTCGCACGGTTCCAGCAGGAGGCGCGCGCCATCGCCTCCCTCCACCACCCGAACATCATCTCCCTCATCGACTTCGGGCAGTCGGACGAGGGGGACCTCTTTCTGGTCATGGAGTTCGTGGAGGGCGAGCCCCTGTCCGCCATCGCACGCCGGGAGGCGCCCCTGGACCCGCGGCGCGTGGCGCGGCTGGGGAGCCAGATCATGGACGCCCTGTCCGTGGCCCACGACAAGGGGATCGTCCACCGGGACATGAAGCCGGAGAACCTCTTTATCACCCACGTGGGGCGCCGGGGCGAGTTCGTGAAGGTGCTGGACTTCGGCATCGCCAAGATGGAGGGGGACGGGGGCGCCGAGATGACCCTCACCCGCACGGGCGCCATCATCGGCTCGCCTCGCTACATGGCCCCGGAGCAGGCGCGCGGGCTCCCCATCAGCGGGCAGACGGACATCTACGCCGTGGGCGCCATCCTCTACGAGCTCCTCACGGGCGGCCCCGTCTTCGACGCCAAGAGCGCCACCGACTACGTCATCGCCCACGTCACCAAGCCACCGCCGCCGCCCGTCGCGGATGGCCGCCGCCTGGCGGGCCCGCTGGTGGACCTCATCCTCTGGATGCTCGCCAAGGATCCGGCCGATCGTCCCCAAGGGGCCGAGGCGGTCTTGCGCGCCCTGGACGCCTGCGCCGAGCGCCCCGTCCTCGACCCCACCGACCCCGCCCAGATCGACACGGGGACGCTCACCTCTCCCGCGGGCATGGACGAGACGCGCGAGCAACCGCCGCCCACCCTGTTGCCGGGGCCCCAGGAGCTCGCCACGCAGCCCGCCGTGGTGCCCAGTCTGGGAGGCGGCGGGGCCCAGCCTTCCCCCGGTGTGCCCACGCCAGGCCTGGAAACGGTCCCCGCGTCCAGCGCCGCGCCCCCGCCCTTGGCGCGCACCTCGGGGCGCAAGGGTTGGGCCCTGGGGGTGGCCGCGCTCGTTGCCGCCGCGGTGGCCGTGGCGGCGTGGGTCGCCACCCGACCTGCCCCCCACCCCGCGCCAGCCGCCCGCGTGGTCACGAGCCCTCCGGTCGCCCCCCAACCGCGCGCCGAGGCTGCCCCCACACCAGCGCCGGCGACCCCGGCGCCCACACACGAGGTCACCACCGGCGCCGCCACCGCGCCCGACGCCGCGCTGGCCGAGCCCACCCACGAGCCCGACGCGGGCCCCGCGGCCGCGCAGGCCCCGCCCGACGCGGCCTCGCCCCAGGACGCCCAGGGAGCTCCACCGCCTGACGCCGCGAAGCCGACCGCCGCCCCGTCGCCCACCCCGGTCGTGACCCACGTCCTCACCCGCCCCGCCGGGGCTCACGTCTTCCTCGCCGGGCGCGACCTGGGGGCCGCTCCCGTGGACGTGACCTGGCCGCCGGGAGCCCGGGAGCTCAAGCTCCGCGTGGCAGCCCCCAAGGGCTACCTGGCCGCTGGGAGGACCTTGGAGGCTGGCGAGCAGGGCGAGACGGTCACCGTGACCCTGCGACGCAGGGCGGCGCCCAAGGCCCACGCCAAGCCCAAGGCCAAGCAGAGCCCCAAGCCCAAGCCCAAGCGCAAGAGCAAGTACAGGATGCTGGAATGACGGTGAACACGGAGCGCGGGCGCGTCGGGTGGCGCCTCCGCCGCGGGGGGCTGTGGGCGATCTTGCTGGCCCTGCTGTGGGCGGGCCCGGCCCCAGCCAGGGAGCCCTCGGACGCCCAGCGCGCCGAGGAGTGGTATCAGGTGGCTATGGCCCACATGAAGGGCGAGCGCTACCTCAAGGCGGCCAAGGCCTTCGAGAGGGCGCACGAGCTCGACGCCGATCCGGTGCTCTTGTGGAACATCGGTCGCGCTTACGAGAAGGCCGGGGAGCTGGACAAGGCCAAGTCCTTCTACACCGAGTTCCTCAAGAGCGAGGGCATCCCCGGCGAGCTGCGCGTCAAGGCGAACAAGCGCATCGTGGAGATCTCCGTGGCCTTGGAGAAGGCGCGCCTGGAGCGCGAGCAGGCCGTCAGGGAGGCCAAGCTCAAGGCCGAGATGGAGGCCAAGCTCCAGGCCGAGCGCGAGCGCGCGGCGCGTGAGCGGGCGGCGGCCGAGGCGCGAGCCCAGGCCGAGCTCGCCAAGGAGATGGCCGCCCGCCGGCAGGCCAAGCGCGAAGCAGCCCAGGAGGCCAGGCGCAAGGCGGAGGCAGAGCGCGCACAGGCCGAAGCCAAGCGCAAGGCCGCTGCCCAGGCGGCCGAGGCCGCGCGGCTCCGGGCCCTCACCGAGCACGAGAGCCACGCTCTCACCACCACCGGGTGGATCTTGCTGGGCGCGGGCGTGGCCCTCGCGGGCGCCGGTGGGGGCCTCTTGGGGCACGCCGCCTCGCTGCGCGGGGACGTCCGCGACGCCAAGGCGTCGGGGGAGCCGGCGACCGGCATGACGCGCGTCCAGGCGCTGGCGAACCAGGACGACGCTGACCTCCAAGGGACCTTGGGGGTCGTGGGGTTGGCCGTGGGCGGCGCCGCGCTCACCACGGGGGTGGTCTTGCTCCTCGTGGGCGACGGGGCGCCCCCCAAGACCCGGCTCTCGGCCGACGTGGCCCACGGGGGGCTCGTCGTGCGCGTGGGAGGTTCCTATTGACCGCTGACACCGGCCACACGAGCCGCGACGACCACGGCCACCGTGATCGGCTCGGGGCCCTGGCGCGCGTCCGGTCCGCGCCTCCTCTCGTGGGGCTCGTGGGGCTCGTGGGGCTCGTAGCCTGGCCCGCGGGGGCGACGCTGCTGGCCGGGTGCAACGAAGACCTGGGCGTGGACGACGTGACCTGGGCCTGCGAGCGGGACGAGCAGTGCGGGGCGGGGTGGATCTGTCGCCAACCGGCAGGCGTCGCCCAGCGCCTCTGCGTGCTCGCCGCGACCTGGACGGAGCCCGATGGTGGGGGCCTCGACGCGGCCGATGGTGTCGGCCCGGACGTGGGGACGGACGTGGGGACCGACGCGGTGCTCACCGACCTGGGACCGTCGCCCGACACGGATGGCGACGCGGGCACGGGCGGCGACGCCACGGACGCGGGCCCCGAGCCTGGAGACACCGTGAGCGACGCGGGCGAAGACGCCATGAACGACGCGGCCGATGCCACGGTGGATGGCGGAGAGGACGCGGACACGGGCGGCTCGTGCGACGGGTGCCCCGAGGGGTTCTTGTGCATCCAGGGGGCCTGCGAGGGGCAAGACCGGGTCTACGTGCCGGGCGGGCCGTTCGCCATGGGCTGCAACGGTGTCTTGGACTCCCTGTGCGGCAGCTTCGCGGCCGAGGCGCCCCAGCACCTGGTGACCGTCCCACCCTTCGTGATGGGCAAGACCGAGGTCACGGTGGCCGCGTACCAGGCGTGCGTGACGGCTGGGAGCTGTACGGCCGCCGCGGGGGAGTCACCGCTGTGCAACGTCGTGGGCTCCGGCGTGGACGACCACCCGGTGAACTGCGTCACGCGGGACCAGGCCGCCGCCTACTGTGCCTACGCGGGTGGGCGGCTGTGCTCCGAGGCCGAGTGGGAGAAGGCGGCGCGGGGCGGGTGCGAGAAGTCGCTCACGCCGTGCCTGGAGACGGTGCGGACCTATCCCTGGGGCGAGGCGGCACCCACGTGCGACCTGGCGGTCATGAACGATCCGGCCACCGACACGGGGTGCGGGAGCGGCACCACCATGCCGGTCGGGAGCAAGCCCCAAGGGCGAAGCCCCTATGGGGCGCTGGACATGGCCGGAAACGTCCTCGACTGGGTGGCCGACTGCGCCCACCCCACCTACGACGGCGCGCCCAGCGACGGCTCGGCGTGGACCCAGGACGCTTGCAGCTCCGGTCTTCTGCGCGGAGGCTCGTTCGAGCACACCGCGCCGCTGCTGCGGTCCAGCGCGCGGCTGGAGGTCTCGCTGTCCAGCCCCGTGTCCCACAGCTTTGGGATCCGCTGCTGTTTCCCCGCTCCGTAGATGAGCCCGCCACGGCCCCGCGGCGCTACCGAGCGGGCGGCGGCGGCTCCACCCAGTAGAGCTCGGCGTCGGGCCGGAGGCGCTTGCGGCGCTTCTTAGCGGTCATGCGCCAGACGGCGCGCGTGCTCCGGGCGCGGAGCCAAGCCTGGAAGTTCAGGCCCGGCTGGACCATGTAGCGGTAGTCGGCGGGCTTCACCGGCAGCGTGCGCAGGACCACCGACCGCTCGTCGAAGGGGAGCGCCAGCATGTTGGGCCGGAAGCCGCGCACGTAGTTGAAGTACATCTCGGTGTTGGACAGGTAGAAGACGCGCACGGGGACGTGGGCGTCGCGCGCCGCCTGGGCGAGAGCGCGCACGGTCTTGGAGGCCAGCAGATCGCCGCGCACGGCGAACACGCGCCCCTCCAGGACGAGCTGGCGCACGGCGTCGTATTGGGCCCGGTCGTCGAGGAAGGAGGCCACCCCCGCCTTGGCGAACCGCCTGGCCGACCGCTTGAGTCGCTTGAACACCAGCCGTCGGGCGCGCCGCCAAGCGCGCAGGGCCCGGCGTCGGTCACGCCCCTCGGGGTAGGCCGCCTCGATGGCCTGGTAGGCCGCCCTGCGCGCCGATGGCTTGGGGTCCCACAGGGCGATGAAGCGCGCCGGCGTGTCCGCGGCGCGCAGGAGCGCCCAGTAGGCGAGCTGGAGGTCCACGACCACCTGGTCGAAGTCGAAGAGCACGGCCACCCGGGGGCGCGCCCAGCCCATGAGGACGTAATTCTGGTCGGTCCCCACACCCGCGTACAGGCCGCCGCGGTCGCGCACCGCCTGGGCCCAGAGGTCTAGGTGGGCCTCGTTGGAGATGAGGTAGTGCTTGTCGTTGGTGAGCTGCTCGGGCTCGGGGTCGGGCGGGATGGACGCGAACAGGCGCGCCAGCTCCGGTGCGAGCGGGCCGGGGGTGTCTACCGAGGGGGCAGGTGGGGGCTCGCCGGGCAGGGGGCTCCCGGGGGCGCCCAGGGGGTCCCGGCCCCAGGCGTCGCCCGGCGCTTGGACCAAGGCGACCGTCGCCACGGGCTCGGGGGCGACCGTCGCTACGGGCTCGGGCGTGGGAGCAGCGCGTGGCGGGGCGGCGCTCGCCGTGCCCGGGGTGCTCATGAGCAAGGCGGCTGCCAGGGGGAGGAGGCAGGCGCCGCGGGTGGTGCGAGGGTGGGTCACGCGCCGAGTGTGCCACCGCTCCGCTCGCCCGCCCAGAATCGCCACCTCGTGCCGACGTGGCCGGGGGCTGCCGTTTGGAAGGGGGGTTTTTGGACAGGGCGTGTGGGCTGGGCGACGCTGGGGCCGTAGACGCCCCCGTCCGTCCGCCTGGTCCGTTCGACGGGGCCGCCCGGCTCCTGGTCGGCGGTGGCGGGGCCGTAGCCTGGAGGAACGAAGATGTCCGAGCTGTCCCACGCGCGTCCCGCGGAGCTGACCTTGGCCGGGATCTTCCGTAACCGTGTGCGCCTGGACTCAGCCGTGCACCCGCTGGGGTCCAAGAGGCTGGGCGTGGAGCTGCCCGAGGGGTACGAGGCGATTCGCTTCGCTTGGGTGGAGTTCACCTTGCCCCAGGGCGTCGTCGTGCGCCCGCTGGTGGAGTTCGACGCCCGTCCGCAGGGCACCGTGGGCGTCGTACCCGGCCGCGTGGTCTACCTGGATCCCCCTGCCCAGCGGGCGTTGGAGGCCTACACCGCCGCTGTCCCGGAGCCATCCGCGACCGCGCACTGAGGCGCTGTCGTCGCCGGGGCCGCCCTCTGCAGCGAGCCGGGGGGGCGTCAGCGGCCCAGGTGTCGGGCGAGCCGGGTCGCTGCCCGGTGGGCGAGGGCGGCGATGGTCACCGTGGGTTGGAGGCCCAGAGCAGACGGGAAGACGGACGCGTCCATGACGTAGAGGCCCCGGACCCCGTGGACCTTGGCGTCGCCGTCCACCACCGAGGAGCGCGGGTTGACGCCCATGCGCGTCGTCCCCATCTGGTGGATGGACCAGTACTGGATGCGGTCCGTGCCGTAGCCCATGCGGTCGAGCTGGCGCTGGAGGTCGGTGGGCGTGGCGGTGCGGGCGGGGGACCAGCTCGCGTAGCCGTGCGTGGCGGCGAGGATCTCCTTGGCCCCGGCGGCCGCGAGGACCTCCGCGGCGCGGACGACGCCCTCGCGGACGTGCGCCTGGTCGCGGCGGCCCAGGTGGTAGGTGACGCCCGCGCTGCCCCAGCGGAGCCCCCGGCGGGGGCCGGCCACGGTGCCCTGGCTCTGGTCGCGGAGGATGACGCCCACGGGAGCCCAGAAGCGGTAGGCCTCCAGGGCCTCCTTGTAGCGCCTGGGCTGTCCCCAGGGCATGGAGTTCATGAAGAACACGGGGTGGATGGGGGCCGTCTGCAGGCGCACGCCGTAGCCCTGGCCGTCGAGGTCGGCGAACTGCGAGGAGCTGCGGGCCTGCTGGACGCCCGCCCAGGGGTTCACCGGCTCGTCGAAGCGCCCCCAGACCAGGGTGGATGGGTGGAGGTGCAGGTGGCGGCCCAGAGCGCGGCCGCCCAGGCCGGCGCGCCGGAGGAGGGTGGGCGTCACGAGGGACCCGGCGGCCAGGACCACGGCGCGGGCGCTCACGGTGAGGGGCACGCCTTCGACGGTGGCGTCCACCCCGGTGGCGCGTCCGGCGCGCACGTGGACGCGGGTCACGCGGGCGTTGGCGACCACGCGGGTGCCGTGCTTGAAGGCCTCGTTGAGCGTCGTGCGCAGCGAGGAGCGCCGCGCGCCCCGGCTGCAGCCCATCCAGCAGAAGCCGCAGGCCTCGTCTTGGGGGCAGCGCGTGGCGTTGCGGGGCAGCGTCTCCACGTGCCAGCCGTGGGCCCGGAGCCCCGCCTCCAAGAGCTCGTCGCGGCGGGAGGGGCGGCTGTGGAGCAGGTTCACCCCCAGGGAGGCCCGCACCGCTTCGAGCGAGGCGTCCAGCTCCGGTGACAGCAGGGCGTCGCCCAGGCCCGTGAGCTGGTCCCACTGGGCGAGGACCGAGCGCGGCGGGGAGGGGGCGGCGCCGAAGCCGATGACCGTGCCTCCGCCCAGACACGAGCCGGTGTAGAGGGCCACGCCGCGGTCGCGCGTGGCGCGAACCTCGAACAATGGGTCTGGCTCGTCCACCCGCTCGCGGTGGTCGAAGTCCGAGGGGCGCACGTGGGGGCCCTTGTCCAGCACGACCACGTCCAGGCCCGCCTGGGCGAGGACCTGGGCGGCCACGGAGCCGCCCGCGCCCGCCCCCACCACGACCACGTCCGCCGTGAGCGTCGTGGGGCGGGAGATCTCCGTGGGGACCAACTCGTCTCGCTCGGTGGCCGCCGGGAGGTCCGGGGGGCCCGGGTAGCCCATGGGCTCCCACAGCGGCGCCCGCTCCTCGGTGGGAGCGGCCGAGGCGAGGAGGGAGGCGACCAGGGTCTTGAGCGTGCGGTAGGCCTGACGCTGGGCCGGGAAGCGTCCCGTGGACATGGTCAGCAGCGCGCGCTGGGCCTCCACGGGCTCCAGGTCGGGGAGGGCGATGGGGCGACCGTACAGCGCCAGCCCCCCCGCGCGGGTGCCCAGGGCTCGCAGCAAGCCTCGGAGCTTGGCGCGTGCGCGGTCGCTGGGGAGCATCCGGAAGACCCCGTGGAGGCGCTCGCCCACGCCGAGCTCCGAGGCGGCCCGCGTCCACAGCCGGCTCCCGCCGGGCAAGGCCGGGAAGAACGTGTCCGCGATGGCCTCGAAGGTCCGAACGTCCCGTGGCGTGGCGTCGATCATCGGGGCATCTCATAGCACAAAGGCGGCCAGCGCGGTGCCCGCAGGCATGGCGCGCTGACCGCTCGGGGAGATCCGGGCTCCCCCGGCTCGGGGGCGAGCCGGGGAGCCTCTGGCGTGCGGAGGACGGGGGCGGCTACTGGACCTCCATCTCCGCGCCGGGCGTCTCGGCCTTGGTGTCCTCGTCGTAGTAGAGGTAGGCCGAGGACGTCGGCGCCTTGGCCTTCACTGGGTAGTTGGCCACGAGGTCGTAGCTCAAGCTCAGCTCCTGCCCGGGGGTCATCTTGTCCAGGTAGATGCTGAGCTGCTGCCCGGCCAGCTCGAACTTCATGATCGTGCCGGCCTCCACCATGTGGACGAGCTTGTCGGGGAGGACCGTGAAGCCCGGCGGGATGCCCAGGTCCACGAGGACCATGTCGAGCTGCCCCTGGGTCAGGTTCCGCACCAGCGCCGTCGCCGTCACCGTGTCGTTCACCTGGAGCTGCGTCTTGTCGTAGCTCACCGCGATGTCCATGACGCCGCTCGCCGGCATCGTCGTGTCGTCGATGGGCAGGTAGTAGGCGCTCAACACCTGGTACATGAGGTTGCCCGTGCCCTCGTAGGAGACCGTGATGTTGGAGGCCTGCGCCGGGTCGATCTGATCCGTCAGGTCGATCTGGTGGAAGACGTTGCGGTTCTCCTCCGTGATGGCGAGCGTGGAGACCGGGGTTCCGTCTACGCTCACCGTCAGCGTGCCCTCGCCCTCCTCGGTCTTGTTGCCCAGGGATTGGATCATGGCGCGCAGGGTGAGGATGGTGGCATGGGTCGTGCCGTAGTTGCCCAGGCCGTCCTTCTGGCCGGCCAAGAAGGCGATGGCGCCCTGGACCAGATCCAGGTGCTCGCCCGCCGCCAAGAAGGCCTGGACGGCCAGGGCCGTGACCTCGATGGAGGTGGGGTTCACGCCGTCGTCACCGGCACCGCCGCCGTCATAGTAGTTGAAGCCGGTCCCCTCGTAGGTCCACCACACGCGGCCGGCCTCGTCGGTCTTCGCCTGGTCCGCCAGGGTGTCCAGCAGGTCGCCCGTGGCCTGGGCGTGGGGGTCCGCCGCCGCGAAGGCGTTGCCCATCATAGCCAGCGAGTAGACGTCCGTCGTGGGATCGGCCGCGGGCGCCGCGAGCCACCCCAACGCCGCCTGGACCGCGCCCTCGTGCACGCCGGCCGAGGCCAGCGCCCACGTGGAGAAGGCCGTCGTCTTCACGTCGTCGTACTGCACCGTCGCGAACTCGCTCCCCTGGTCCGTGTGCCACGAGCCGTCCGCCTTCTGGGCGCCCGCCAGCCAGTCTGCCGTGCGGGTGATGACCGCCGGGTCCACGTCGATGACCCGCGCCATGTCGCTGAACTCCAGCACACCCATGGCCGACAGCACGACGTTCGCCGGCGCCGGATCCCCGAACCACACGAAGCCGCCGCCCGTGCACTCGAAGGTCAGCAGGCGCTGGTAGCCCTGCTGGACGTAGTCGAGCGCCTTGAGCTCGATCTCGGGGCTCAGCTGACCGCTGGAGCGCAGGTAGTCGAGCACCAGCGTGTTGGGCCAGTTGGACGCCGTGGTCTGCTCGAAGCACCCGTGGGGCTCCTTGAGCATGGAGTCCAGCCCCTCCACGGCCTGGGCCATGATCCCCGGGAAGATCTTGACCAGCAGCGACTGGCTGTGGGGGATCGTGTCGGCGGGGAAGGTCACCGTGTGCGTGGTGCTGCCCTCGAGCACGCCGCTCACCGAGTCGTCGAAGCGCTTGCCATCGGGCTTCACGCGGACGACGCGCTGCACGGCGTCGTTCATCTGGCTGCCGTAGCCCGTCACCGTGAGCGCATGTACCCCTACCTCGTCCACGCGCACCGGGAAGGACGCGCTCGCCACCTGCCCGGGCGCCAACTCCACGGTCTGCGAGGAGCTCCCCAGCAGCGTGAACCAATCCGCCGGCGTGACCTCCACTGTCACCGTCTGCGGCGTGGGCAGGTAGTTATAGATGGCGATGGGGAAGGTCACCTCGTCGTTCTGCGTGAGGCTCGCCGGGAACGAGATGTCCACGAAGAAGTCCTGGAAGACCGTGATGCCATCGGTCGCGCTCCCCAGCGCGCCGCTCACCGTGTTAGCCACCGTGGACACGCGCCACTCGGTGATGGAGTCGGCCATGCTCAACTTCACCTGGGCCTGGCCGCTCTCGTCGGTGATGAGGGCCGGGTTGAAGTACAGCGTCTCGGGGAAGTCCTTGCGGACCTTCACCGGGCCATCCTCACCCTCGGGGGTGGGCGTGGCGCCCGCGTCCATGGCCGCCGAGGCGTCCGCCACACCCCAGCCACCGGGCCCGCCACCCGCCTGGGGCGGCCCGTTGAACGCGCCGTCCTCGGCGGCGTCCCACATGCGCTGGTAGGAGTAGACGCTGACCATGCCCGTCCAGTCGTCTACCGTGCCCTCCACCTCGTCCGGCCCCATGGAGTGCATGGTCGCCTTGACGCCGTCCCAGTCCTCGACCGCCTCGAACGCGTAGGGGTTCCCCCAGTAGTCGTAGAAGACGTCCTGCGCGTCCAAGAAGTCGCGGGCGTTGTCGTAGGTCATCACGCCGCTGTCGGCGAGGGCCGCGAAGTGCTCCTCCACCGCCTTGCGGTGCGCCTCGAAGGCCGGTTGCAGGGTGGGGACGAGGTCCTTGAGCGCCTCGCTCCAGCTCGATCGCTCCTGGGCCGCCTGGTCTGTGTCCAGCGCCGCGAAGGCCGCCCCGGCCACGGTCTGGGCGCCCTCATCCTCGGGCGGCTGGTTCACGACGCCGGTGAGGTCGAAGGAGACGTTGTCCACCTGGTAGTGGGGCTGCTGGAGGGCCTCTTGGATGAGGAAGTAGGTCTCCAGCAGGCCCGGGCGCATCTCCGTGAGCGCGTAGACCGCCTCGTCCACGATCTGCACGCCCAGCGCCGCCACCGCCGGGGCGCCGTCCGTGTCCGTGACCTGGAAGGTCAGCGTCGCCTCGTCGCCGGGCTCGTATTGCGCCTGGTCGGTCGTCAGGTCGATGTTCAGGCCCTTGGCGTCCCGCACGAAGATGAGCTTCTTGTCCCGCACGATGCTCGCGTCCGCCGCCACGTGGTAGGCCTCGACCACGACGTCTCCCACCAGCGTCCCGTCCAGATCCAGCGAGTAGGTCGCCCGCCCGTCCTCGAGATCGGTGGCCTGGGTGAGCATGGTCTGGCCGTCCTTGATGACGTCCAGGAAGATGCGGCCCGTCTGCGCCGTGGACACGATGGAGAGCTCCGCCGTGTCGCCCACGCGGTACAGCGCGCGGTCCGTCCGCAGCAGCAGGCCCTCGCTGGCCTGGCCCGGCACGAAGTGGAACGTCCGTGTGGCCTCCTCGCCCTCGTCCGTCTTCGCCTGGAGCGCGAGATTCAGCGCGGCGTCCGGCCCCTCGGGGATGGTCACCGTCACGCGGCCCATCCCGTCGCCCAGGTCCTCCACCGCCGCCGGCTCCCCGTTGGCTGTCGCGGTGAACGTCGCCGCCACGGGCGCCCCCAGGGGCGAGGTGGCGAAGACGTACAGGCCGTTGTCCAGCCCCGGGACGATGGCGCCGCTCTCGGGGATGGCCGCGAGGTTCACCGCCTGGGAGGCCACCACGAGCGACGCCAGCTTCTTCTCCACCTGGCCCGCCGTGTCCGTCACGGTGATCTCGAAGGTCGCCGTGGCGTTGCCGTTCTCCACGCCCGTCCCCACCAGGTACGCCGGCAGGTCCAGGTCGAACGTGTAGACCCCGCTGTCGTTCGTCGTGCCCGTGAGGTTCGCGAACTCGCTCAGCCCCACGTCCGTGCCCCGCGCCACGACCTCCACCTGGCCGCCCACCACGGGCTTGCCGAAGAAGTACTGGGCGCTCACCGTCCCGTGGAGCGTCTCGCCCGCCAGCGCAAAGGGCACGCCCAGGTCGGTCGTCACCTTGAACTTGGGCAGGGCGTAGGGCTTGACCTCCACCGACTTGGACGTCGTCGTCTCGCCCACCGTGACCTTGATCTCATAGGTCCCCGTGTTCACCTCGGTGGCCAGCTTGAAGTCCGCGGACGCGATGCCGAAGTCGTTCGTGGGCGCGTACTTGCGAAAGACCATGTTGCCCTTGCCGTCGTAGACCTCGACCGTCGCGTCCACGCCCGCCACCGCGTGGAGCAGGGGCTTCTTCAACGCCAGCGCCCGCAGGTGCATGGTCTGACCCGGCTTG
Organism: uncultured Myxococcales bacterium; assembly: GCA_964478315.1. Taxonomy (GTDB): domain Bacteria; phylum Myxococcota_A; class UBA9042; order PHBI01; family JAAZYN01; genus CAYZID01. The sequence goes on along the minus strand of CAYZID010000024.1, from coordinate 23,940 downwards.
TAGATGGGCTTGTCGCTGGTCACCAGCACCCGGTTGTCGCGCACGACCTCCACGTCCTCGTCCATGGTCGCGGCCACCGTGTCGCCCTGCTCCGCGCTCGTCTCCAAGGTGTACTCGCCCGCGCTCTGCGCCGGGACGTCGAAGACCGCCGAGCCGTCGTCGCCCGTCATGGCGCTGAGCACCACCGGCTCCGTCCCGGGGCTCGTGAGCTTCAGCGTCACCCGGACGCCGGGGAGCACCTCGTCGCGCGTGGGATCCAACGCGAAGACCCGCATCTTGGACGCCCCGCCCTCCAGCATGGTCGACGGCATCTGCGCCCGCAGATCCAGCTTGGGCATGGCATAGAACAGGCTGCGATAGCCCTGGGCCACGGTCTTGCCCACCGAGACCTCGTAGTGCAGGAGCTGCGTCACCTCCAGCGTCCCCGGCGCCGACAGCCCCGCCGCCGGCATGGCCACCCGCGCCACACCCACGCCCGCGATGGCCAGCTTCCCCGTCCCCGAGGCGATCGTCTCGCCGTCGAGCCCCACCAACTCGACACGCACCTCGCCCCGGAGCTCGGCGCCGCTGTCGTCCTTCACGGGCACGTCCACCACGAGCTGGTCGCCCTGGACCTCGGCCACGACATGGGCCTCGTCCACCGTGAACACGCCGTTGTACTCGTAGTCGTCCTGGTTGCCCGTGATGGGGCCGTCTCCCGTCCCCGAGCCCACCGCTGAACCGCCGCCGCAGCCGGGGCCGAGCCCGGCCAGGAGCACCAGCGTGGCGCCCAGCCGGAGCCCCAACCTCGCCGTCCACCCCAGCGCGGAGCCCGCGCCGCTCATCCCTCTCGCTCGCACGTGCCTCATGTCCCTTCCCTCCTCAGCCGATGCCCGGCGCCTCCGCGCCCCATTCGGCTCGTTGTTTCGCGCGCACACCGGCCCGCCACACCGCGGCGGACACGCTCAGCTAGACGCATGAGCCCAGACGCCCGCGTCCTCCGAGGTCAGACTGCGGTGCAATCCTCGATCCACACCCGCGCTCCCGTGGCGCGCGGCCCGGCCGAACCCAGGGTGTGGAAAAACGCCACACGGAGTATAGCTTTTGTTCGGTGTGCCGGCGGCCCGGCGAGAGGACGCCTTGGAGGGGCTGGGGGCGTGTCGCGGGAGGCGACCCGCCCCGAAGGCGACAGGCGCTGCCCCCTACTGGCCCTTTTCGTCCGCGCGGTCGCGCGCGATGATCTCCGCTGCCTCCTCGCAGGCCTGGAGGACCATCTCCAGGTGCTCGGCGCCGGTCGACGACAGCGTCTCCTCCATCTCCACCAGTGAGGCGGCGGCCATGATGCGCCCGAGGATGTTGTTGAGGTCGTGTCGCAGGCGGCTCCGCGCGGAGGGCTCCCAGCGGCGGACCAGCGCCTCCTGGGCCTCGCGCTCGGCCTGCTCTTTCGTGATGTCCCGCGCCACGACCAGGACCGTGGGCGGTCGGCCCTCGTGCTCCAAGCGGCGCCCCGTCGCCTGGATCGTCACCCGCCGTCCCGACCGGGACCAGGCGTCGTAGATGAGATCGGGGAGGGGCTCGTCGCGCTCCAAGACCTGGGCGATGGCGGCGCGGCCGATCTCCAAGCTCCTGGGGTCGAGCACCTGATCGAGGGGGCGGGACTCGTCACGCGCCAGGGGCAGATCCAGCACCCGCGCCGTCTCGCGGTTCCAGTAGATGGCGCTCCCGTCGGCGTCCAGCTCGTAGACCATCACCGGGAGGGCGTCCAAGCGCGCCCGCACCTCCCGTTCCAAGCGCTTCTCGCGCGCCAGCAGCTCCATTTGGCGCGAGACGTCCACCAAGACCAGCGCGACCTGGTCGGGGCCCGCGCGAAACACGTTCCCCTGGCACGTCCACCGGTGCTCCGCACACCAGTGCTCGAAGCGCGCCGACTCCCCCGTGGCGAGGACCTCCGTCAGCACCTCCCGGAAGGGGAAGTCGCCCCCCGGGCACACCTCGCAGGCCTTCCTCCCGCGCGCCCACGCCGCGTCACGCCCGGACATGCGGGCCCACTCCGCGTTCGCCCACCGGAAGCGGAACCGCGCGCGCGTGCGCTGGCCCTCCGCGTCGCCCTCGCCTGGGCGGGGGCTCTCTCGGTCGAGCACGAGCACCGGCAGGTTCATCCCCGCCAGCACGGCCACGGGGTCGAACCCGAGCGGGCCGCCGGGCGCGGCGGGTGCGCCTGCCTCGTCCACCTCCCCGTCTTGCCGCCGAGCCTTTGGGTCGGGGCTGCCCTCCCAGTCACCGGTCGCGGGGCGATCTTTCATGCGGCTCTCCTCCGCTGGCGGGCGCGTGCTCCCAGTCCGAGCGCTGCGAGCAACCACAGGAGAGCCGGCGCGCTTCCCGTGCCCGGTACATCTCCCGCGCCCGAGCACCCTACCACCGATCCGCCCCCAAGGACGTAGGGGAAGTCATCCGAACGCTCCAAAGGGTCCGTCCCTCGCGCGCGCTCCTCTCCGTCGCGCACACCGCCCGCATCCGTATCTGGCAGCCGCGGGTCCGTTTCGCCGGGGTCCACCACGCCGTCCGCGTCCATGTCCTCCCCCGCCACGCACACCCCGGGGACCTCCTCGGGTCCGTCGCACAACCCGTCGCCGTCCGTGTCGGCCCGCGTGGGGTCCGAGCCGCCGTCCCCGTTGGCCTCCGCGCCGTCCGGTACGCCGTCCCCATCGCTGTCGGCGTCGGTGGGGTCACTCCCCCAGGCGGCCTCCTCCCCATCCACGAGGCCGTCGCCGTCCGTGTCCGCCACGGTGGGGTCGGTCCCCAACGCCGCCTCCTGGGAGTCCGTGAGCCCATCCCCGTCGCAGTCGCCCGCCGTCACGCACGCGTCGTCACGGGGGTCCAAGGGGTCCGTCCCCCGGTCCAGGACCTCGGCGCCGTCCCCCACGCCGCCCCCGTCGGTGTCGGCGGCGTTGGGGTTCGTCTCGCCCTCGTCCACACGCCCGTTGGCGTTCTGGTCTTCGCCCGCCGCGCACACCCCCGGGACCTCCTTGGGCCCGTCGCACAGCCCATCTCCGTCGCTGTCGGCCCGGTCCACCCAGGTGGGGTTGTCGCCGGTCATCTCCACGGCGTCCGACAGGCCGTCCCCGTCCGTGTCCTGGGCCACGTCCACGGTCACTCCCGCGCCCGCGCTCTCGTTGCCCGCGGCGTCCCGCGCCACGGCGGTCACGTCGTGAGGCCCATCCGCCAGGCAGTCGCCCTCGGGCACCAGGAAGCTCCAGTGGCCCTGCGCGTCCGCCGTGACCTCGCCCAGGACCTCCCCGTCCACCAGTACGCGGACGGTCGCGCCCGGCTCGGCGTCCCCAGCCACCTCCGGCGTGCACGATCCCAACGCCTGACCGTCCTCGGGCTTGAAGATCTCCGGCGGGGGGGGCGCTGTGGCGTCCACGGTCCAGGTCCAGGTGGACACCGTGTCCGCCAGGGGGTCCGTGTCGCTGTTGCCCGCGGCGTCCGTGGCCAGCGCCGTCAGCTCGTAGGCCCCATCCCCGGGCACCGCGAGGGGCGCGCTGTCGGCACACGGGCCCTCGTAGACGACCTCCCCGCCGCCGCCGTCGCCGCCGCCCGCGGCTCTCTCCACCCGGCAGGTGAAGGTGCACGCCGGCTCGTCACAGCGCAGCCCGAACGACGCCTCCAGGCTCGCCCACGGGCTCGGCGGCCCGCTGGTGACCTCCGTGTCCGGCGGGTCCGTGTCATAGGTCCACGCGCACACCCCCTCATCCGGCCCCGGCGACTCCTGCCCCCCGGGCGTCTCGCCGCTGGCGCCCGACTCCACCGGCGCGCTCGCATTCCCCGCCTGGTCCGTGGCGACCACCGTCAGCGTCAAGGACACGCCCCCTGGGCCCCCCGCGGCTTGGGTCACGGCCTCCGCGGCCGCGTCGCCGCCCTCCTCCTGGGCCAACTCCAGCACGTCGAAGGACTGCCCCGACACGCAGGGGCCGTCGAACAGGGGCGTGGGCGGCGGGGCCGTCTCGGGGGTGCCGGGGTCCCCACCACCCGGCTCGGTCGCCACCGTCATCGTCAGGGTGCACGTGAAGGTGCAGGGGCCGTGCGCGTCCTGGCAGCCCAGGTCCACGGTGAGCACCCCCTCGTTCGTGGCGCCCGTGGCCGGACAGCCCGCCGCGACGAGGGGTACGGGAGCCACGTTGTCCACCGCCCAGGTCCACGTGGAGCTCGCCGGGGCCGTGGGGTCCGGGTCGGCGTTGCCCGCGGCGTCCGTGGCCGTCACCCACAGCACGTAGGTGCCGTCCCCCGGCACCAGGAAGGTCTGCCCGGACTCGCAGGGCGCATCCGCCACGACGTCGGTGGGCAGGCCGTCGGCGTCCAAGCGCCGGATCTCGCAGCGGTAGGTGCAGGCGTCCTCGTCGCAGCCCAGCGTGAAGCTCGCCTCGTTGCTCTGGACGGCGCCCGCAGGCCCGCCGCTCACCACGGCGTCGGGCGGGTCGGTGTCGTTGGAGACGGTGCAGGTAGCCGCACCGCTGCCTCCGTCCCCGGTCGCATTCCCCGCGGCGTCCGCGGCGTCCACGCGGACCTCATAGGTCCCCTGGGGCGGCAGCGCGATGGGCTCGCCGCTCACGCACGGCCCGCTGGACACCACGGCGCCATCCGTCGCGTCCACCACGGTGCAGGTGAAGGTGCACGGCGTGGAGCCGGCCGCGTCCGCGCAGGAGAACGTCGGCGCGAACACGCCCCCATCGGGGCCGGGCGTCACCTGGCACGGAGCGTCCAGGGTCACCACCGGCGGCGCCGTGTCCAGCGTCCAGCTCCAGGTGGCGGGGGACGGGTCCGCGTTTCCCGCCGCGTCCCGCGCCGTGACGTGCAGGGTGTAAAGGCCATCGCTGGGGAGCGTCAGGGTCGTTGCAGAGGGTGTGTCCATGGGACACGGTTCATCCCAGATCACGCCGCCGCCTGCGTCCATCAGCGCGCAGTCGAACGAGCACGGCGGATCGTCGCAGCTCACGCCGAAGGAGGGCGTCGGGGTGTTGTCCAGGGCTGGAGGGCCGCTCGTGATGACGCCGTCCGGGGGCAGCGTGTCCAGCTCCCACGCGCAGACGTTGGCGGCCTCCCCGCCCAGCGCGCCCGCCGCGCTCGTGTTGCCCGCCGCGTCCGTGGCCACCACGCGCAGCTCGTAGGGCCCGTCGCCGGGCAGCGGCGCGCCTCCGCCCACGGGCTGGCCGCTCGCGCAGGGGCCTTCGTAGACCTCCTGGCCCGTGTCCCCGTCCGTGAGCGTGCAGGTGTAGGTGCACGGCGCCGCTTCGCCGGGACAGGCGAGGTCGAAGCTGGGTGTGGGGTCGCCGGAGGCGCCCGTGTCTGGACAGCCGGCGATGATGGCTGCCTCGGGGGGCACCGTGTCCCGCGTCCACACCCACACGGCCTGGTAGGCCGGCGCGTCGCCCGTGTTCCCGGCGGCGTCCGTGGCCGTCACCGTGAGGCGGAGGGAGGCGTCGAAGTTCACGCTCGGCTGGTAGCCCGGAGCGCAGGGTTCGGTCTTCAGGACGTTCCCGGCGCTGAGCGCCACCTCGCACGTAAAGGTGCAGGGCGGGTCGTCGCAGGTGAAGTCGAAGCTGGGGTCTGCCTCATTCGTGACGTGTCCGGGCGTACTCGTGAAGGTCGCCGTGGGGGGCGCCGTGTCCACGGGGATCGTGCAGGCGGCACCCAGGGGGTCGGTGTTCCCGGCGGCGTCGGTGGCGTGGACGGTGAGGACGTAGTCGCCGTCACCGTGGGTGAGGACGATGGTCTGCGTGGGGTCGCAGGGCCCGTCGTACTCGGCCCCCTCGCCCGGCGGCAGAGCGGTGTTGTCCACGCGGCAGGTGAAGGTGCACGGCGTGGAGCCCGGCGCCCCGTCGTCGCAGGCGAACTGGAACGCGGGCGCCAGGTCGTTGGTGGGCCCGGTCGGGCAGCCGCTCGACACCGCCGTCGTCGGGGGCGTCGTGTCCGCGGTCCAGGTCCAGGTGGCCGGCGTGGGGTCCACGTTGCCCAGGCCGTCGCGCGCGGTCACCGCGAGCGTGTACGTGCCGTCCGCCGGCAGGCTCACGGTCCACGGCGAGGTGCACGGCGCGGGGGGCCCCAGCGGCTGTCCGGCGCCGTCGCGCAGGGCGCACTCCAGCGTGCAGCCGGGTTCGTCGCAGGATAGGGCGAAGGTCGCGTCCAGGGACGCTGCGAGCGCGGGGGGGCCTGCCTCGATCGCCGCCTTCGGTGGTGTCACATCCACCGTCCAGACGTGTGACACGGTGGTGGACGTGTTCGTCACCGAGTCGTTGGCGTAGACCTCGAAGCGGTAGGTGCCGCTGGGCAGGCCGCTCACGGCGTAGGTGCTCTCGGACGTCGCGTCGGTGAGCGTCCCGCAGGCGGCCGTGGGGCGCACGGTCTGGCCCGTCGTGTCGTCGACGACGGCGCAAAACAAGTAGCACTTGGGGTCGTACGTGAGGCCGGCTCCGAAGTCGAAGGTGTAGGCGTTCTCGTCGCAGGTGAGGGCGAACTGGGCGCTCGGTTGGGCCGTAGGGGACGGGGGCGCGGCGACTACGTGGGGCGTGGGGGGCACGTCGTCGAAGAAGAACCAGCGCGAGCGGGCGAAGCTGTAGCCCGTGGCGTCCACGCAGCGGGCCACGTAGGAGTAGCGCCGCCCGGCGATGGGGTTCGGGACGTCGTAGGCGAAGGTGACGTTGGTGGGGTCGGTGGGCGCCGTCCCGCAGTCGGCGTCGGAGACGAGCACCTCGGCGCCGCTACCGATGCCGCCTGCCGTGGTGTCATACACTTGGCAGCGATGGGTGAGCGGCCAGTCGTCGTTCGGGTCGTCGCAGGACCAGCTCCAGGTGCGGGCGATGGGCTGCTTGGCCTGTACGGGGATCCCAGCGTTGCCGGCGTCCCACGTCACGTCCGGGTACACGTCCGCGCGCGCGGCGCCGTCCCCCACGAGGACCCCGCCCGCCGCGAGCAGCAGCGCGAGCGCCGACCTCCCCGGGCTCACCCCCGCCCTCCGGGCACGCTCCCACCACCACGCGTCCATCTCCACCTCCCGCTCGCTGTTCGGGACCTTCCGACGACCGCCCGGGCGACCATCCCGGGGCGACCGCTCCGGGAGGCGGCCCCCGCGCGCCGCGGCCTCGCCCAACCCTCGCTGCTCCCACAGTCTAGTCTGCGCGGGGAAGTGCTGCCAGCGCCGCGCGTTGGCCCAAGTCCGTCACCCGTCCTCGCGGTCCGCGCACGCGGGGCCCTCGATTCGGCTCGCATGCGGGACCCTTGATTCGCCTTGCGCGCCCCTTGGTTCGTGGTACGGTCCGTGGGTTTCGGTGCGCCGCCCCTTCACGCTGGCCCGAACCGTCACGTAGGGGCCTCCGGAGCGTGGACCCTGGCGCCCAGGTCTTTCGGCCCAAGGAGATGCGATGGACCCGACCTCCCTCATCCCAACCCCAGACACGATCCCCGCCCCCTGGTGGGTGTTCGATGTGCTGGGGGGTGTCACCCTGGTCCTGCATCTGCTGCTCATGAACTTCATCCTGGGTGGGACCCTGTGGGCTGCGTGGAGGCAGCTCCGCGGCGCCGCCGAGGACGCCGACACCGGGGACGGCGCGGTCCCCAACGGACCCGGTTCGGGCGTGGGTGCGGGGCTCGACAAGCTCATCCCCGTGGCCTTCGCGCTGACCATCAACCTGGGCGTGGCCCCGCTCCTCTTCGTGCAGGTGACGTGGGGCCCCTTCGTCTACGTCAGCACGATCCTCCTGGGCGTCTTCTGGATCCTCGTCATCCCCGCCCTCATCGTCGCCTACTACAGCGCCTATGGGCGTCACTACGCCCGCAGCCGGGCCCTGCGGCGGTGGCTCACGCCCCTCACGGCCCTCCTCCTCCTCGCCATCGCCTTCGTCTACACGAACATGACCACGCTCGCGGAGCGCCCCAGCGCCTGGGTCGCCGCGGCGGCCCCGGGTTCCAGCCGCGACGGACTCCTGCTGAACCTCGGCGACCCCACCCTCTGGGCTCGCTACGCCCACATGGTCCTCTCCGCGCTCGCCATCGCCCCGCTGTTCGCCTCGCTGGTCGCCACCTGGCGGGCCCGCCGCGCCGGCGCTGACGCCCCGGACCACCGCGCCAACCTCCGCGCCTTCGCCTACGTCACCATCGCCCAGGTCATCGTCGGGCTGTGGTTCCTGTTCGCCATCCCCCGCGACGTCCGCCCGGTGTTCCTGGGCGGCGACCTCTTGGGGACGGTCTCCCTGTGGCTGGGCGCCCTCTCCGGCGTAGGAGCCATCGCCACCGCTCTCAAGGGCAAGCTCCGCCCCACGGTCATCCAGGTCCTCGTGACCATCGTCCTCATGGTCGTCGCCCGCGCCGCCTTGCGCGCCGCGGCCCTGGCCCCCTACTACAGCCCCACGCGCCTCGACGTCTCGCCCCAGTGGGGGGCGCTGGCCTTGTTCCTGGGCACCTTCGTCGCGGGGCTGGGCCTCGTTGCGTGGATGGTGAAGGTCTTCCAGGGCTCGTTCTCAGGCGAGGGCCACGGGGCTGGCAAGGGCGCTGGACAGGACGGCACCGCGCGCGCGGCCGCGACGGCGGGAGGTGACGCGTGAACTACCCCGTCTGGCAGCTCGACTCGTTGGGGGGCGGGAGCCTCATCGCCCTCATCGCCGTCCTCCACACCTATGTGGCCCAGTTCGCCGTCGGGGGAGGCATCTTCCTGTGGCTCACCGACCGCCTCGCCACCAGGCGCGGGGACGACGCCATGCTGGATTGGGTCCAGCGCCACACGAAGTTCTTCCTGCTCCTCACCATGGTCTACGGCGGCGTCACCGGCGTGGGCATCTGGTTCAGCATCGGCCTCGTGAACCCCGGCGGCACCTCGCTGCTCATCCACTCCTTCGTGTTCGGCTGGGCGACCGAATGGGTCTTCTTCGCCCTCGAGATCGGCGCCCTGCTCGTCTACCACTACCGCTTCCGCGCCATGACGGCGCCCACCCGCCACCGCATCGCCGGGCTTTACGCCTTCGCCGCTTGGGGCAGCCTGTTCATCATCGTGGGGATCCTGAGTTTCATGCTCACGCCCGGGGCGTGGCGCCAGACACACGGCTTCTGGGACGGCTTCTTCAACCCCAGCTTTTGGTCGTCCGTGGCCTATCGCACCGCGGGCGCCATCACCCTGGCGGGCATCTTCGGCCTCGTGAGCGCCGTCTTCGGGCGTGACGCCGACCTCCGCGCGCGCTTCCTGCGCTACAGCGTCCTGTGGATCCTCGTGGGCGCCGTGGCTGTCGCCGGCTCCGGGCTCTGGTACCTCCACGACACCGAGGCGGCCCTGGGGCGCCCCGTGGGCGGCTTCAACCCCGAGACCGTCCCCTACATCCAGTGGTTCTTCGTGGGCTCCGTGGTGGCCGTCGTGGGCGCCCTCGCCCTCATCGTGCGCACCCCACGCCCCATCCAGATGCTGCTCACCGCGATCGTGGTCGTGGGCGGCGTGGGCTGGCACGGCGGCTTCGAGTACCTGCGCGAGGCGTCGCGGCGGCCGTTCGTCATCCAGGACGTCCTGTACACGACCCAGGTACGGCCCGAGGAGCTCCCCACGCTGCGGAAGGATGGCATTCTCGCCCACGCCAAGTGGGTGCGACACCACGAGATCACACCGGACAACCGCCTGGAAGTGGGGCGGGACCTCTTCGACCTCACCTGCCTCGCGTGCCACACCATCGGCGGGCCACGGGACATCCTGCCGCGCGTGGCGTCCCTGACCCACCCGGGGCTCCGCGCCCTCGTGGCGGGGATCGGCAAGGTCCATCCCTACATGCCTCCCTTCCCCGGGACCGAGGCCGAGATGGACGCCCTGGCCGCCTTCCTCGCCCTCCTGGGAGGCAAGCCGGTAGACCCCGACGTGGACCGCTCGGGCCCCCTCGCGTCGGTCGGTGCGAGTGGCTGGGGAAGCCTCGACGAGGGCAAGACCCCACTCCCCCCGCGCGTCCCCTTGGCGGAGGACGGCGACGACTACCTGCTGCTCGCCTGGAACGACCTGGGGATGCACTGCGTCTCCGACAGCGCCCCCTGGTTCCTCATTCTCCCCCCGGCGAACACGCTGGAGGCTCAGCTCCTCAAGCGAGGGGACTCGCCCGAGTTGGTCACCGAAGGCGTCACCCTGCACTACGCCGTGGACGATGGTTGGAACAGACCGTCGTCCCAGGTCCGCTTCTGGGACTACGCCAAGGTCTACACGGGCGCGGACATCCCCGAGGACATCGGGCTCGGCGGCGCCGGCCTCGAAGGCAAGCTCGCCTACGACGAGGCCCACAGCGCCTTCGTCGTCGAGAAGCTCCCCGTGGTGGGCTACAAGGACGACGGGGCCGTGCACCCCTACCCCATGTTCACCGTGGAGGCTCGGGACGAAGCGTCCGGGGGGGTCCTCGCTCGTACCCGCGTCGTGGCGCCCACCTCCACCGAGATGCGCTGCCTGACCTGCCACGGCGGCGACTGGGGGCACGCCGGGGGCGCCGGCTTGGGCGACGAGACGGCCCAGAACATCCTCAGGCTCCACGACCGCGACCACGGGACGACCCTCTGGGAGGACGCCAAGGCGGGCAAGCCCGCGTGGTGTCAGTCCTGCCACGCGGACGTCGCCATCGGCGCCAAGGGCGAGGACGGCGTTCTGTCGCTCTCCGCCGCCATCCACGGCTGGCACGCCAACTATATGGACAAGCAGGACGCCGCCTCTTGCCAGAGCTGCCACCCCGCGAACCCGCGCGGCTCCACGCGGTGCATGCGCGGCGTTCACAACCGCCTGGGGCTCACCTGCGTGGACTGTCACGGCACGCTCCAGGAGCACGCCGCGGGGCTCCTCGCCGCCGAGGCGGACAAGCCTGCCGCCAAGCAGCTCCTCGCCCACCTGGAGCCCACCCATGTGGCCTCGATCCAGGACATCGAGCCCCGTCGGGCGTGGCTCCAGGAGCCTCACTGCCTAGCCTGCCACGAGGACTTTCAGCGGCCCGAGAGGAAAGCCACGGCCCACCCGAGCGCTGCGGTGCCCACCAGGGCCTACCACGCGGTGAACGGATGGAACGACAAGCCCTCGGGGCTCTATCGGATGCAGACCGACGAGGCGGGGCTCCGCTGTGAGGCCTGCCACGGCTCCACGCACGCCCTGTACCCGGCGCTCAACCCGTACGAGGCCCACCGGGACAGTTACCAGCCGCTGAGCCTCAGCGGGATGCCCTACCCCCTGGGGTCCAACGACTCGTGCGAGGTTTGCCACGCCACGGAGATGGAAGACCCCATCCATCACGAGCACATGCAGCGCTCCTTCCGCAACCAACAGCTCTGGAAGGGCTCCCAGAAGTACGAGGCGCCGGCCGCTCCACCCGCCGCCAAGCCCGCCGAGCCCGGAGGCGCCGCGAAGCTTCCCCAGGAGTAGGTTTCGGCGCGCGCGCCGGGCCGTCTTCGTTCCCTACCCGGGCCAGGCTCGACCTTGCATCGAGCTCCCGGACCTCCCTACCCTGATCGCTCGCGCGACGCCACGGCGGGCGCTGCGCGGCGTGAAGCGGGAGGTAGCCATGAAGACGACGACGAAGGAACTGGGACGGCGGACTCACAGCGGTGGCGCGCTCGTGGCGGGCGTCGTGCTGGCGCTCGCGGCCGGCGCGGGGTGGGCGTCCTGCTCGGATCAAGGAGGCTTCCAGGTCAATGAGCTCCCCCACATCGACGTGCTGTTCAACCAGACGGTGGTGCTCGACGGCGACGTCCTCCGTGTCCAGGCCCCGGCGGCCGCGGCGCTCGGCGGTGCGCACGAGGCCGCCGTGGGGACCCTCACCCTGTCCAACACGGGCCAGGCGCTGTCGGTCTTGGACGTCACGGGGATCGCGGTCACCTCGGAGCCGCCCGGGCTGTTCCGCCTGGAGGTCCCGGCGGGGGCCCCCGGCGCGCTGCCCTCCCAGGCCGACCCTTGGCGGCTGGCGGCCCGCGAGCTGGACACCGCCTCCTCCCAAGCCGACTCGGTCACCCTGGCCCAACTCCAGGCGCTCCCCCGCTCCCTCCAGGTGCGCCTGCTCATGCGGGCTCCGGACGCCGGGGCAGACGCGCGCAGCCCCATCCGCGGGGCGATCACCATCGACAGCGACTCGGGCGACGGGCTGGAGCACCTCACCCTGTCCCTCCAGGTGGATCGCGCGGCGCCTCGCCTCCAGGTCCTCCCGGGCGTCGTGGACTTCGGCGTGGTCGCCCAGGGCCAGGAGGCCTCCAAGACCCTGACGCTCACGAACGTCGGGGGCGCCTCGCTCACCGTGGACGCCTTCTCCCTCCAGGGGGCCCCGGGCTTCGCCCTCGTGGACGGCACGGGCGTGTGGACCCCCTCGAACGAGACGGTCAGCGGCGTCACCCTGCCCCAGCCCATCGTGCTCGACCCCGGCCGCTCTCACGCCCTCAAGGTCCGGTTCACCCCCGACACGCCCGAGGCCGCCCAGGGCTTGCTGCGCCTGTTCTCCGACGACCCGGAGACGGGCGTCCAGGGCGCCCCCGTCGTGCTCCAGGCGAACCTCGGCGGGCCGTGCATCTCGGTGTCACCCACGAAGATCGACTTCGGGGGGAAGCTCGTGGGGCAGGCGGCCACGATGGAGGTTGCCGTGACCTCCTGCGGGGACGCGCCGTTGGAGATTCGGGGCTTGCGCCTCCTCTCCGACGCCGAGGTCCCCGATGTGAGCCTCTCCACGGACTTCACCCTGGACCTGGGCGGCCTCGCGGACAGCGTGCCGCCCGGGACGCAGGCCCTCACTGAGAGCGACGCTCCGGTCGTGCTCCCCGTGGGCGTCGACGGCGCGCGGACCTTCACGGTCACCTACGTCCCCGACGCCATCAACCCCTTGGACGACGCCCAGCAGCCCATCCCCGATCTGGGCGTCCTACAGATCCTCACGAACACCGCCGTCCCCGAGGTGCGGGTGGATGTGCGCGGCTTCGGCGTGGACACCCAGTGCCCCACCGCCGTCATCAAGGTCCTGGAGGGCGAGGAGGTCATCCCTCAGACCAAGCTCCACCTCGTCGGCAGCCAGAGCTATGGCGCCACGGGTGCCGTCCACGACTATCAGTGGTCCGTGGAGCAGCCAGCCGGGGCTCAGGACGTCTTCATCCCCGACGCCACGGCGGCCGATCCCACCTTCCGCACCAACGTCGCGGGCATTTACACCTTCCGTCTGGAGGTCTGGGATGACGCGGGCGTCCGCTCCTGCGAGCCGGCCGAGGTCCAGGTCCTCGTGGTGCCCGACGAGGCCATCCACGTGGAGCTCCTCTGGAACACGCCCGCCGACCCGGATCAGACGGACGAGGGCGACGAGGCGGGCGCCGACGTAGACCTCCACTTCACCCACCCCTTCGCCGTGGGGGAGGACCTGGACGGCGACGGCGTGCCAGAGCCCTACTTCAGCTCCCCGTTCGACTGCTTCTTCATGCAGCCCGAGCCTGACTGGCCGGTCTACAACGACGCCGCCGACGACCCGAGCCTGGACCGCGACGACCTGGACGGCGCGGGGCCCGAGAACATCAACATGGACCACCCCCACGACGGGCTCACCTATCGCGTAGGTGTCCACTACTGGGACGATCACGGTTTCGGCGACAGCTACGCCACCGTGCGCGTCTACATCCACAGCGTGCTCGTCTTCGAGCGCCAGGACGTGCTGTTGGTGGAGCGCGACCTCTGGGACGTGGCGACCATCGCCTGGCCCAGCGGCGCAGTGACCCCCCTCACCGACGGCGCGGGCGGTCCTCGCATCATCCCGGCCTACAACCCCACGGGCTTCTCGGTCCCCCTGGGCCCCTGACGCGGGCCCATCCCACCGGCCAGCCCGGCGCGCGGCCGTCCCACGGGCGGGCGCCGAGAACGAGACGGGGGAGCGTGTCGCTATGACACGCTCCCCCGTCTTCTTCTTCGCCGCCTCCCCGAGGGAGGGCGCCAAGCTCAGTCCAGCGTGAACTTGTTCACGGCCACGCCGGTCTTGCCCGCGCCGTCGTTTCCGGCGCCGGGGCCGCCCGCGCCGCCCTGGCCGGGGGCGCCCACGGCGTAGCTGACGCTACCGTCGGGATCCTCGGTGTAGGCCGCGCCACCGCCGGTCATGAGCGCCGCGCTCACGCCGCCCGCGCCGCCACCGCCCGGGCCGCCCTGGCCCCCATCGCCGCCCGCGCCGCCCGCGCCGCCCGCGCCGGTGTCGCCGGTCTTACCACCGCCCGGGCCGCCCGGGCCGCCCGCGCCGCCCACGCCACCCGCGCCGCCCGCGCCGCCGTGTCCGGCGTTCGACGCCTCCAGCGTGCAGCTCCCCAGCGTCACGGTGGAGCCCCAGAGGTACAGGGCCACGGAGGCGCCGCCACCCTGGCCGCCCGCACCGCCTGCGCCGCCGCAGCCGCCGGCGCCGCCGCCGCCGCCCGCACCGCCGTAGGCGTTGCAGACCATCGCCCCGCCATCGCCGCCGCCGCCGCCGCCGCCGCCGCCGCCGTGGCCGCCTTCGCCCGCGCCGCCGTCCTCGCCGGACGCGGCAGTCCAGCCCAAGGGACCACCTGCCCCGAGCACCGCGGATCCCGCCCCGGGGGTGCCCGTCGCGCCCGTGGCCCCCGCGCCGCCTGCGCCCCCGTCGTTGCTGGGGCTTCCGCCCGCGCCGCCCACCGCGCCGCCCGAGCCGTCCTGGCCCGCGCCGCCCGCCCCGTTCTTCCCCTTGCCGGCCGCACCGCCCTGACCGCCCAGACCTGCGCCGCAGCTCGACGTCCCCCCGGCGGCGATGCCGGGGCCCGAGCAGTCATCGCAGAACACGCCGCCTTCGTACTCACAGCCCGCGCCGCCCGGCTCACCGGCGCCGCCCTCGGCGCCGTTCGCGCCGTTCGCGCCGTCGGCCCCGTCGGCGCCCTGGCCGGCGAAGACCTCCAGGTTGCGCAGCGTGACCGCGCTGGAGTTCACCACTCGGATGCCCACGGAGGAGGCGCCGTCCTCGGTGGCGTCGGCCGCGACGATGGACAGAGCATCCAGGGAGACCGGCGCGTCGCCTGCCTCGATGTGGACCCCCACGGGCGGCGTGGACAGGGTGGAGGGCGTCGTCACGTCGCGCGTCCAGCCCGCCGCGGCGTCGAAGCCGCCGGCGATGGTCACGGCGTCCGTGAGGGTCAGCGTGTCGGCCAAGACCAGGTCCCCACCCACGAGGATCGTGTCCACGTCGGCGTTGAAGCCCGCGGCGGTCACCGCCTGGGCGAGCGTCGCCAGGGGGGCTTCCATGGTCCCAGGTGCGGTGTCCGACCCGCCGGGCGCTACGAACAGGCTGTGGGCGGCGTCGCCGTCCACGCCGTCGCAGTTGTCGTCCAGGCCCGCGTCGTCCAGGGCGTCGTTCGCCCCCGGGTGCACCGCCGGGTCGTCGTCGTCGCAGTCGCCAGCGCCGTGCTCGCAAGCGGCCGTGGCCCCGTCGTAGCCCATGGCGGCGTCGCAGTAGCCGTCGCCGTCGTCGTCGCAGCCCTCGTCCACCTGCCCGTCGCAGTTGGTGTCCACGCCGTCGCACGCCTCGGGGGGCGGCGCCTGGCCGCCGAAGACGTCGCAGACCACCCCGCCGTCGGGTCCGCACACCAGGGTCCCCACGCCGCAACCGTTGCCCATGCCCGTGTCACACGCCTCGCCCACATCGAAGCCCTCGTCGACGCCGTCCGCGCAGTCGTTGTCCACGCCGTCGCACACCTCAGCGGCGCCCGGGGACACGGCCGCGTCGTCCGGCGCGCAGTCGCCCGCCTCCGTGGCGTCCCAGTCGCCGTCCACGTCGGGGGCGCACAGGCAGCGCGGGTCGCCGTCACCGTAGCCGTCGCCGTCCACGTCCAGGTAATAGTTCGTGCAGCCGGCGGCGTCCTCGGGGTCGGTGACGCCATCGCAGTCGTTGTCCACGCCGTCGCACAGCTCGGCCGTGGGCGTGGGGGCGGAGCAGGCCACGGAGCCGTCGTCCATGCACGTGCCCACCCCCGGGCAGGTCCCGTAGTCGTTGGTGATCTCGCAGGCGTCGCCCGGCAGGGGGCCCGTCGCGGTCCCGTCGCAGGAGCAGGTCCCCGCGTCGGGGGTGCAGACGTTCAGCGAATCGCCCACGGTGGAGCACGTGTAGCCCTCGGGGCAAGCGCCGTCGTCGCAGGGCGTGAGGCACGCGTCCTGCTCATCGTTCACCGGCAGGCACTGGCCGCTCAGGGCGGCGATCTGGCTGTTGGCGCAGTCAGCGTCCTCGGCGCAGGCCGTGCAGAGGCCCGCGTGGACCTCCACGCAGGCCACGGGGCCGTCATCCGTGGTCAGGCAGCGCTGACCGGTGTCGCAGTCGTCGTCGGTCGCGCAGGCCGGCTCCACGGTGTCGCCAGGCGCCGTATCGCCCGCGCCGCCGTCGGCGGTGTCGCCCTGGGTGGTGTCGCCCGTGCCGCCGTCGGTGGTGTCGGGCTCGGTCGCATCGGTCACCGCGTCGCCCGCGCTGCCGTCGGCGGTGTCGGGCTCGACGTCGTCGGTGACGCTGGCGTCAGGCCCCTCGTCCGTGCCGGTGTCCGTGTGGGCGTCTGGCTGCTGGGCGTCCGACTGGACGTCGACCGCCCCACCGTCGTCCTGCTGCGCGGCGTCCAGGTTGGAGCCGTCCGCAGCCCCGCTGTCCACGGCCACGCCCCCCACGTCCGTCTGCGTGAGAGTGGACGAGGTGGGCGAGTCCGAGCAGGCCACGAGGGCCACCGCGGCGGCGAGGGCGACCGCCATCTGCCAGGAGCGGCGGGCCTCCGGCACGGCCAGCAGGCCCGCGCCCGGACTTGGAGGGCGCTCCGCCGGGCGAATCGTCGGGTCAGCGGGATGGTTGGGCTGGTGAACGTCGCGCATCGGTGAACCCCTTGGGACGAGGGCGGGTGGTGGAACTCGCGAGACACGCTCCGAGGGTGGCGACACGATGCATCGACCCATCGTTCGTCGGTAGGCGCTCCGCCGACGCCCCCGGAGTCCCCGCCATCATCCGACAAGTTCCCCGGGCCAACAAGAACGAAGTTCATGGGTGCCGTTGGCACGGATGTGCCCGGCAGGCTGCCTGCGGGCCGCTCCCCTGGCGCTCCGCTGTGTGCTTGGGGGGGGGCTGACCCGGAAGGTTTCTCACCCCGCCGGGACGAGGACGAGGCCTATCGCGGCAGCGCGGGAGACGGCTTGGACGGCGGCGGTGGGGTCCAACCCGGCGGCGGCGGCGGCGGCGGCGGGGTCGAGGCCGTCGTAGGTCACCTTGAGGGCGAACAGCAGGTCGTCGGTGGCTCGGTAGAAGGCCACGCGGTCGGTCTCGCCAGCGTAGGTGCCGGCGGATCCCGGCGGCGGGGGAGGGCGGAAGAACAGCACCAACTCGGGGCCGTCTCCCGAGCTCGGCGGGGGGGCCGCCGGTCGCTCGGTGCCATCGCCTGGGTCGCGGGGCCGTTTGAGACTGTTCACGACGAACTCGACCACGGGGACGGGGAGCGAGACCACGCTCAGCGTGGGGTTCAGCGCGGGCGCGGACACCTCGCCGTGGGCGGGGACCCGTCCGGGGTGCGTGTAGCTCACGAACTCGGCCCACTCGAAGGCCGCCAGCGAGGCGTGGAAGGGGGTGAGGCCCGGGAACCGCGGAGAGCGGGCGCCATCCCCGGCCGGTCCCGTGGCCGCGGCCGCGACCATCGCCTCGACGAAGGCGGGGAAGGCCTCCGCGGCGCGGTTGAGCTCGACGCTCTCGGCCGGGTGCGCGCGGTAGAAGGCGTCCGTGAGGCGCTCCCAGGTCGCGGCGGGCAGCGCCTCGCGGACCAGGGGGAAGTCCTTGTTCAACACGCCCACGACGTGCGCGCGGAGGAAGCGCCGGTAGAGCTCTACGCGGGCTGGCGGCAGGCCCAGCTCGGCCGCGACGGCGTCCACGGGGCGGTCGCCTCGCAGCGCGGCGTGGAGCGTCCTCTGGAGGTGCGCGAGGGGGAGCGGCGTGGTGGGGGCGGTCACGGCGTCGCCTCCAGGCTGGCGTCCTGGGTCGCCCTACGGAGGGCTTCCTGGCCCACGGCCCGCACGCGCTCGTTTTCGGCGCGCAGGTCGTCGTAGGAGGGGATGGCGTGGTCGCGCTCCAGCAGGACCGAGACCGGCCCCGTGCGCTCCAGCGTGTAGGCCAGCAGGTCGAAGACCGGGTCGGCGATGGGGGCGCCGTGGGTGTCGATGAGGAGGTCGTCCCCGGTCGACTCCACGAGGGCCGCCGTGTCGGGACCCAGCTCGCGGGCGCGGACGTGGCCGGCGACGTGGAGCTGGATGACTCGGTCCAGGGGCATGGTGTCGATGAAGGCGCGGGGGTCGTACCCGTGGTTGTGGGCGTTCACGTACACGTTGTTGACGTCCAGCAGGAGGCCGCAGTTCGCTTCGGTGACCACCCGGCGCACGAACTCGGCCTCGGTCATGCCCCCCTGCCCCGGGGCCACGGGGTGGGCCAGGTAGTAGCTGGGGTTCTCCAGGGCGAAGGGCACGTCGAGCCGCGCCTGGACCAGCTCCACGCGACGGACCACGTGCTCCACGGCGGCCTCGGTGAAGGGGAGCGGGAGCAGGTCGTGGTACTCGACGCCGAACGCCGAGCTGTACGACAGGTGGTCCGTGGTCCACCGGGCGCCCGTGTCGGCGGCGAGCTGGTTGAGGGCGTCCACGTAGGCCAGGTCCAGGGGGTCGGGGGAGCCGATGGACAGGCCCAGGCCGTGCATGACCACGGGCCGCTGGGCGGCCATGGCCTCCAGCGCGGCGCGCGCGGGGCCGCCGAAGCCGAGGAAGTTCTCGACGACGATCTCCACGAAGTCCACGCCGGCCGGGTCTGCGGTGATGGCCTGGAAATGGGGCCGCCGCAGCCCCACGCCGAAGCCCAGGGAGGGGGAGGCCTGGCGTGGGGTCGCGACGGCCGAGAGGGGCGCCGCGGCTCCGGCGGCGCGGGCCGCCGGAGCGCGTTGGGTGGCGAGGACCATCGGTTCAGCCGCAGGAGCCGGCGCCGCACGACTTGGTGCCCGAGTCCGTGCCCGTCTTCTCGGCGCCGCAGGACTTCGTGGCGGGCTCGTTGCCGGCCTTCTCTCCGCCCCCGGACTTGGCCCCGCAGGACTTGTCGCTGGCCTTGACCTGCTTGGACGAGCTGCCGCAGGCGGCGGCGCCCAGGGTGAGGCCGCCCAGGGACAGGGTCATGGCGAGGGCGCCGGCGGACAGGGTCTTGCTGAGCTTGGTGGGGGTCTTCATGAGAGGTCTCCTCGTGCGGTCGGCGGCGGTGCGCGCCGGGGGTGGGTCTTCGGGAGGCTCGAAAGCCGTCGTTGCGATGTGACCGGCCACCGAGGCCGCTCCGAGCGCGCCGTCGCGGCGGTCACGGCTGGGGGTATGCGCTTCGGGGGAGTCCGGTTACGGTGGGGTCGAAAAAAAGTGCGGGGCCGCACGCGCGGCGCACGGCGGGGCGGCTCCGCCGGGGTTGGGAGCGACACGCGCAGGGGACGAAGGGGACGACATGGTGGTGAGAGCGTGGTGGCGCGGAGAGCTGGTGGTGGCGCTCGCGTTGGTGCTGGCTGGGTGCGGAGGCGCGGACACGTCGGCGCCCGCGGGGGACGCGGCGGTCCCGGACGGCGCTGCCGTCGCGGACGCGGACGCGCTGGACCGAGGGGACGCGGCGGCGTTGGACGGCGCGGGGGCGGACTTGGGGCCCGACGTGGGGCCCGACGTGGGCCCCGACACAGCGGGTGGACCCGACACCGGCTCCGACACGGACTCGGACATGGGGCCCGGCTCGTTCGACCGTTGTCCGCCGTTGGGCCCGATCCCGTCCGGGGCCGACGTCGTGGACGTGGGGCCTGGGGACGCGTCTGCGCTCACGGGCATCGCGGGCGGCCTTCAGTCAGGCCAGGTCTTGCGGTTCGCGGACGGCGTCTACCACTTGGACGGCGCCTACCTGTGGATCACGGCGCCGGGTGTGACGCTGCGCTCGGCCAGCGGGGACCCGACCGCCGTCGTCCTCGATGGGGGCGACGTGACCACGGAGGTCATCACCGTGGCCGCCTCGGACGTCACGGTGGCCGAGCTCACCATCCGGCGCGCCCACACCCACGCCATCCACGTGGTGACCGCCGACGGGGCCGACACGACGGGCACCAAGATCTACCGCGTTGTGGTCGAGGACCCGCGCGAGCAGGGGATCAAGGTGAACCCGGGGACGGCGGGCGGCTACCCCGATGAGGGGGAGGTGGCGTGCAGCCGCATCGAGCTCACGGACGCCGGGCGCCCCAACGTGCAGCCCAACCCGGGCGGTTGCTACACGGGCGGCATCGACGCGCACCAGGCCCGGGGGTGGGTCATCCGCGACAACGAGATCCGAGGTTTCTGGTGCGACACGGGCCTGTCCGAGCACGCGGTCCACTTCTGGCGCGGGTGTCGAGACACCCTGGTGGAGCGCAACCTCCTGATGAACAACGCGCGCGGTGTGGGCTTTGGGCTGAGCCAGTCCGGAGACGCGCGGACCTACGACGACGCGCCTTGCCCCGACGTGGCCGGGGCGTACGTGGGGCACTACGGCGGCGTGGTCCGCAACAACTTCATCGTCGCCACGGACCCGGCGCTCTTGGCGTCCCCGTCGGGCTTCGACTGCGGCGTGTGCCTCTGGTCCGCGTGCGGCGCGCAGGTCGTCCACAACACCGTGGCGGCGACCTCGCCGCCGTTCTCATCCGTGGAGTGGCGCTTCGCGGGGAGTCAGGGCGTGCGCGTCACCAACAACCTGGTCGTGGGCCCGCTCCGCGAGCGCGGCGACGCCCAGGGCGTGCAGGCGGGGAACGTGGAGCTCACCCCGCCTGGGGAGCTGGACGCCTTCGTGAGCGTCCCGGATGGGGACCTGCATCTCAGTGACGCGCCCACCGTCGCCCGGGCCGTGGACCAGGGCGTGGAGGTGCCGGCCGGCGTCTGCGACCAGGACGTGGACGGCGAGCCACGCGCGGGCAGCCGGGACGTGGGTGCAGATGAGCGGGCTGCGGCCGCAGCTCGCGCCGGAACATGATTGCGGTGCTAAGGGTTTCACCGCCCGCAACCATTCGTGGTTGACCAGCAGTGCGGCCGTGTGGAGGATTGCCAACGCAATGGTTGATAAAGACACACGTGAAACTCAGGATGACTCCGCGGCTGGGACCGGGCTCTACGAGCTCGTCACCGAGCTGCGCAACCGCTGCGGCCAACGCGAGGACGAGATCCGCGCCAAGGCCGGCCTTACCCCGGGGGCGTACCAGTGCCTGGTCGCCATGGCCCAGGGTGAGGAGCTCACCGGGCGCGAGGTCGCGCGGCGCATCCGCGTGTCCCCCTCTCGGGCGAGCCGCATCGTCGACGCCCTGGTGCGCGCGGGCTACGTCAAGCGCCGCGACGGGCCCACGGACCGGCGCGTGACCCTCGTGTCGCTCACCAAGGAGGGGGCCCTCCTGCGCAAGCGCGTCTCCGAGATCCACGCCGAGTGCGAGGCCGAGCTCGTCGCCGCCTTCGACGACCAAGAGCTGCGCTCCCTCAAGACGGGGATCAAGCGCCTCATCGGGGCGTTCTGAGCCCACCGGGAGCCCAGCGGTCGCCCGACAGCCTGAGCGAACACGCCCCTTCGGACCGTGCCGCGCCCTGGCCGCTGGTCCTGGACGGGGCGATGGGCACCGAGCTCATGGCGCGCGGGTTGCGCCTCGGCGAGCCGCCCGAGCGGTGGGTCTTGGAGCACCCGGCCGCCGTCGCCCACGTCCACGCGCGCTACGTGGACGCGGGTTCGGAGGCCGTGCACACCTGCACCTTCGGGGCGAACACCGTGCGCCTGCGGGCCGTGGGGCTGGAGGGGCGCGCGGACGAGGTGGTGCGGGAGGCCGTCCGCCTGGCACGGGCCGCGCGGCCGCGCTGGGTCTTGGGCGACATGGGCCCCACCGGGCTCCGGCTTCCGCCGGGGGAGGGCGCCGAGGACCGCGCGCCGGGACCGTGGCGGGCGCGGCTGTTCGAGGCCCACCACGGGCTCGCGCGGCGGCTGCTGGACGAGGGTGTGGACGCCCTGCACGTGGAGACCATGACCGACGCGCGCGAGGCGCTGGTCGCGCTGGAGGCCGCGCTCCGAGCCTGCGCCGCCACGGGGCGGGACGCCCCGGTGTGGGTGTCGCTGACCTTCCGGCGCGCCTCCGGGCCGTCCCCCTTCGTCACCCTCGCCGGGGAGCCCGCTGACGTCACCCTCCAGGCGCTGCGCCGCGCGGGGGCGCACGCCGTGGGCGCCAACTGTCTACTCCAAGCGCCCGACATGCTCGCGCTGGCGCGCCACGTCGCCGCGCGCGGGCTGGGGCCCGTGGTCCTCCAGCCCGCCGCCGGGCAGCCTCGGGAGGTGTCGTCCCCCCCACCGCCCCAGGCTGGGGCTGAGCCCCACACGGCCCAAGAGGCGCCGCGGCGGTTCGTCTACGACGGGGACCCCGAGGTCTTCGCCCGCGCGCTCGCGAGCGCCGTCCAGGGGGACCGCGCCCGAGGGGGGGGCGGTCCCCTCGCGCGCGCCGTGGGAGGGTGCTGCGGGACGACGCCCGCGTGGATCGCGCGCCTGACTACGCGGCTGGGCGGGACCCGGGGCGGCTGAAGGCCGGCAGACAGGTCCGGGCGTGGGGTGGTAGAGAGGTGCCCGGGCCGTGAGACAGCGGAGGAGGCACCGTGAGCACACCCGGCTACGTCTACGTCATCCTCGGCGCAGGGCGTCAGGGAACGGCAGCAGCCTATGATCTCGGTCGTTTCGGCGACGCACGGGCGGTCACCCTGGCGGACCGGTCCCCCGCGTTGGCCCGCCAGGCGGCCGACCGGGTGAACGCGCTGCTGGCGCGGGAGGGGCGGGAGGCGGTGGCGGCGGCCTGGCCCCACGCCGTGGAGGCCGCGGACGAGGCCGCAGCGCGCGCCCTGCTGCGCGGGGGCGACGTGGCCCTGAGCGCCGTGCCCTACTTCTTCAACGTGGCGCTCACGGAGTGGGCCATCGCCGAGGGCACCCACCTCGTGGACATGGGGGGGCACACGGGCGTCGTGCGGGAGCAACTCGCGCGCGACGCGGCGGCCCGAGCGGCCGGGACCGTGGTCCTCCCGGACTGCGGGATGGGGCCGGGCCTCGTGAACGTCCTGGCGGTGCGGGCCATGGAGCGCCTGGACGTGGCGCGGGCGGTGACCATCTACGACGCGGGGATGCCCCAGGAGCCGCGACCGCCGTGGAACTACCAGTGCGGCTTCCACCTCAACGGGCTCACGAACGAGTACGACGGCACGGTGCCCCTGCTGCGGGGCGGGCGCATCGTCGAGCTGGAGGCGCTGAGCGACCCTCGCCCCATCGAGTTGGAGCCCTTCGGGACCATGGAGGCCTTCATCGCGGCCGGGGGCTCCACGGCACCGTGGACCTTCCAGGGGCGGCTCGAACGCTTCGAGACGCGCGTCTTGCGCCTCCCCGGGCATGCGGATCGGTTCCGCGCCTATCGCGAGCTGGGCTTGTTCGATCTGGAGCCCGTGCGGACGCCCGTGACCCTCCCGGACGGGACGCGCGTGGAGGCGGCCGTCGTGCCCCGGGACCTCTATCATCTGCTGCTGGCGCGCCACATCGTCGCCCCCGAACTCCGGGACGTTTGCATCATGCACGCCGTGGCGGAGGGGACCCGGGGCGGGAAGCCGGCCACGTCCGTCGAGGACATCGTCGACCGCTACGACCCCGAGACCGGCTTCACGGGGATGGAGCGCCTCACGGGGTTCCACTGCGCCATGATGATGGCCTTCGTGGCCCGGGGGGTGTGCGCGCCCGGCGCGCGCGCCCTGGAGGCGAGGCTCCTGGACGGCGAGCCTTCGGCCGAGGCCGTGCTGGACGCCGTGCGGCGGCGCGGGATCGAGGTGCGCGAGACCTGACACGGGCGGCGCGGGGGCAGCACTTTGTTCCCCCCAGATCCGCCACCTACTCTGGGATTCGGCTTTGGATCCCGCGTGTGGGC